>DASYMC010000029.1:0-26496 GCA_036009255.1 Pseudonocardiaceae bacterium
CCCGGTACGGGCACGGCGAGCCCAACCCCACCTTCATCCCGGCCGGCTTCCAGGCCAGCCACCTCGCCGCCAAGCACATCGGTGGCACGGCCGGCAGCACCTGGGGCGAGCTGTTCGAGATCCCGATCACCGCGCATTTCCTCGGTGGCTGCCCCATGGGGTTAACCAGCGGCGCGGGCGTCATCGATGCCTATCACCGGGTGCACGGCTACCCGGGTCTGTCCGTCGTGGACGGCTCGGCGGTCAGCGCAAACCTCGGCGTGAACCCGGCACTGACCATCACCGCGCTGGCCGAGCGAGCCTGCGCCCTCTGGCCGGATAAGGGCGGGCCAGACCCGCGGCCCGCCCTGTGAGTGGGGATGCGAGCTATGACTCGCATCCCCACTCACAGGGCACGCGTAGCGTGCCACCATGACGGTCTTGGTGATCGATTTCGGGGCGCAGTATGCGCAATTGATTGCCCGGCGGGTGCGCGAGGCGCAGGTGTACTCCGAGGTCGTGCCGCACACCGCGCAGGTTTCGGAGTTACTGGCCCGCAAACCCGCCGCGATCGTGCTCTCCGGTGGCCCGGCCAGCGTGTACGCACCTGGCGCCCCACGGGTCGATCCGGCGCTGTTCGAGGCCGGGGTGCCGGTGCTGGGCATCTGCTACGGGTTCCAGGCAATGGCTGACGCCCTGGGTGGCGCGGTGCAACGGACCGGCACCCGGGAATACGGGCGCACCGACCTGCAGGTGCTCGACGGTGGCGGCGTGCTGCACCGCGAGCTGCCCTCCCGGGGCCCGGTGTGGATGAGTCACGGCGACGCGGTCACCGCCGCTCCGGAGGGGTTCGCGGTCACCGCGAGCTCAGCGGGTTCCCCGGTCGCGGCGTTCGAAGACACCCGCCGGCAGCTGGCCGGCGTGCAGTACCACCCGGAGGTGGTGCACTCGCCGCACGGACAGGAGGTCCTGCGCCGGTTCCTGCACGAGGTGGCCGGCATCCGGCCGAGCTGGACCACCGCCAACGTCATCGAGGAGACGGTAGCGGCGGTCCGGGTGCAGACCGGCGGCGGCAGGTTGATCTGCGGGTTGTCGGGCGGGGTGGATTCGGCGGTCGCTGCCGCGCTGGTGCACCGAGCCGTGGGGGACGCCCTGACGTGCGTGTTCGTCGACCACGGGCTGCTGCGATCCGGCGAGCGAGCTCAGGTGGAACGGGACTATGTGGCCGCGACGGGAGTCACGCTGGTCACCATCGATTCCCGGGAGCGGTTTCTGTCCGCGTTGGCCGGGGTGGTTGATCCCGAGCAGAAACGAAAGATCATCGGTCGGGAATTCATCCGGGTCTTCGAGGCCGCGGCCCGGGAGTTGCAGGCGGAGGCGGGCCGGCACGGGGAGCAGATCCGCTTCCTGGTGCAGGGCACCCTGTATCCGGACGTCGTGGAATCCGGCGGCGGCTCAGGCACCGCTAACATCAAGAGCCACCACAACGTCGGTGGACTACCGGAGGACCTCGCCTTCGAGCTGGTCGAGCCGTTGCGTGCACTGTTCAAGGACGAAGTGCGCCGGGTCGGGCTGGAACTCGGACTGCCGGAGACGATCGTGCACCGCCAGCCGTTTCCGGGACCGGGTCTGGCGATCCGGATCATCGGCGAGGTTACCGCTGAACGCCTGGAGACCCTTCGCGCCGCAGATGCGATCGCCCGCGAGGAGCTCACCGCGGCCGGGATGGATCGCGACATCTGGCAGTGCCCTGTGGTGCTACTAGCTGACGTGCGCAGCGTCGGCGTGCAGGGTGACGGGCGGACCTACGGGCATCCGGTGGTGCTGCGCCCCGTCTCCAGCGAGGACGCGATGACGGCGGACTGGTCCCGGGTGCCCTATGACGTGCTGGCCCGAATCTCCGGCCGGATCACCAACGAGGTACCCGAGATCAACCGCGTGGTGCTCGACATAACCAGCAAACCCCCCGGCACGATCGAGTGGGAGTAGTGGCGCTGCGTTCACCGGCCAAGCCAGTGAACGCCCCGGACGCGGGTGTATCAGGACGCCCGGATGACAGCTCTGTTCAGGAGCGTGGTTCTGCATCGAACTTGGGTGGCGACGTGTCATGGAATCTACGATCAATGCTCCGATTGACTCGGCAGCGGCGGCGCTGGCCACGGCGGCTGCGTCGCCGATAACCGCCACCGGTGAGGAAACCCTGATGCTGGTCCGGGATCTGGCGCGGATTGCCCACCACCTCGGCGAGCTCACCGCGGCTGCCCGGGATCGCTGGGCGGACTGGGGCACCGTCACACCACATCTGCAGCGCGCCGAGGCTCTCGCCGAGGACGCCACCCGATGCCTCAGCCACGCAGCAAGCACCTATGCCTTCAACACCACGTTGGAGGTGCGCTGTGCCGACCCTCATCAGTTTTAGTACTGAGCTCACCGCGCACGAAGACACACGTCCCGCCGCTGTTCTCGACGCTTTTGCGATGCTACGCCGGTAATCTCGACGGCAGGGCAGACAGATCTGTATCGTGAGGCTCCCGGCAGAGCGCGGCCTGTGGCCAGATTCGGCCCGTCGCGGTGAAGGGGGACACGGGTGTCCGATCTTCAGTCGCCCGCCGCGATAACGGCGGTGTTCGCTCCCCTGGGCACTCCTGTGGCCTGTCCCCGAAGACTGTGTTCGCTCATCAAGCGGTCGAACGCCCAGCTGGAGACGACAGGAGCAGCCTCGTGACCCTCAACACCATCGCACTCGAGCTCGTCCCGCCGAATGTCGAGCACGGCACGCAGCGGGCCCTTGACGAGGCGCAGAAGGTGCTCGAGCTCTCCAAGGAGTTCGGCATTGACGGCCGGATCGGGCATGTGATGATCCCGGGGATGATCGAAGAAGAGGACGACAGGCCCGTCGAGATGAAGCCCAAGCTGGACGTGCTCGAGTTCTGGTCGGCCATCAAACCGGAGTTGCCCGGGGTGGCTGGGCTGTGTACGCAAGTCACCGCGTTCCTGGATGAGCTGACCCTCGGCGAGCGGCTGGCAAATCTGCGGGGCGCCGGCATCGAAGGCATCATCTTCGTCGGTGTCCCGCGCACGATGAACGATGGCGAGGGATCGGGTGTCGCACCGACCGACGCGCTGTCGATCTACAATCAGGTGGTGCACCACCGCGGCGTGATCCTCATCCCGACCCGGAACAGCGAACAAGGCCGCTTCAACTTCAAATGCAACCAGGGCGCCACCTTCGGCATGACCCAGCTGCTGTATTCCGATGCGATCGTGGGATTTTTGAAGGACTTCACTCAGGCAACCGAGCACCGGCCGGAAATACTCCTCTCATTCGGATTCGTTCCGAAATTCGAGAACCGGGTAGGCTTGATCAACTGGCTGATCCAGGACCCGGGCAACGAGGTAGTCGCGCAGGAGCAGACCGTTGTGCGGACGCTGGCCGACAGCGCGCCCGACCAGAAGCGCAAGCTCATGCTGGACCTCTACAAGCAGGTGATCGACGGTGTCGCTGACCTCGGCTACCCGCTGAGCATCCATCTCGAAGCCCCGTACGGCGTCTCGGCGCCCGCGTTCGAGACCTTCGCCGAGATGCTGGCTTACTGGTCTCCCGACAAGGACTGACCACGGTTCCGGGAACATGTTGCACGATCTGGAGTGGTCCACGCTGCTGTGCGAAGTCACTGACCGGGGAGCAGCATTCGTCGCTCGAGCCTTCCGTCAGCCGTTTCGCGACCAGCTAGCGGCTGAGCTAGCAGCTGGACCGTACGAGCCGGTGGAGCCTGTGATCGGGCAGGTCCGGCAGGAGGCCGAGTCATTCGTGGTCCCGACCGCCGACATGGACCGGTATCCCGTGCTCACCTGCCTGCGCGACCGGCTTGTCCAGCGAATCCACGCGCATGGCGTGCCGGAGTGGGTGCCGAACGAGGTGGCGGTCCAGCGTTACCAGCCAGGGTCGATCGGTATCACCCCGCACCGTGACCAGCGCCGGTTCGCCCTTCTCGTGGCGGTGATCACAGTCGCCGGATCAGCGCCGTTCACGCTGTGCCGCAACCGGTCCGGTGACCCCGTCCGGACCTGGCAGGCCGACGAGGGCAGCTTGGTGCTGCTGCGCGGACCTGGGCTGTCCGGCGAGCAGGACGGACGGCCGATGCATTACGTCGGCGGTCCCACCGGCACCTCACGGACTTCGATCGGCATCCGGATGGACATCGCGTAGCCCGTATCCCTCGGACCTTCCTGTCAGCTCAGGTGCCCGGTTCGGGCGGGGAATGACTCGTCGTGCGAACAGCCCAGTTCGGTGCGAACATAAGCCGACCAAGGAGATCACCATGCTCGCCATCGTCGCCGCTGTTCTGTTCGCCATCGCCCTGATACTCGACCTGACCGTAGGTGCGATCGGTCCGCTCGGCGTCACGACCTTCATCGCGGCCGGGCTGCTGTGCCTCGCGCTGCAGCTAGCAGGGGTCGGCGCTGGCTCCACGAGAGGCTGGAGACGCAGCCGCGTCTGAGACCATCGTCGTTGCGCTGTCACGGTCAGGGCTTCCCGGATGAGGCTGTTTGTGGGCTGACCACAAATGCGTGGCTGCCGATTTCGTGCCCGAACCCGGTTGTCCCAGATCAGGGTGCCCCCTTCACTAGAAGGTGTGGCCCGCCTCACAGCCGAGGCGGTCGCGGCGTCAGGAGGGTGAGATGGCGCACGAGGTCAACTGTCCACACTGTGGATGTCCGTTACTCGCCATCGAGGACACTGTCCGGGTGCCAGAGATGGACACCGTCGAGCTCCTCCAGCGGGAGATCGAGCTGCTCCGCGCGACGATCGCCCGGCTGCGCGGAGCAGGGTTCAACCCGCTCCACCGGGTTCGGTGATGCTTCCTGATCCGGTCGGTCTTTTTCCAACGAGCAGGACCCTCCACGGGCAGGCCCTGATTCGCCCGCGACCGGACCGCAGAGCGACGATGGAGGGCAGTGGCCGTGCTGGTTGATTTTCGTCCCACGGGCAGGCTTCGCGGCAACAAACCGGTAGACGCAATGGCGTCGTTGGGCCCCGTGCTGGACGCGCTGGCCGAGGATTCGGTGGACCTGTCCCGGGTTCGTGTGGTGTGTGACTGGGTGCAGTACCGCAACAATTTCCGAGACGTCGTCGATATCCGGCCGATCCTGGCGGCCCATGGTCACGAATCCGAGTTGACGCCGGTGGCACTGGCCGCGGTGATGACCGAGGACGAGATGGAGGTCGCCATCGACGTCCGCCGCAGCGCGGACGTCCCGCTGAAACAGCTCACCGGCGAACTCATACAGGCCCGCCGCACCGGCACCGTCCTCTCCCGGATCTATCTCGAACCGTGGACGGCAACCAGCAGGAGCATGATCTGGGAGTTCAATACGCTGTACTGGAAGGCCCTGAACTTGTGGGAACGGGTTACCGGGCAGCAGTACGAGAAAACCCTGCCGGGCGGGGAAAGCGACGCCCGGAACCGGGATGCGGTGCGAGAGATCATCACCAGTCTGTTCACGTTGTGGGACTCCCTCGCTGAGCGCAATGCATTGCCCCATGAGCTGTACGTGGTGGAACTGGGCCCGGGTAACGGAGTGCAGGCGAAGACCTGGCTCGATGAGTTCATCGCGCTCGACCGGGCATGCGGTAAGGAGTATTACCGGCGGCTGCACTACCTGATGTGTGATTATTCACCGCATGTCCTGGAACTTGCCAGGGCCGCGGTCGCCGACCACGCAGAGCACGTCAGCTCTTTCGTGCTGGACGCCACCCAGCCACGGACCGCCCTCGGTTTTCTGGGCTACAAGGTCTTCCTGGTCTACATCTCCAACGTCTACGATAATCTGCCCAGCGACGAGGTCGCCCAAATTGGTGGTCGCACCTATACCGTGCAAAGCAGGGCATACCTGCCCGTCGACGCAGCCGCCGCGATTGCGCACTCGGTATCCGCGACGCCGGATCAAGTACCGGAATTGATCGGCAAGCTGCTGCGATTGCAGCCGGCTCTACTCGCCGAGGCGTTGCCGGCACATTTCCCGTCAGTGGAGGCAGCGGTGGAGTTCTGGCGCCGTAGCTGGGCGGAGCTGCGATTGGAGGAGCGCTACGTGCCACTGGTGGGGCTGGATCTCTACCAGATCGCGCCCACGGTGAGTGGAGAGAATCTGCGGCCCTTGCTGGAGTCTGGCGCCGCTATCCGAATGCATGTGAACAACGGTGCGGTAGCCAGCTTCGTGGACACCGTCCCGCTGCTCCACCCCTACGGCCGGCTCATCTGTTATGACCTGTTCGTTACCGATGTACATTCCTATCGCACCGGCTTTCGCGGTCCAGGCAAGTACGACGGGTCCGTGGTGAACTGGCTCAACGGGCCGCTGCTGGCACATATCGGTCGCCGGAAGGGTTTCGATGTGGACTTCCAGCGGTTCGCGCATCGAACCGGTACAAACATCGTCACCATGACTGCCCAAGTGAGAGACTGACGCAGTGAGGGACTGACATGCTGCCTGTGCTACCCACCACTGTCGTGGGGTCGTACTCGGTTCCGGAGTGGCTTGAGCGGCTCAAAACCGATTACTACCGGAACCGGATCAGCCGCAGCCACCTCAGCGAAATCCACGACATGGCGATCAAGGCGGCGCTCAAGGACCAGGAGACCGCCGGGATCGACATCGTGACCGACGGGGAGCTGCGGCGAGACAACGACATCGACTACCTGCTGGCCCGGATACCGGGAGTGCACGTTCCGGTGACCGTCAAGTCATTCTATTACGATTACTACGACTCTCCCGTCGTCGCGGACCCGTTGCCAGTTGACTCGCCGCCGCTGGGCCTGGCCGAGGACTATCGCTTCACTCGCCAGCACACGGACCGCGCGGTCAAATTCAGCTTCACCGGCCCTTTCTCGCTATCTCGCCGGGTCCAGAACAAGGCCTATGCCAAGTCTGCGGACCTGGTACGGGCGCTGGCGCAGGCGCTTAACGCTGAGGCCCGAGTGCTGGCTGAGGCCGGCGCGGAGTTGTTGCAAATTGATGAGCCCTTCCTGGCCGGCTACCCCGAGGACGTCGACATAGCCGTCGAGGCGATCAACATCATGACCCGCGGCGTGGACGTCACCTGGGGGTTACATGTCTGCTACGGCAACCGCTACTCACGGCCATCCTGGGAAGGCCATTACGATTTCCTGTTCCCTGCCGTGCTCGACGCGAACGTGGACCAGTTGATCCTCGAGTTCGGCCGCAAAGGCTACGAGGACCTGCACATGATCCAGCGGCTCGGCTGGGACCGTGCCCTCGGGCTGGGCGTGGTGGACGTCAAGACCGAACAGATTGAATCCGCCGATCTCATCGCTCGGCGCATCCGGAAGGCGCTGGACACGTTCCCAGCTGAAAAGTTAATCATCAATCCCGACTGTGGACTACGCCACCTGTCCACCGATGTAGCACGAGCGAAGCTGGTAGCGATGGTAAAAGGGACTGTCGCGGTCCGCCGAACCCTGCTCGCCCAGCCGCGGTCCTCTCAGCCGCAGTCCACCCAGCCGGTGCCGACCCTGGAACCAGTCGTCGAGCAAGGAGCGTGATCGCATGACCCAGTTGGAGTCCGTCGAATTCCTCTTCACCTCTGAGTCGGTGACTGAGGGCCATCCGGACAAGATCGCCGATCAGATCTCCGACGCCGTGCTGGACGCTGCGTTGACGATGGACCCGAACTCGCGGGTGGCATGCGAGACCTTGATCACCACCGGGATGGTCGTGCTCGCGGGTGAGATCACCACACCCGGCATGCTGGACTACACCCAGATCGTCCGGGACACGATCTGCCGCATCGGCTACGACAACGGAAGCTTCGGCTTCGACGGGCACAGCTGCGCGGTCCTGATCGCGCTGGACAAGCAATCGCCGGACATCGCCCAGGGCGTCGACGTGGCCCAGGAGCGGCGCGGGCAGCTGTCCGAGGACGAATTGGACAGCGCCGGTGCGGGCGACCAGGGGATGATGTTCGGGTACGCCACGAACGAGACTCCCGAACTGATGCCGATGCCGATCGCGCTCGCCCACCGGCTGTCCAAGCGGCTGGCGACAGTGCGCAAGGACGGCACGTTGCCCTACCTACGTCCGGACGGCAAGACGCAGGTGACCGTCCGCTACCGGGATGGCGTGCCGATCGGGGTGGAAAAGGTGCTGATCTCCACCCAGCACGCCGAGGAGGTCACCTTGGAGCAAATCCGGGCGGATCTGTGGAAGCACGTGGTGCTCGCGGAACTGCCCGTTGACTTCTACGACGAGGCGCAGTTGGCGGACAACCTCTTCGTCAACCCGACCGGACGGTTCGTGATCGGTGGTCCGGTCGGCGATGCGGGGCTGACTGGCCGGAAGATCATTGTGGACACCTACGGTGGATTCGCCCGGCACGGCGGCGGCGCGTTCTCCGGCAAGGACCCCTCCAAGGTGGACCGCTCCGCGGCGTACGCGGCCCGGTATGTGGCCAAGAACATCGTCGCGGCCGGTCTGGCGGATCGAGTCGAGGTGCAGGTGGCGTACGCGATCGGCGTCGCCCGGCCGCTGTCATTGCTGGTGGAGACCTTCGGCACCGAGCACGTACCGCGGACGACCATCGAGAAGCTGGTGGGTGAACACTTCGATCTGCGCCCGGCAGCCTTCCGCAGGTACCTGGGGTTGCACCGGCCGATCTACGCTAAGACCGCCGCCTACGGTCACTTCGGCCGCAACGATCCAGACTTCACCTGGGAGCGCACGGACAAGGCGGCCGAGCTGCGCGAGTCCGCCGGGTTACCCGCCAGTATCGAGCCGGCAGTCGTCTGAGAGAGGGGAACGCGTGAGCATCATCGTCACGGGGTCGATCGCCACCGATCACCTGATGGTCTTTCCTGGCCGGTTCACCGAACAGATCGTGCCCGAGGCACTCGACCACCTCTCAGTGTCATTCCTGGTGGAGGACCTGGCGATCCATCGTGGCGGGGCGGGCGCCAACATCGCGTTCAACCTGGGCTGCCTCGGGCTGGCGCCGGTGCTGGTGGGCGCGGTCGGGGCCGACTTCGCCGAGTACGGGCAGTGGCTCTCCGCCCATGGCGTAGACGTCAGCGCGGTGCACGTCTCGCAGACCCAGCACACCGCCCGGTTCCTGTGCACCACCGATTCCGACCAGAACCAGATCGCCTCGTTCTATCCCGGCGCGATGAGCGAGTCCCGTGACATCGAACTGAAGCCGATCGTGGACCGCTTCGGTGAGTGTGATCTTGTGCTGGTCGGCCCCAATGACCCGGCGGGAATGCTGCGGCACACCGAGGAGTGCCGGGATCTCGGTTACCCGTTCGCCGCGGACCCGTCCCAGCAGCTCGCCTCGCTGGACGGCGATCAGATCAAGCCGCTGATCGAGGGCGCCGCGTACCTGTTCACCAACACCTACGAGCGCGGCCTGCTTGAACGCAAGACCGGCTGGGGCGAGGAGGACATCCTGGATCGGGTGGGCGTCTCGGTGATGACTCGCGGCGCGAAAGGTGTGACCGTGCAACGGCCGGGCGAACCGGTCATCTCGGTGACTCCGCCGCAGGAGCTGGGCAAGGCGGATCCGACTGGCGTCGGTGACGCGTTCCGGGCCGGTTTCCTGGCCGGGGTGCAGTGGGGAGTGGGCGATGAGCGAGCCGCTCAGCTCGGCTGCATGCTGGCTACGCTGGTGATCGAGTCGGTGGGAACTCAGGAGCATAAGCTTGAACCGGAGAGTTTCCTGGAGCGCTTCAGCGAAGCCTACGGGCCCGACAGCGCGGCCGAGGTGGCCGCGCACGTACGCGCGTGAGCGCCAACCCTCGAATCCAAGGAGCGTGCATTCGATGACTGTGGCGCCTGCCGCTGAGAACAAACTACAGAGCCGTGCTGGGATAGATTTCGCCGTTGCCGATCTGGGTCTGGCTGAGTTCGGGCGTAACGAGATCCGGCTGGCGCAGCATGAGATGCCCGGTTTGATGGCGCTGCGGCGCGAGTATGCGGATGTGTTCCCGTTGCGCGGGGCGCGGATCTCCGGATCGCTGCACATGACCGTGCAGACCGCGGTGCTGATCGAAACCCTGGTCAGCCTCGGCGCCGAGGTGCGGTGGGCGTCGTGCAACATCTTCTCCACCCAGGACCATGCCGCGGCGGCCGTGGTGCTGGGCTCGCACGGGAGCCCGGAGGAGCCCCAGGGGGTGCCCTGTTTCGCCTGGAAGGGCGAGACGCTGGAGGAGTACTGGTGGTGCACCGAGCAGATGCTGACCTGGCCGGATGGCGCCGGACCGAACATGATCCTGGACGATGGCGGGGACGCCACCCTGCTGGTGCACAAAGGAACGACCTTCGAGAAGGCCGGTGTGGTGCCCAGCGCCGACGACAACGACTCGGATGAGCACAAGGTGTTCCTGGACGTGTTACGGGCCTCCATGGACGCGACACCGGGGAAATGGACGGCCATCGGCGAGGGGATCCGCGGCGTGACCGAGGAGACCACCACCGGGGTGCACCGGCTGTACCAGCTGGCCGCGGCGGGCGAACTGCTGTTCCCGGCTATCAACGTCAACGACTCGGTGACGAAGTCGAAGTTCGACAACAAGTACGGGTGCCGGCATTCGCTGATCGACGGGATCAACCGCGCGGTCGACGTCTTGATCGCCGGGAAGCTGGCCGTGGTCTGCGGATATGGCGATGTCGGCAAGGGCTGCGCGGAGTCATTGCGGGGCCAAGGCGCCCGGGTGGTGGTGGCCGAGATCGACCCGATCTGCGCGTTGCAGGCAATGATGGATGGTTTCACCGTCGACACCCTGAACAACGTGGTTGATAAGGCAGACATCATCATCACCGCCACGGGAAACAAGGACATCGTGACGGTCGATCACATGTCGCGGATGAAGCACCAGGCGATCCTGGGCAACATCGGGCACTTCGACAACGAGATCGACATGGCCGGGCTGGAGCGCCGGTCGGGCGCTCGCCGGTTGGTGATCAAGCCGCAGGTGGACGAGTGGACGTTCAAGGACGGGCATTCGATCATCGTGTTGTCCGAGGGGCGGCTGCTGAACCTGGGCAACGCCACCGGGCACCCCAGCTTCGTGATGTCGAACTCGTTCTCCAACCAGGTAATCGCCCAGATCGAGTTGTTCACCAAGCACAAGGAATACGACCGGGAGGTCTACGTCCTGCCCAAGGTGCTCGATGAGAAGGTCGCCCGGATTCACGTCGAAGCTCTCGGCGGCGAACTCACCAAGCTGACCAAGGACCAGGCCGAATACATCGACGTAGACGTCGAGGGCCCCTACAAACCCGCCCACTACCGCTACTAGGAGTTCACCAACCCGCTCCCAAGTTGATGATCACGGCTTGTGTGCGTTGCGTGACAAATCGTGTCGCCGTGGGCACCCAATGCGTGATCATGGCGGCTGGAACTGCGGTGCCCGGATGATGCCGGTTGTGAACCCGAAGGGAGCCCGTCGGTGGCTTTTCCTAGTGATCTCGAGATCGCGCGTGGTGCGACGCTGACGCCCCTGGTGGATGTGGCGGGGACGATGGGGTTGGGGTCGCACCTGCTGGAGCCGTACGGCGAGCACGTGATGAAGATCAAGACTGCGGCGATCGACGAGCTGGCGCAGGTGCCCAAGGCCAAGTATGTGGTCGTCACAGCGATCACGCCGACTCCGCTCGGGGAGGGCAAGACCACAACCACCGTGGGGCTGGGGCAGGGCTTCGCGCATATCGGCAAGCGGGCTACGGTTGCGATCAGGCAGCCCTCGATGGGGCCAACGTTCGGGATCAAGGGCGGGGCGGCGGGTGGCGGTTACAGCCAGGTCGTGCCGATGGAGACGCTCAATCTCCACCTGACTGGAGACATGCACGCGGTGACTGCGGCGCACAACCTGCTCGCCGCAATGATCGACAACCAGCTGCAACAACGCAACGGCACCGACCTCGACCCGCACAGCATCACCTGGAACCGGGTGCTCGACGTCAACGACCGGGCCCTGCGCAACATCGTGATCGGGCTCGGATCAAAAGCTGACGGCGTACCCCGGCAGAGCGGGTTCGACATCACCGCGGCCAGCGAGGTGATGGCGGTGCTGGCACTGTCCACCTCGTTGCAGGACATGCGGTCCCGGCTGGGGCGGATCGTGGTCGGCCACACCCGCGATGACCAGCCGATCACGGCTGAGGACCTGCAGGCCGCCGGGGCGATGACGGTGATCATGAGGGAAGCGATCAAGCCCAATCTGCTGCAGACGCTGGAAGGTACACCGGTGCTGGTGCACGCCGGGCCCTTCGGCAACATCGCACACGGGAACTCCTCGGTGATCGCAGATCTGATCGGCATCCACTGCGGTGACTACCTGGTCACCGAGGCGGGTTTCGGTGCCGACATGGGCGCCGAGCGGTTCTTCAACATCAAGTGCCGCGCATCGGGGTTACGGCCGGACGCGGCCGTGCTGGTGGCCACGGTGCGCGCGCTCAAGACGCACTCCGGCCGGTTCAAGGTCAGCGCCGGTCGTCCGCTGCCGGAGGCCATGCTGGCCGAGAACCCCGATGACGTGCACGCCGGCGCGGCCAATCTGCGTAAGCAGATCGAGAACGTCCGGATCCACGGCGTCTCACCGGTCGTCGCGATCAACGCTTTCCCCACCGATCACCCGTCCGAGCATGCCGCCATCCGGGAAATAGCCGACGCCATGGGTGCCCGTTCCGCACTGTGCACGCACTTCGCCGAGGGCGGCAAGGGCGCCGCTGAGCTCGCCACCGCCGTCGCCGAGGCCGCCGAGGAGCCCTCCCAGTTCGCCTTCCTGTATCCCGATGACGCCACCCTCCGGGAGAAGATCCTCACCGTGGCGCTGCGGGTGTACGGCGCGCAAGCGGTGGACTATGACCTCAAGGCAGCCCGGCAGCTGGAAAGCTACGAACGCAACGGGTTCGGACGGCTGCCGGTGTGCATCGCCAAGACGCACCTGTCGATCTCCTCGGACCCGGCACTCAAGGGCGCGCCCACCGGGTGGGTACTTCCGGTGCGGGAGGCCCGGGCTTCGGTGGGTGCCGGGTTCGTCTACCCAATCTGCGGCGACGTGCGTACCATGCCGGGTCTGAGCGCCAGCCCCGCCGCGACCCGCATCGACATCGACTCCCGCGGTGAGATCGTCGGTCTCTCGTGATCTCAGCTCGCAGCACTCCCCTGCTGGACTGTTCGGTGGCTGACCTGCTGGACAACCTCGCCGCCAGGCAGCCCACGCCCGGCGGCGGCGGCGCAGCGGCACTCACCGCCGCCATGGCCGCCGGGCTGCTGGGGATGGCCGCCCGATTCTCCACTCCGCAGCTGGTCGACGCGGCGGGACGGGCGGCGCATGCGGACCGGGTCCGGACCCAGGTTGCTGCACTGGCCGAGCAGGACGCCGAGGCCTACCAGGCCGTGCTCGCCGCCTTCGCGCTGCCCCGCGAGCCCGATTCAGACGTTCGCCGCCGGCAGATCCGGCGCAGCCTGGAGCGGGCCGCCCGGGTACCGACGGAGATCGCCGAGGCGGCCAGCGGTATTGCCATCGAGGCAGCCGAGCTCGCCGAGCGAGGCAACCCCAACCTCCGGGGTGACGCCTTCACCGCGGCCGCCCTGGCCGCCGCTGCCGCACGGGCCGCCGCCGAGCTGGTCCGGCTCAACGTCGAACTTGGCAAGCTTGGCGGTGATCTGGCCGGCCGGGCTGCGCACGCCGCCGAGGTCGCAGCCCAAGCGGTCGATACGCTCAACTCGCGCCTGATCAGAGCTGGCCCTGACGGGGCGCAAGACTAGTGTTCCTGGCTGAACGGGACACGCAGTCGCACCACGGTGCCGCGGCCAGGCCTGCTTTCTGCGGTGAGCTGCCCGCCTAGCAGCTCAGCGCGTTGCTGCATGCCGGGCAGTCCATACCCCACCGGCCCGGCGCGCTCCGGAGTGGTGGCCGGGTCGAAGCCGACGCCGTCGTCCGAGACCTCCAGCAGGACTGCACCGGGGGACACTGAGAGCCTTAGCTGGACGTGCGCGGCGCTGGCGTGCTTCATCACGTTCTGCAGCGCCTCTTGGGCGATCCGGTAGACCGCGGTTTCGACGTGTTCGGGCAGCACGGTGGTCATGGTGTTCACCTGCACGTTGAGCAGCGGGGTCGACCGAGCGAGGCTCTCCAGGCTCGCGGCCAGCCCGAGGTCATCAAGTACGGGTGGGCGCAGCCCGGCGATCGCGTTGCGGGTCTCATCCAGTGCCCCCGCGGCCAGTTCCTGGGCGCGGGCGATCTGCTTGGCCGCGCCGGCCGGGTCGGTGGCAACCGCGTCCGCCGCGGCCGAAAGGTGAAACGAGAGGCTGACGATACGCTGGCTGATGCCGTCGTGGATCTCGCCGGCGAGCCGGCGGCGCTCGGTTTCCTGGAGCAGCACGATCTGCTCGGCGAAGCGCTCCATCGCCTCTTCCCGCTCGGTGAGCCGGCTGTGCAGGCTGGCGTTCTCGATGGCGCCCGCCATCAGACCCGCCACCGAGCCCAGCAGTCCGACGTCGGCCTCGGTGAACTCGCGGCGGTCCCGGGTGTGCACGTTGAGCACCCCGACCAGATCGCCGGGCCTGGTCAGCATCGGCACCGAGGCCATGGAGACGAACTCCTCGCCACGCAACTCCGGGATGTAGCGGTACCGGGGGTCTTCCCGCTTGTTGTCGGTGATCACCACTGGCTGGCAGTGCGCGGCGACCCATCCCGACACCCCCTCGCCAAGCGGCAGCTCGATACGCCGGGCGAGCCGATCGAACGGCGGCGTGGCGCCGCGTAGCTGCAACCGGTCGCCGGCCGGATCCAGCAGGTGCACGAAGCAGACGTCGGTGGAGGTGGTCTCGGTGATCAGATCAGCGACCCGCTGGGCGATCCCGTCGAGGTCGAGCCCGGCCGACAGGATTTCGATCACCCGATGCAACAGCTGGGCGTCGGAATCGGCGTCGGCCAGGCCGAGCCGCGAGTGGATCACTGGAATACTCCCTCCCGCAGCGCGGCGGCCACCGCGCCGGAGCGGTCCGGCACGTCGAGCTTGCGGTAGATCCCGCGGGCGTGCGTCTTGACAGTCTCCTCGCTGACGGTGAGCCGTCCGGCGATGGCGCGGTTGGACAGCCCGGCCACCATCAGCGCCAGCACCTCGCTCTCCCGCTGGGTCAGCCCCAGACGCGCCCCCGGCCAGAACTCCCCGCCACGCAGGTGAGCCACCGACATCGCAACCTTCGTCGCCAGGCTGGGATCGATCAGAACCTCGCCCTGGTGGATCCGCTGCAGGTGATCCACCAGCTCCGCACCCCGCACCCGTTTGAGCAGGAAGCCGGCGGCGCCCAGGCGCAGCGCCTGGTAGAGGTACTGCTCGTCGTCGTAGACGGTCAGGAACACGACTTTGCAGCCGAGTTGACGTTTCTGGATCTCGGCGCACAAGTCCAATCCGCTGGAGCCGCGTAACCGGACATCGAGCAAGGTGATGTCGGGCTCCTGCCAGGTGATGACCTTGAGTGCAAGATGCGGTTCGGTGGCCTCACCGACGATCTCGACCTGGCCGCAATAGGTGGCCAGCATTGCGCGCAGCCCATCGAGCACCATCTGGTGGTCATCTACAACCACTACCCGCACCGGCTCCCGAAGTGAGGTGCTCATGGCAGCAGCCTACGCACCGGCGGTAGTAGTGCAGGAGCCAGCGAAGCCGCCGGCAACAGTGCCGCCACGTCGTCACATCGGCCGCATGTAGATGCTGAACCGCAGATCCAGGTGGGTGAAGTCGTGCTGGTGGACGAAGCCGGAGCACTCGTAGAGCGTGCGTGCGGCCACCATCATCTCCGCGGTGTGCAGGCCCACTGCGGGTGCGTGATCCGCCCGGGCCAGGGCCAGGCAATCCTCGGTGAGGGCGCGGGCCACCCCGCGGCCACGCAGCGCCGGGTCGACTGCCAGCACCCGGATGACCGCCCAGTCCGGCGGCACCCGCTGGTAGTCCTTGGCACCGGGCGGCAGATAGGTCACCGTGCCGGCGACCTGATCGCCAAGTTGCGCGACCCGCAGCAGGCCCGGCGCGTCCGGTTCGATGACCTTGGCGATGTTGCTGGTCATCCGAGTCCAGTTCGCCGGAGTCAGACAGGATTCGAACTCGGCGTACGCCGCTGTGACGATCCGGCGTACGGTTGTCAGGTCCCGCGCAGTGGCTGTGCGCACCTCGATTACCTGGGGTGGCGTGTCCTCAGTGATCACTCGGTACCTGCAGCATTCCGGGGTCGAAACGCCCCACTGGTACACTGGGTCAATTTTTCTCCCAGGATTGGTCAATGGTGCCCTCGAAGTCCCCACGGAAACCTACCCGAGAAGCGGTGGAATCCGCCGACGTCGTTGTTGTGGTCGGAACCGATGACGAGAGTGACGTCGTCGTCGTCGGAACCGATACTGAGAGCGGCCGTGAGCGGGTGATGCGGGCGGCCTATGAGCTGTTCAGCCGCCGTGGTACCCGGACCGTCGGGGTGGACGCGGTGATCGGCGAGGCGGGCGTCGCGAAGATGACCCTGTATCGGAACTTCGCCTCCAAAGACGATCTAATTCTGGCCTTCCTCGAGCGTCGCGAGCTTGACTGGACCCACGGTTGGGTGCGGGCTGAGTCGCAGCGCCGGGGGGAGAGCCCAGCACAGCGCCTGCTGGCCATCTTCGACATTTTCGGCGAATGGTTCGCCCGCCCGGATTTCGAGGGCTGCTCTTTTGTGACCACGCTGCTCGAAGTGACTGACCGGGATAGTCCGGTCAGGCAGGCGAGTGTCCGGCACCTGGCGAACATCCGCAGCTACCTGTGCGAGCTCGCAGAGCAAGCCGGGGTGGCGGACCCCGATTCGTTCGCGCGCAAGTGGCACATCCTCATGAAGGGATCCATCGTCGCCGCCGCTGAGGGTGACACCCTGGCCGCCGCGCGCGCCCGCGAACTCGGCCTCCTCCTGCTCAAACAGCACGGAATCGCACCCGAATAACCAACCACCTGCACCGCACTGCGTTTCGGCGAACAACACCCGCTCAACTGCAGAGTCCGGTAATGCGCCTTGAGTCCAGAGACTTCACGAGTGCTCGATGTTTTCGCCGAGCTGGGGGAGAATTCGCCTCGGGAGGCGAGAGGCGTGGACGCAACGGAGCCTGAAGCGGTGCTGGAAGAGTTGCGCGCGGGTCAGGTGGTGGTGTGCGACGGCGCGATGGGCACGATGCTGCATGCGGCCGGGGTTCCGCTGGACCGCTCGCTGCCTGAACTGAACCTGTCGCGTCCAGCCCTGGTCCGAGACCTGCATTCGGCGTACGTCAGCGCGGGCGCCCGGATCCTGCAGACCAACACCTTCGGCGCAAACCGGTTGCGGCTGTCCGGGTCCGCACTCGAGGCCAGTGTCTCCGAGATCAACATCGCCGGCGCCCGGCTGGCCCGTGAGGCAGCTCAGCGCGCCGGGCATCCGGTGCTGGTCGCCGGGTCGGTCGGACCAGCGGTCAGCGCGCCCGCGGTCCGCCGAGTACCCGCCAGTGCGCGAGCGGAGACCCTTCGCGAGCAGATTGCCGCGCTGTGCAATTGGGTCGATCTGCTGATCCTGGAAACTTTCGGCGACCTCGAATCCTTGATCGAAGCGGTCGAGGTGGCCGCCTCGGAGAGCGGCCTACCGGTGGTGGCGCAGCTGACCTTTGGCGATGATGGCCGGACTCTGCGTGGCGAGGATCCGGCGGAGGCCGCCGCCGTACTGTCCGATCTGCCGGTGGCCGCGCTGGGCGCTAACTGCACGGTTGGTCCCGCAGTCCTGGTGGGCGTGGTCGGTGAGATGGTGCGCGGCACCGAGCTGCCGGTGTCCGTCCAACCCAATGCCGGGATCCCGCAACGGCTCGGTGGCCAGGTGCGCTACGCCCGCAACGCGGCCTATTTCGCGGAAGCCGTCCAGCGGTTCGTGACCGCGGGGGCCACCCTGCTGGGCGGGTGCTGCGGGACGACACCGGCCCACGTGCGGGCGATCTCCCGGGCGGTGGCGGCACTGCCCCCGATCCAGCGGCGCCCTACCGCCGGTGCGCCGTCGCGACGGGGGCACCAGCCGGCCGGGACCCGGCTGGTGCCCCCGCCCCCTGGATGGCCGTGGGAGCGCGAGCTGGTGGTGGCCGCCGGGTTGCAGGCGCCCAACGGACCTCAGGTGCCGAAGTTTTTGGAGCGGGCGACCACACTGCGGGCAGCTGGCGCAGGGGTACTGGCGATCATCGAAGCAGCACCGCCGGCCGCGCGGATCAGCCCGGTCGGTGCCGCCGTGGTGGTCCGGGAGCGGGTAGGCAGTGAGGTGCTGCTGCCGGTGGAGGCCGCGGACCGCAACCTTGCCGCCCTGCAGGCGGACCTGCTCGGTGCACACGCGTTGGGCCTGCGGATGGTGGTGTGCCGTACCGGCAGCCCGCGGGTGGCGGGCGACTATCCCATTGCCCCTGGTGGAACCCCGTGGGACGTCGACTCGGTCGGGCTCATCGCGATGCTCGGTGCCCTCAACGATGGTATCGACTGGCGGGGTGTGGCCACCGCGGAACACACTCGGTTCGTGATCGGTGGGGCCCTGCACACCGCCGCCGGCGACGTGGCGAGCGAGTTGGAGAGGGCGGAGTCCAAGTTCCGGGCCGGCGCGCATTTCCTGGTTACCGATGTGATCTACGACGTCGAGGAGGCAGCCAGGGTTCTCGGCATGTTGAGGGCTCGCGGGGTGGGGTTGCCGGTGCTCGCGACGCTCGCGCCGTTCGCGGACGTCCGGACCCTGCAACGGCTGTCCTATGAGGTTCCGGAGGGGTCGATTCCGCCGTCGGCATTGGCTGCCGCCCGACGCCACCGGGAAAATCCCGAGCAGGCTGTCGAGTTCTCGGTGGGAGCGGTGGAGAAGTTGCGGCAGCTGATCTCCGGTGTCGTGGTCCAGGTGCCCAGCGGGGTCGACGAGCAGGCAGCGCGGCTGGTCAGCGCTCTTGTGCGGCTACGGGGGAGTTGATGGCCACCTCGGGTATGCCCGAGCGTGCACTCGCGAGGGAGCACGGCACCGCGCTGAGCGGGCTGTCCCGCCAGAATTCGATCTACCGGCGGACCATGGCGGTCTGCGACGAGCTGGCGGATGCAGCACTGGGTGGGGCAGACCCGGTGGGGCTCACCGAGGTCTTTGCCCGGCTGGTCGGTAAGCGGATCGTGTTGCTCGACACGGCGTTCCGGCTGCGGGCTCAGGCCGGCGGATCGGATTCGTTGCGGGGGCTGCGCTGGAATCGGACCGATCCCAGCGTCGACCGGCTACTCTGCGCGCTGGAAGCCGCGCGGCGGCCGCTACGAATTCCTGCGATCCCCGGCTCGCTGCTGGATCAAGCCTGCTTGGTGGCGCCCGTAGCGGTCCGCGAGACCAGCCTGGGTTACCTGCTGGTACTCGATGAGGTGACTGCGGGAAACGGGTACGGAACCCAACTCGATGACGCCGAGTTCCTTACCGTCACCTACGCAGCCACGCTGTTCGCGTTGACTCTCGCGCACGAGCAGACCAGTGCAGAGTTGGACCTGCGCTACCGCAGCAGCGTGGTCGACGCTCTGGTCTCCGGTCATTTTCTGGACGCTCAGGACGCGCGGCGCAAGGCCCGCTCGCTCGGCTTGGACGATGACGCACCCCTGCGGGTCGCGATGCTGCGGCCAGCGCCTTGCGCCCCGGGCTGTGCCCCCGGGAATCGGGCTGTCGGGACTTGGGCCCAGCAAGTCGCATCGATAGTGCCGGGTGCGGGGGCAGCGGTGCGAGACGGCGCGCTGGTTGTGATCGTCCCTGGTGACCCGAGCGCCGATGCGCTATCGGCGATGTGCCGGTTGGGTTCAGGCGTCACCTGCGGGGTGAGCGAACTAGTGGAGTCGCCGGAACTGCTGCCCCGCGGGGTACGGCAAGCCGAGCGCGCAATCGACCTGGGGCTGCGGCTGGGTCGAGCGGGCCAGCCAGTCCGTTACGAGGAGCTGGGCATCTACCGGCTGCTGTGCACGATCGGCGATATGCGGCAGCTGATGGGATTCGCCCGCGACGTGCTCGGGCCGTTGCTGGACTATGACACCGAGCACCGCACTGAGCTGGTGCGAACCCTGTCGGTATACCTGCAGCATCACGGCAGTCACAAGCAGTCCGCCCGGATGCTGCACCTGCACACCAACACGGTCGCCTACCGGATCGCGCGCATCGAAGCGATCAGCGCGCTCGACCTCGGTGATCCAGATGACCGGCTGGTCGCGCATGTCGCTGTGAAGATCATCGAATCGCAAGGTTCTGCTGAGTGAGCGCCAGCTGGAGGTTGTGGAACGCATGCTGAATCCGGGGACGGCACTGGCTCGTGTCCTCGTGGACGAACTCGCCCGCGGGGGGGTCACCGAGGCGGTGATCGCTCCGGGTTCACGATCCGCGCCATTGGCGATCGCTTTCGCGGAGCATCCCCGGATCCGGCTGCATGTCCGGATCGATGAGCGTTCGGCTGCTTTCCTCGGGCTCGGCTTGGCCAAAGCGTCCAGCAATCCAGTACCGGTCGTGTGCACCTCCGGTACGGCGGCGGCCAATTTCCATCCGGCGGTGCTGGAAGCCTCGCACTCCCAGGTAGGGCTCGTCGTGCTGACCTCAGACCGGCCGCCGGAATTGCGGGGTACCGGCGCCAACCAGACGGTCGATCAAACCAAGCTGTATGGGGATGCTGTTCGCTTCTTCACCGAGTTCGGTATTGCCGAGGCTCGACCAGGGATGGCCGCCTATTGGCGGTCGGTCATCTGCCGGGCGCTGTCGGCTGCCAAGGGGAAGGGGCCCGTGCACCTCAACGTGCCATTCCGGGAGCCGCTGCTGCCGGACTCCGCCGATGAGGCGTGGCCGGAACCCCTGGACGGGCGATCCGACGGAAGGCCCTGGACGGATGACCTACGGTCTGTCTCAGCGATTGTCGATCCGGTTGTGAAGCTGGCGGATCTGCCTGAGCGGGGAATCCTCGTGGCAGCAGATGGTGCCGTGGCGCCCGAGCGTGCGGTGGCGTTCGCCGAAGCGGCTGGGTGGCCCATCTTTGCGGAGCCGATGAGCGGGGCCCGGTTCGGCCCGAACGCTGTGACGACGTACAGCCAACTCGTGGCAATTCCTGACGTGGCCGACAGATATTGCCCTGATGTGATAATCACCGTCGGTAAACCGGGATTGGCTAAGGCTCTCCTCGCTCTTTATCCCCAGGTTCCACACCTTGTGGTGGACCCGTGCGCTCACTGGGCGGACCCGACTCGCACAGCGACCCGCGTAATCCATGCTCTCCCCGTCCTGGACTGCACACGCCATCCATCTGACTGGCTTGCCGCATGGCAGCGCATGGAATTGGCGGCTCGAGATGAACTGGAGCGCATCCTGGGCCGGGAGCATGACCTCAGCGAACTGCGGCTGGCCTGGGAAATGGCTGACTTGGTTGGTGCTAACGCACTGTTCTTTGTCGGGTCTAGCATGCCGGTCCGTTGCCTCGATCTGGCCATGCGCGCCGGGGAGGGGCCTTGGGTGCTGGCCAATCGGGGGGTGAGTGGTATCGATGGGTGCGTCTCGACTGCCGTGGGCGCAGCGCTGGCTCACCAGGTGGCCGGCGGCGGCCCCGCCGTCGCCATGCTTGGTGACCTCGCGCTGATCCACGACCAGAACGGCCTGGTGATCGGCCCCGGCGAGCCGCGTCCGGACCTGACGGTCGTGGTGGTCAACAACGATGGTGGCGGGATCTTCTCATTCCTGCCCTACGCGGGGATGGCGAAATTCGAGAAGCTCTTCGGCACTCCCCACGGGGTGGATTTCGCCCACATGGCCGCCGCCAGCGGATGGGACTTCCAGCGGGTAACCATCGCTGATGAACTGCCGGGTGCCCTGAAGGGCGGGGGTACCCGACTGGTGGAAGTCCGAACCGACCGTCAGGCCAGTGCCCTACTCCACACACGCGTGCGCGAGGCACTCTCCGCGGCAATCTTGGCAGTTGACGATCCCGATGCCAGTCCCGGCTAGAGGCGTTGCAGGCTCACGTTCAGCTCGTGACAGCTCTCGCTAGGTGCAGGCGCCATGCTCAGCGCTTCTGGGGACGCAGGGAGCCGATCACCAGCAGTAGTCCGATGATCAGCGCTAGGGCGGCGAGCACCCACCGGCTGTCGATGTCCGGCAACCAGGCGATGCCACCCAGCAAGGTCGCGGCGGAAATTCCCAACGCGCCCAACCCGGCGATCAGAGGCAGCAGGTCCGGCCCACGGTGCGGCGCTGGCGCAGCCGTCTCGTCGAGGTGGCTCGGTCCTGAGTTAGGCATGGTCGGTTCCGTCTCGTTCATGATGTGCGTTCCACGTGTACCTGGCCGACACCGGAGTGCACGTCCAGGATCAGGGTGCCGCCGCCGGGGCCATCGGCCCCGGTGTCGGTCAGGGTCACCCGGGATGGGCTGCCGTCGGAGTCGGTCCGGCCGAGGCAATCGACATCCCCCACCTGTGTCCGGCAGCTCACCTGAGCGTCGACGTTCGGCGGTAGGTAGACGTGAGTCTCGCCGACACCGACGGCGACATTTGTCTGCACCGTCTGACCATTGGTCAATTGGAGGTGGGAGAGGTCTAGATCGCCATTGCCCAGGGTGACTGAGTATTTCTTCTGCAACTCGGCGGTGGTCGTCGGGCTCCAATGGCGGGTGCCGACCTGAAAATCAGACGTTGGTGCGGCACTGAGGACCCAGGTGAGTAGGGCCAGAGGAATAGCGACGGGGACAAGGCCCCGCCCGCCCTGCAGGAACGAGCCGACCACCAGGCCGAGCCCCACCACACCCAGCAGCATCGCGGCGACCTGGGCGGCTGAGAGCCCAGGCGCGAAGGCCAGTGCGATCCCGCCTGCCAGCAGGGCGAGCCCGAGGGTGATCGGAGTGATCTTTGATCCGGCCCACCGCGGTGGGCCGGGGGGCGCTGGCGGCGCTGAGGGTTCCGGCAGATCCCAGGCGAATGGTGCCGCACCCAGCGGGTCCCACGCCGGTGGAGCAGGCCGGTCGGGATCGTCGCTCGTGGTGGCACCAGGCACGCCCGGTGTTGCGGGGATGGCCTGCGCCGTCTCCGGTGGGCCCGACGATGGCGCAGCGGCCGGTGACGACCCCGGAATCTCGCCCAATGCGGCCCGGGATCGGTGTAGCAACAGCAACGCTCCCAAGCCGACGGCGAGCCCGATGATGCCTGACCCATGCCCACCGAGCACTGCCGCGGTGACCGGGATCAGCAGCAGCACGAGCACGATCGTCAGTACTGCTGACATCGAGCTGCGGCCCCGTCCGATCACGCTCTCGGCGCCTGAGGACTGGTCGCCCTGCGCCGGCAACAGCAGCCAGCCCAGCAGGTACAGCAGCACCCCCGCGCCACCGGAGCAGACGGTGGCCACCACGAATGCCACTCGAACCAGAACCGGATCGATGGCATACCGCCGCGCGATCGCGGCGGCCACTCCAGCGATCTTGCGGTCGTTGGTTCGGCGGCGCGGCCTGGTCGCCCAGAAATCCCGTGCCGTATGCTCCACGTTGATCTCGCTCACGCTGCCCAGCTTGACCTTTCCGGACTGCCCGCACCATCGGGGGTCACCCTGAACCATCCCCGGGTTGGTGATACCAGGGACGCCCCTGATACCCGTGGCCCCCAGGCTCATGTGACCATGACAGGCGTGAGCACAGCGGCAGATCAGGCGACCGGGACCCGGTCGCTGGCTGAGCCTGTGCCTGGGCCGGTGCGGCTGAGCCGGCATCGGTCGGATCGGGTCATCGCTGGGGTATCCAGCGGGATCGCCGAGCACTTGGGTGTGCCGGTGTTGTGGGTTCGGGTGATCTTCGTCGCACTCGCCGGTCTCGGCGGGGCCGGCCTGTTCGGTTATGCACTGCTCTGGGCGTTCCTACCGGCGACCGAAACACCGGCCCGAGGGCCCGGTAATCCGCGGGAGCGGCAGCAGGCGGTCGGGCTCGTCGTGCTCGGAGTCGGCCTGGCAATAGCAGGCGCGGCGCTGGGCACCGCGTGGGGTGGCTGGGTGACCGGACCTTTGGGCGTCGCGCTGGTAGGTGCGGGTGTCGTGTGGCGGGAGGCCGACACCGGCCAGCGAACCCGCTGGCGCAGCGGCGCTGGGCTGGTCTTCGGCGGCGGGCGGATGGCGCTGCTGCGGGTGCTGGCCGGGATTGCGCTGGTGACCAGCGGCATCGCGGTGTTCCTGCTCAACCAGGGCAACCTGGGTCAAGCCCGGTTCGCGCTGCTGGCCGCCGCCGCGACCCTGGTCGGGGTTGCGGTGCTCACCGTGCCCTGGTGGTTGCGACTGATGCGCGCATTGGGCGAGGAACGCCGGGCTCGGATCCGCACCGAGGAACGGGCCGAGATCGCCGCGCACCTGCATGACTCGGTGCTACAGACGCTCGCGCTGATCCAGCAGCAGTCCGATTCGGCCCGGGAGGTGCGCCGGCTCGCCCGCGGGCAGGAACGGGAGCTGCGCGCCTGGCTCTACGGAGCGCAGGGCTACGGGGGAGTGGCGCAGGCCCGGACCAACGGCGCAGGCGCTGCGGTACCGGCATTTGCCGCGGCACTGCACGCAGCGGCCGGCGAGGTGGAGGACACCTACGCGGTGAGCATGCAGGTCGTGGTCGTGGGGGACTGCGCGCTGGAAGAACCGTTGCCCTCGCTCGTGCAGTCCAGCCGGGAGGCGATGGTCAACGCGGCCAAACACGCCGGAGTCTCCGAGGTCAGCGTCTACGCCGAGGTGGAGCCGGGGCAGGTGCATGTTTTCGTCCGGGACCGGGGCGCCGGCTTCGATCCGGCGGCGGTGGCCGCCGACCGGCACGGGTTGGCCGACTCCATCCACGGCCGGATGGAACGTCACGGGGGTACGGTGAGCTTGCGTACCGCGCCCGGGGAGGGCACCGAGGTCCAGCTGGCAATCACTCGGCGGAAGGGTGGAGAACCGACGTGACCGGGGACATCAGCGAAAACCCAACCATCCGGGTTTTCCTGGTGGACGACCATGCACTGTTTCGCACCGGGGTGAAGGCCGAGCTGGACAGAGCTGGCGCCGCAGACCCGGGTGTGCCGCCGGTCGTCGTGGTCGGCGAGGGCGGTTCCGTGGCCGAAGCGGTCGCCGGGATTGGGCACCTGCGACCCGACGTGGTCCTCTTGGACGTCCACATGCCCGACGGTGGCGGCGCCGAGGTACTGCGCCGGGTCCGTCCTGAGCGCCCCGACGTGGTATTCCTCGCGTTGTCGGTATCCGACGCGGCCGAGGACGTGATCGCAGTGATCCGGGGTGGCGCTCGCGGGTACGTGACCAAGACGATCTCGGGGCGGGAGCTGGCGGACGCGGTGCGCCGGGTGCACGGCGGTGACCCGGTGTTCTCCCCGCGGCTGGCCGGTTTCGTCCTTGACGCCTTCGCCCAACGGCCGGGAGAGGCGCCGGTCGGTGACCCGGAGGTGGATCTGCTCACTCCACGGGAGCGCGACGTGCTGCGGTTGCTGGCCCGCGGCTACGCCTACAAGGAGATCGCTTCCGAACTGTTCATCTCGATCAAGACGGTAGAAACCCACGTCTCCTCGGTGCTACGCAAAACGCAACTCTCCAACCGCTACGAACTGTCCCGCTGGGCCTCCGACCGTCGCTTGGTATAGTACGCAGGTCGACTGACGGAGTTTTGCGGCTCAGATATCCAGAGAGGCTGCGCCTCGGACTGCCTAGCGGGTGATGGGCCTGGTAGAGACGGTGCAGGTGGGTCACTCGGGACCGTAGGCATGGTCGCGGGGAGGTGACCACGGTGGTGCGGTCTGTGGGTTCGCGTGTGGTGACGGTCAACGACGTCCTGGACGGGCATAGCGTGCTGGACTTGTCGTGTCTGGATCGGCTGTACCTGTCGGGGTTCGTGCAGCGCCTGCAGACCTCCGGCGGGGTGGTGTATTTCCTGCACGACCACCGGGGTATGCCGATCGCGTCACCGGCAGTGTTCGAGCAGATCGGTGCCCGGTTCCGGGATGGTATGCAGCGATTCGCCGACGCCAACCACATCCCGGTGGTGCGGTTTCGGCGTGGTGTGCGCAAGGTCGAGGTGATGCGGCCGCATCTAGATCGGGCGGCCGCACCGGTCGTCGCAGGTCGCCGCGATCGGGGTGGCCCAGGAGTTCGCGGTGGTGTGGACCGCGCGCAAGCGCGACACCGACCCGAGTAAGTCCCCGCAGTTCTCCTCACCAAGGAGCAGCGGCGAGTCACCGTCTTCTACGTGTATGTGTGGGACGAGGACTTCGGTCCGGCGTTCATCAAGATCTGCTCCTACTTCCCCTACCCGATCAAGGTATGGGTCAACGGGCATGAATGGGCAAAGCGCCAAGCCACCTAGGCCGGAATTGCCGTCACTGAGCTGTCCAACGGGTTCGCCACCTGCGATGATCCCGCCGCCCTGCAAACGATCTGCGACCGTCTGGGCCCCGGTGCGATCCGGGTGTTCCTCCAACGCTGGACCTCACGGCTGCCGCTGC
>DASYMC010000030.1:0-3769 GCA_036009255.1 Pseudonocardiaceae bacterium
CCACAGCATCGATCTGGCGATCTGCTGGGTACGGACCGGCGACCTGGCGCGGCACGGCCTGCAAGCGCGGCTGATCGGCGCCGACCGGCTCTACACGATCAGTGTCGGAGCCGACACCGCCGAGGTGCACGCGAGGGACACCCTCGTGCTCATCGACGCCGACACCGTCAGCTGGAAATCCTGGAACGTCTTCGCCGAGGAGTTCGCCCGTGACACCGGCGCGCGTGTCGTCCGCATCGAGGACGGTGGCATCATCGGCCCGGCGTTCTTCGACCACGTGCGCAGATTGCGCCGCCCAGTGATCAACTCGCCGAAGGGCCAGACCACGCCGGTGCCACCCGACCTGACGCAGCGGCCGGTAGTGCACCCGTCGCCGTTCTGGACCTGGTCATTGGTCTCGCGGCAAAACGAGACCCGCACCGTGGTCCGAGCCGCTCTCGACGCGCTCAGCCGCGACGTCGGTCCACTCGGCTTGGACGCCGGCACCACGTGGCTTCCGGCCGACGATCCACATCGTCCCGCTGGGACGGCCAACCAGGATCACTCGGGGGCTGGAGCCGGGACACCGTGATGATCACCGCCCCAGTGATCGATCTACTCCGCGGTCCGCCGTCCCACCAGCACCGTGCCGCTCGCGTTCCACTCGTCCATCAACTCTCCGGCGGCCCCGGACGGCCGGAAGAACTTTCCGTCCGGAGTGACGAACCACTCGTGCAAGGCGGCTGCCAGCTAGGACGTTGCCGTCGGGCTGAAGTCATCGGTCGCCACACCCGAGCAAGCACTGGTCAGCTCGCCGGCCCCCGGCGCGATCAGGACAAGAGGCAATCACCCCGCGGTGTCGGGGGATCCTCTATGTACTTGATCTTGCTTCGCTGGCGGCGCTATCAGAGTCCTGCTGAGCAGTTCAGGCGGCTCGGGTGTCAGTGCCGACCGCGGCGACGAGTAACTAGCGAGTAGGGCGTCGTGTCGATCGGCGGGCGTCGTCAGGACGTCTCGGAACCTACCGAGGTCGTTGCAGAGGCGGCCTGTTCAATGATGCAGTTCAATCGGTCACGCAACAGTCCCGTCCGCTCGCGCTGGGGAGTGGCGAGGGCCGGTGTTCGGGTGCCGCCATTGCGGGGTGATGAAATCGCCCGACCGGGGTTGCTGGAGCAGCGCTAGATCGCTCGCTTTGGTCAGGCCAGCATCACCGGACCCCGGCATCCGTGGGGAGTGAAGCGGGGCTGGGATTTGCCCGTAACACGACGATTGACCGGGGTTGGACGGTGATCCGATCGCCAGTGGTGGATTCGTTGGGGATCCGAACGCTGGACGGGCCGTAGGTGTCGATCTCAAGATGCCAGGTCTGATCGGCGCGGATGCTGGGCACGAGGAAGTCCAGCGGTTCCCACCATGCGTTGATCAGCAGCAGGAAGTCGTCGTCGGTGAGAAGGCTGCCGTCGGCGGCCCGGTCGGGGTCGTCAGCGCCGTCGAGATAGATAGCCACGCTGCGAGCACCGGGGTCGCCCCACTGGGCGGGGGTCATCTGCGTCCCCGCCGGGGTGTACCAACGCAGTTCGGTGGCCTCCACACCAGCGAGGAACCGGCGGCGGCGGAACACCGGATGGGCTTGGCGCAGCGCGATCAGCTCCTTGGTGAAACTGATGAGCTGCTTGTCGGCAGAGGCCCAATCGAACCAGGTCATCGCATTGTCTTGGCAGTAGGCGTTGTTGTTGCCTTGCTGTGTGCGTCCGAGTTCGTCGCCGCCGAGCAGCATTGGCACCCCGAACGACAGCAGCAGGGTGGTCAGGAACGCACGGCGTTGGCGCGTGCGTAGGTCAACAATGCCGGGATCGGTGCTGGGGCCTTCGGCTCCGCAGTTCCACGAGCGGTTGTCGTCGGTGCCGTCGCGGTTGGCTTCGCCGTTGGCCTCGTTGTGTTTGGTGTTGTACGAGACCAGATCGGCCAGGGTGAACCCGTCGTGGACGGTGATGAAGTTGATCGAGGCGGTAGGGCGCCTGCCGGCACTGCTGTAGAGGTCGGATGAGCCGCTGAAACGGGATGCGAACTCGCCCAGCAACCCGCCCTGGCTGTGCCAGAAATCGCGCATCAGGTCGCGGTAGCGACCGTTCCACTCGCGCCACAGCGGCGGGAACCGGCCCAGGTCGTAGCTGTCGATCTGGCCGACGTCCCAGGGCTCGGCGATGAGCTTGGCGCGGGAAACCACGGGGTCTTGAGACACCAGGTCGAAAAACGCCGCGACCGGGTCGAATCTGCTCTCCTGGCGAGCCAGGGTGGGCGCCAGGTCGAAGCGGAAGCCGTCGACGCCCATCTGGGTGAGCCAGTAGCGCAGCGAGTCCATGATCAGCTGGAGGGTGATTGGGTCGCCGACGTTGAGTGAGTTCCCGACGCCGGTGGTGTCCCGGTAGTAGCGCGGGTCGGTGGGATCGAGCCGGTAATAAGCGGGATTGTCCAGTCCCCGGTGGCACAGGGTCGGGCCGAGGTGATTGCCTTCTGCGGTGTGGTTGAACACCACGTCGAGGATCACTTCAAGACCGGCGGCGTGCAGGTTGTCGACCATGGCCTGAAACTCGCCGACCTGCCCTCCGGGACGACCGGCCCGGACTGCCGCGGAGTAGCCGGCATGCGGAGCGAAAAATCCGATGGTGTTATAACCCCAGTAATTGGTGAGACCACGCTCGAGTAGGAAGGACTCCGGTATGTAGTGGTGGACCGGGAGCAACTCGATCGTGGTTACGCCGAGGTCGATCAGATGCGCGAGGGCGCCGTCGTGGCCCAGACCGGCGTAGGTCCCCTGCAACGGCTCGGGCACCGCGGGATGGGCCGCGGTGAAGCCCTTGACATGGACCTCGTAGATCACCGTGTCGGCGTAGCTGTGGCGCGGCCGGGGACGATCTGTCCAGTCGAAGGACGGGTCCACCACCAGGCTGCGCGGGACGTGACCGGCTGAGTCCAGCGCGCTCGGGGCATCGGGATCGTCGATCGCATAGCCATAAACCTCCGGCCCGAACCGCACCTCGCCCTGGATAGCACGGGCGTAGGGATCCAGCAGGAGCTTCGCCGGATTGCACCGGAGGCCGCGGCGGGGGTCGTATGGACCGGTGACGCGGTAGCCGTAGGCCTGGCCGGGCCCAATCCCGGGGACGAACCCGTGCCAGATCCCGCCGTCGCGTTCTCCCAGCGGGATCTGCGTCTCCGCGCCCTGGGAATCGAACAGGCACAGCAGCACACCGTCAGCAGCCGACGCCACGGCGAAGTTCGTGCCACCGGCGATCGGGGTCGCGCCGAGCGGAAACTCGGTGCCGGGCAGGACCGTACTCACGGCCGCCTGCCTGGATCAGTCAGCCTGTGGTTCATGCCGGCGATGGATAGCATCACCCAGCGTCGGCGTCGAATCTTGACCATGAGGTCGTCCTCTCAGCTCCGATCGTGTCACGCACTGGCTGCACGGGATCGCTATTGCATAGTCGCCGTCGCGGACGCGCTGGGGATTCGGCTTGGTAGCAGAATTCGATAGGCACCTTTTCGCCACACTGATGCTGGCGCCGTGATGACGAGGTGAGATCGTGGCGTCACCACGAAATATCTCATGCCCGTGGTGAGCGCTGCACAGCGGTTGGATAGCAGCAGTTGGCCTGGGCTGGACCTATGATCACTGTGTGGACGTTGGCGATGCTCGCGTGGGGGGAGCAGGTCGCTTCGGTCGCGGCCAGCCTAGAACCTCGAATTGTCGAGTTGGCCACGGACATTCGCGATCTGATCCAACGTG
>DASYMC010000031.1:0-4869 GCA_036009255.1 Pseudonocardiaceae bacterium
AACTCGGCTTGACCGCCGGCGCCGCGCTGAGCGCACCACTCGTCGACGGTGGGCACTTGTTACCTGCGCGGCGTCTCGGCCCGGCAGATCGCCGAGCGGATACCCTGGTGTTGACGGTCCGCGAAGACGGCGGCGTGGTCAAACCAGCACGCCCGGTCGCCACCGGTGTGAACAGGACGGGCGCCGGGAGATGCTGAGCCTGCAGTCACCTCGACTGACCACAGTGCGGGATGGCTAGGTAGTCGAGCCCCACAAGGCCTGAGAGAGCAATCGGTGCCGGGAACACAAGCCTGATCCGCGAGGTGGTCTGCTCCCCTGACGACGTAACATCGCGACCTCGCCGTGGGGCCTACCGAGTCAGGACATGGAGGACCGGCGGACGGTCAGGATGTCGTGAGTGTGGGTGATGCAGATCGTCCCCTCGGCGGAGAAGTTCCGCACGACGTAGCTCTCCAGTTCCTGCCTGCTCGGCAGGGATCTACTGCGCAGCGCGGGAACATTAATCATGAATTCCGCCACGTCGATGGCGTCGGCGAGATTGGTGCTCCGGTAGCGGATGGGCAGGGTCGCCATGGCGACGCTCTGGACGAGGCCGTTGCCGTTCTGCTCGAGCCTCCTGGCCAGGTCGGAGAGATCGAAACGGACGCCGGTGAAGTGCCGCACCATCTTCATGCAGTCGTTCTCAGGATTCTGCAGCATGAGAAGGAGCGCGCCGCCGGGGGCCAGCCAGTTCAGGACGCGCCGCGCGGTTTCCAACCAGGCGGAATCCGGCACGTAGTACAACACGTGTGAGCACAAGGCCAGGTCAGCGTGGGCATCGAGCTGGACTTTGTCGATCGGTTCGTTGAACACGACAGCGTCGGGACATGAGCGCCGAAGCGCCTGCCGCATGGGCGCACTGGGCTCGATGGCGATGGTGCACTCGAAGTACTGACCCACGTGTCGCGTGGTCACCCCGTCACCTGCACCGACATCGAGAAAGAGCCTGCGACGAGGGAGCTGCTCGACGAGCGCCTTCAGGTACTCATGGGTCATGGCCTTCTCGTCCGTGCCCGCAAGAAACAGTTCGAATGCCCGACGGTAACCTTCCCCCGCCACGTCTAGGATCCGTACCGATCCGGAGGAATTCGGCTGGAGTGTCACGGTGCGAACGGCCTTTCCCCCACCCCGATCCACCGTCCTGCGGCCAGCATTTCACGGAATTCCGGGCATGAGTCGACTCCCCGACAGAAAGCACACACATCGCCTGGCAATCGCCATCCCCCTCCCATGTTCTGTCTCCGGAGACCATTGGCGCAGACGCCAGCCACCGGAACGCTTCGTAATGCTCGGCAACCCGCAGGCACCACTGCAGCCGCGTGCACCCACTTTGATCAAGTGTAAGACAGCACCGCATGGATCACCATGAAGTTTTCAGCAGCGGTGCGCGGCCCTTCGCCTTGGCCGGCACCGGGCAATTCCTCGGTGCTCGCGGTACGGGAGACCCCGAGTGCGTCGTAGTAATCGCGCGCCATCGGCCGTCAACCCCCGGCGGCCGGCGACGGTCACCGCCCTGACCAACCTCGATACTGATCAGCTCATGGCTGATACTGGGATTTGATCCACTCTGTCAATTGGCGGGCTCGCTGGTTTCCATGCGGCGTTTGCGAATCATCGGCGAGGTCGTTTGATGACGCCACGTTGGTTGAAGTCACGTTGGTTGAAGTCACAGTGTCGAGGTGGTTCCCGCTGGATACCATTTGGCACCAGCTCAGAGTGTCTTTGCTAAGTTCGTGGGCCTGTTGGTGTTCGCCTAACGCGCTCAGATCGCGGGCGAGGTTGTAGGCCGAAGTCAGAGTGTTGGGATGGCTGGGACCCAGTAGCCGGCGGCAGCGGGACAAAGTGTCCTCGTCGAGCGCTCTGGCCTGCTGGTACTCGCCCACGGACCGCAGGTCCAAGGCGTGATTGTTCGCGGAGATCAACGTGTCGGGGTGATCGGAGCCTAGGACTCGGCGGCGACGATTCACCGTGTCCTGTCCGAGCCGGCAGGCTTGCCCGTGCTCGCCGAGTGCGCGCAAGTCGTTGGCAAGATTGTGGGCCGAGGCCAGCGTGTGGGGATGATCCAAGCCCAATATCCGGCGGCAGCGGGACAGGGTGTCCTCGTCGAGTGCCCGGGCGTGCTGGTACTCACCCGATGTCCGCAGATCCACGGCGAAGTTGTGCGCTGAAGTCAGAGTGTCTGGGTGGTCGGGGCCCAATACAAGGCGGCGACGATTCACCGTGTCCTCGCCAAGCCGGCAGGCTTGCTCGTGTTCACCCACTGCACGCAGGTCGTTGGCGAGTTTGTGAGCCGAGGTCAGGGTATGAGGATGATCTTCGCCCAGTACCCGGCGGCACCGGGTCAACGTGTCCTCGCCGAGCACACAAGCCCGCTGGTAGTCCTTTAATGCGCGCAGGTCATCGGCGAGATTATGAGCCGAGGTCAGGGTTTGGGAATGATCCTCGCCCAATACCCGCCGGCACCGGGTCAACGTGTCCTCGTTGAGCGCACGGGCCTGCTGGTGCTCACCCAACCTGCGCAGATTCACCGCGAGATTGTTCGCCGAGCGCAGCGTGGCGGGGTGATCCTCGCCCAGTACCCGGCGGCGTCGGCACAGGGTGTCCTCGTCGAGCAGACGGGCTTGCTGGTGTTCACCTAGTGCCCGCAGGTCGTTGGCCAGCTGGTGAGCCGAACGCAGCGTGTGGGCGGCATCGGCGCCCAGCACCCGGCGGTGGCAGGTCAAGGTGTCCTCGCCGAGCTGGCGGGCCTTTGGGTAGTCACCTAGCGCACTCAGGTCGATCACGAGGCTGCGGGCCGAGCTCAGCGTGTCAGGGTGGTCCTCACCCAACGCCCGACGGCGCCGACTCAGCGTGTCCTCGTCATGCAGCCGGGCCCGCTCGTAATCACCCGCCGCTCGCAGCCCAACAGCCACGTCATGAGCCAATACCAGGGTGTCAGGGTGATCGTCACCCAGCTCCTGGCGGCTTTGGGCCAGGGTCTTTTCACTGTAGATGCGCTTGAACTCATCCAGTGCACTCAGGTCAACAGCGAAAGGCTGGGCCGCACCCACGGTGCCGGGAAAACCCTGGCCGAGCATCTCCCGGCACAGCTGGCTGACCCGTTCGAGCAACTCGTCCGAAAACACCTCCTGGTCCGGGTCAGGCATGACTCCCAGCATCTCACCAACTCGTCCGGATGCCGAAGCGGAGCAGCGTGACAACATCACCAGCCCTGCTCGAGATCCGCGACGCCCAGCCAGGCGACGCACGCGACATTGCTCTCGTCCATCCAATCCTGGCAGGTTTCCGGGCGATGACCTGGGGGCCCTTCCGTTGGGTGATACCTTCGTCACGCAGCGGAATCCCAGCGACACTGAGCGTCCCAGCGGGCAGGAGGCGAAATGGCACGGGTTGGACTGTTGACCTTCTCCGATGGACGTGACTTCGTCCACACCGACATCAAGGCGTTCGCGCTGGACGTCGAACGCGGCATTGCCCAAGCGCTCGAGCAAGCCGGACACGAAGTCATCCGCGCGGCGGAGCCGATCTGGACCAACACACTGGCCACCACCGAGGCCCGTCGGGTCGCTGACGCGCGATGCAACCTCACCATCTTCAACTATCCGGTGTGGGCATTCCCGCACTTCACGATGCTCGCCGCCGCGGCGACCCCGGGTCCGCTACTGCTGTTCTCCAACATCGACCCACAGTTCCCCGGGATGGTCGGGATGCTGGCAGCCGGTGGCGGGCTGGACCAGATCGGCCGGCCCCATACCCGAGTATGGGGCGACGCGGCCGACTCAACCGTGCGGGACCGCGTGCTGGAGACGATCCGGGCCGCCACCGCAGTGTCCACGCTGTCGGGCAGCACGTTCGGTCGGATCGGCGGCCGCCCGATGGGCATGTACACCGCGGTCGCGGACACCGATCAGTGGATGAGCACGTTCGGAGTGGACGTCGAGGAGATCGACCAGTGGGAGATCGTGCGCCGCTCGACCGCCATCGAGCAGTCACGGGTCACTGCTGGTCGAGAATGGCTGGAACGGCACGCGGGGAAGGTGCACTACGACGGCAAGCAGCTGACGCCTGAGCTGCTGGAACGTCAGATCCGCTCCTACCACGCCGTACGGGAGCTGATCGAGGAATGGAACCTCGACTTCAGCGGGATCAAGGGCCAGCCCGAGCTGACCACGCATTTCACCACCATGGACGTCACCGAGGCGTTCCTCAACGACCCCTACGACTGGGAGGGCCCGAAGCCGACCCACGTGTGCGCCACCGAATCCGACATGGACGGTGCACTCACCATGCAGCTGCTCAAAGGCCTCACCGGCACCCCGGTGCTTTTCGCCGACGTGCGGCACTACCACGCTGACCGCGACATCTGGGACCTGTGCAACTCCGGACAGCACGCCACCTGGTTCGCCGCGCGCAGCGACGATCCGGTGGAGAACCTGCGCTCAGTGCACTTCTATCCCGAGATCTTCTACTTCCCGGCCGGCGGGGCATCGGTGTCGTTCTTCGCCGCGCCCGGGCGGGCTACCTTCGCCCGGCTGACCCGGATCGGCGGCCGGTACCGGATGCACGTCGCGCGGGGCGAGTTCGAGTCTTATGACGACGCGACGAACGAAGCGCTCGCTCGGCAATCGACCTTCGAATGGCCCCATGCGTTCGCCCGGCTGGAGGTCGAAGCCGGCGAGTTCCTGTCCACCTTCGGCGCCAACCACATCCATGCTGTGCCCGGCGAACACGTCGCTGAGCTGCGCGCGGTGTGCCGGATGCTCGACATCGAATGGGCCGGGATGGGGACGGTTCGGATGGATGACGCTCGGTGAGTTCGCTGCTGCTCGG
>DASYMC010000032.1:0-5371 GCA_036009255.1 Pseudonocardiaceae bacterium
TCAACAGCGCGAACACCGGAAGCAGAACATGCGACCCACCACACTCACCGCAGCGCGACCGCCGAGGCCGCACCACCACCGAACCCCCGACATCCCGCAAGACCCGCGTCCGGGCCCAGCCCCAAGGCCGCAACGACCCACCACAACCCGGGCACCCCAACTCACCCCCGACAAGCCGGTCCTCGACGCGGCCAACGTCCACCCCTACCGTGAGCACAGCGCCTCCGCGCGCGACACGGCCCTCCCGGACGCACTCGGCCAAGAGACACCGGGAGGGCCTTTCGTATGCCCTCATCGGCACGGTGCCGCCGCCCACCAACACCACACCCGTCCCGGCACACACCAAGATCCGTCGGCACCCACAATGCCCGGAAACCGCCCCACACATCGGCATCCCCCGTGCCGCTCAACAACTCGCCCGCGACGCCAGGATCATCCCAATAGTGCTGGGTTCCCGGGGTGAACCACTGGACGTGGCACGCACCACCCGCACCCTCCCCGCCGCGATCCGCCGCGATGCCGGATGCGCCTTTCCGGGATCCTCAGGACCGGCCCGCTGGTGCGACATCCACCACATCATCCACTGGTACGACAACGGCCCAACCAGCCTCAACAACTGCGTCGCGCTCTGCGGCCGACACCACCGACTCCTCCACCACTCCCACTGGCGAATCCAGTAATGGCAAATTCGCACTGATCGCAGCGCTGCTGTAGCGCGCTGGACCAGACGTCAACGCGGCTACGGCCGTCGGGCCGTGCCCACCCTGCAATCACCGCCGAGCCGAGTCGTTGAGCCGCCGTGAGCTACCGATGAATTCTGCTCGCGATGGCGGTCTCAGTACCGAGACGCTGCGACGAGAAGAGCAAATCTGGTGGCGAATGCAGAGGAGTCGAAGCCGCAGCACCGGCGGGCTTCGGTGCCCACCCATGCCTCCCCATGAGCCCGACCCTGTAGTGGTGCTCCGGATCGGGCCGGACATCACATGGGATTCTCTCACTCGGGAGCGCATTCAGACTGTGCTGGACCATGGCGATCGGGGCACCGTGATCTGCGATGTCGCCGCTATCCAGTGTCCGACTCTCGGCACGCTCGATGTTCTGGCCCGGCTGCAGCTCACGGTGCGTCGGCGCGGCTGGCATCTCACACTCCATGGCGCCCACTCCGAGCTTCGCGCGTTGCTCGCCTTCGCGGGGCTCATCGAGGTGTTGCGCGTCACCCAGAATTCGCCAGATAGCCCCGTGGACGGTGACTGACAGGCGTGTGCGGCCTAGGTCGACACACCGAACAGAACGGCGCAACACACCGGTGGGCTGGTCGGGACTCGCTTCGATCGGCGTCGAAGCGAGGCGGTCCTAGGGTGATGAGTATGCCGAGCATCTCGCGAAGTAGAGAGGCCGAGGCATTCCTCGACGCCCGTCAACATGTCGCCCCGGAGGTCGTGAGCGCCTGCAAGGGTTGGACCGCGCACGAGGTCACCACCCACCTGGCCGCAGCGGCCGCTGAGATCATCCGGCACTTGCAGCCCTATCTGAACGGCGAGCCGGTGCCCAAGACACGCACCTTCGAGGAACGCGAGCCGCCCTTCCGCGCACTGGACGACACTGCGCTGTGCCGCCGTCTGGCAACCGAGGAACGGACCATGCGGCTGTGCTAGAGGAGGTGCTTGCCCGCGAACCGGACGCGGTGATCCCCTGGACCGGACGCCAAATGGCGGTGGCCAAGTTCGTGCCCCATCTGCGTAATGAGTTTGTCATTCACCGCTGGGACTTCGTCGGTGATGACCAGGTCAGCGCCGAGCTGCTCGCTCAGCCCGAGCTGACCGAGCACGCCGTGGACGTCCTCGGCCAGCTCTTGCTGCGGCGCGGCCGCGAGCATGACCCGTGCCCCGACGAAGATTTCCACGTTCGTCTACGTACCGAGAACGCCCCCGATGTCCGCCTCGTGGTAGAGGCGGGCCAAGCAGGACTGGAACTGGTCAGCGACCAAACCGACGAGCCGCACGTGAACCTCGACCCCGCCGCTCGAACCCTGGTCATCTGGGGCCGCCGCCCGATCAACGAGGCCGTTTGCGCAGCCACGTCAGCCCGCCCACGCTCCGCCGGCTTCACGTCCTGCTGTCCGGCTACTGACCGACCACAAGCTCCCGGGACACCTGCCATCAACTTCACAGACGGCCATCAGGTGGCTCCCAGGTTGGCGCGGTCTGCTCAGTGGAGCAGAACCGTTCCGATGGCCACGCAGAGGAAGGCGAATCGGTGAGCGAGGTGGACCGCCCGGATTACCTAGGAACCGGATCCGACTCAGCCAGCGCCGGGTCGCCGCCAACCGTGGAGTATCCAGTATCTATTGCACGCACTGATCGCAGCGGCAGGTGGGAACCGCCCCCGAAACGGCACCTACCGCGCATGCTGACCATCTTGCTGGTCACCTTCGTATCCGCGGTCGCGGTCGGGGTGGTCCGAATCGCGTGGCCGGCCGATACCACCGCGCCGGCATGGCCGTCCTCCCCAGCCTCATCCCCCTGGGCGTCACCGATAGCCGCGCTGCCGGTGACCTCCGGCCCATCGAGCGGGGCGCTGGACCTCTCGGCTCTGGCAGCGGGCGTCGACCCCGCTGTGGTGGACATCGATACCCAGCTGGGCGACTCGAGCGCTCGTGGAGCCGGTACCGGAATCGTGATCAGCCCCTCCGGTGAAGTGCTCACCAACAACCACGTGATCGACGGTGCGACCAGCATTACCGCCACCGACGTGGGCAACGGCCAGACCTATCCGGCCGCCGTCGTCGGTTATGACCGCAGTCATGACCTCGCAGTGCTCCAGCTGCAGGGCGCCTCGGGTTTGCAGACCGCCTCAATCGGGGACTCCAGCGTGGTCGCCGTTGGGGACGAGATTGCGGCAATCGGCAACGCGGGTGGCCGCGGCGGCACCCCCAGCGTTGCGGCAGGCACGGTCTCAGCTCTCGACCAGGCGGTCGCCGTCAGCGACGAGGTCACCGGCAGCTCGCAGCAGCTCGCAGGGTTGATCCAGGTGGCAGCCGACGTGCAGCCCGGTGACTCTGGGGGCCCGCTGGTGAACACCTCCGGAGAGGTCATTGGCATCGTCACCGCAGGCTCGCGGGAAACGCGGGGACAGCCCTCCGGGGGCGATGGATTGGCTATTCCGATCAACGACGCGATCGCGATCAGCAGGCAGATCCACACCGGTGCCGCCTCTGCGACCCTCCACATCGGGGCCACCGGCATCCTCGGTGTCCAGGTCGAGGACTCGACTGCTCAGGCAGCGTCGCGCCACCGGGGCAGCTCCGGGCACCGACACGGTTCGGGTGCCTCTGGCGCCCTCGTCGCTGGCGTCCTGCCCGGCTCACCGGCTGCACAGTCGGGGCTGAGTGCGGGGGACGTCATCGTGTCGGCGGACGCTGCGGCGGTCGATTCCGCCGCCGCACTCACGACCCTGCTCACCGGGCACCACCCCGGAGACACGATGCGGCTCGCCTGGGTGGATGTGTCGGGTCAACCGCATACGGCCATCCTGGTTCTGGCGACCGGCCCCCCGAACTGAGGTCCATACATGTGATCGACGACCTGGAGCAACGCGGACTCGTCGCACGCAACCGCCACCCGGCGATCGCGTGCACATGCCGTACGGCTCACGCCCGCGGCCCGTGACCTGCTCGCCCAGGCCCAGCCCGTCGCCGACGAGCACGATACCGAACTACTGGCCGGGTTCGACGAAACCGAGCAACGCCCGTTCGTCTCGCTGCTGTAACGCCTAGCCCAACGCCGGGCTCGCTCCGGGCGTGCATCCCGGCCTGCGCAGCCCCCGAGACCCCATCTACATGTACCGCTGACCTAGGACCACATCACCGATGATCACGCCGCTCATCGAAGCGCCATGGGACCGGTTTCCGCTGCCCGGCCAGAGCGACCTGTCTGACGAGGAGGGGCCTTGTGGGCCAACGGAGTTGCTGCCGGGCTTCCGGTTCAACACACACTCCGCTGCGCACAAGATTATTAACGCCACCGGCATCGTCGAGGAGCTCGAGCTGGCTGCGGTCGCATGAGGTACCGGGAGACGGACCCGTTCTCCATCGCGGTACACCGGGACGGCGCGATCGTGCGTTTTCACCGCAGCTTGGCGGACCGGTACCGGGCGTGGATGGCTGACACGGACTCCGACGCTCGATCAGGCATCGTGACGGGGCCGGGTAGTACGGTTGATGTACCCGGAGGTGGTCGCATGGTGAGCGACAGCGCACGGCGTGCGCGGTGGCGCCGGTACTGGGATAAGCATTCCACGACCTACGACCGCGAGATGCGCTTTTTGGACCGGACGCTGTTCGGTGACACCCGGAACTGGATCTGCCGGCAGGCAAGGGGTGAGGTGCTCGAGGTCGCCATCGGTACCGGCCTGAATCTGGAGCACTACCCAGCCGATGTCGCGTTGACCGGTATCGAGCTCAGCCCCGACATGCTCGCGATCGCGCGGCGACGAGCGGATGACCTCGATCGTCCTGTGGACCTCCGGGTGGGCGATGCCGAAGCACTCGGCATCGCCAGCGCCACCTTCGACACGGTCGTCTGCACCTTCTCACTGTGCGCCATCCCCGACCACCGAAAGGCCCTGGCCGAGATGGCCCGGGTGCTTCGACCGGGGGGAGTGCTGCTGCTTGCCGACCACGTAGCCAGTTCAGCCCCGGTGCTGCGGGCTGGCCAGCGCGTCCTCGAGTTGGTGACCGTCCCGCTGGGCGGCGAGCACTTCTCGCGCCGCCCCATCGTGCATGTCCGCGCGACAGGGTTTCGGATTGAACGCCACGACCGGTTCGCGGCAGGGATCGTAGAGCGTCTCGCGGCTCGCAAATCAGCGATCTTGATGCAGCATACCGGGAGGCACTGCCGATGAGCGCGCGTTCAATCCCATGCGTCAGTCTGCGGATGTGCTGCATGGTCATCCGTGCGCGACATGGGTGGTAGCCCGCTCAGTTGACGCAGGCCGCCCCCGCTTTCCTCTACAGCGGACTGTTGCGAGGGCGGAGCTAGCGCCACTGCACAACAACCCAACCCGATCCGGCACGTGCTTGCCGAGCGAGCGGGTCGGCCTGGTCATCCCGTAGCCGGATCCGTTGGGGCGACGGTATCCACGCGGCTCGTGAACTGCGTTGCTAGCCAACTGGTTGAGTAATGTGGGTGATCAGCGAACTGGTGGGCTACGGCGGTGGATATGCCGGGTCAAGCGCCACCGGGCGTCGCGGGCCCATCCGCCCCAACTTCGCCTCACCGCCGCCGATCCACGCGCTGCGGGATTTGACCGCCACCTGGCGGCAGCCACCTGATACGGCACCGCAAGCACTGCCGTGGCGCAGCGATGTGGT
>DASYMC010000033.1:0-5036 GCA_036009255.1 Pseudonocardiaceae bacterium
TGCGATCCGGACGTGCCGCTGGTATTGGTCAATCACTGGCCACTGATCCGTGAGCCGACCCGGGTGTTGCGGTATCCCGAATTCGCCCAGTGGCGCGGGACCGAGCTCACCGCCGATTGGCACCGTCGCTTCAGCACCGCGGCCGTGGTGTACGGCCACCTGCATATCCCTGGTTCCACCGTGCACGACGGGGTGCGGTTTGAGGAGGTGTCGCTGGGTTATCCACGGGAGTGGACCCCTCGGGGCCTGCCCCGTCCCCTGCTCCGCCCGATCCTGCCGACGCAGGAGTCGAGGTGATCGAGAAGATCCTGCCCGCCGCGGTGGCCTGCAGCGAAGCGTTCGACGACTCACCCGACGCCGTGTTGTTCCCGGAGGAGGAGGCGGTGATCAGTCGGGCGGTCGAGAAACGACGTCGGGAGTTCCGTACGGTGCGGCTCTGCGCCCGACGAGCGCTGCGCGAACTCGGCCTTCCCCCGGTGGCGGTGCTGCCCGGCGAGCACAGGGAACCGGTATGGCCACCGGGAGTCGTTGGCAGCATGACCCACTGCACCGGATACCGGGCCGCTGCGGTTGCTCACAGTCGCGATCTGGTCACCGTGGGGATCGACGCTGAACCACACGAACCGCTTCCAATGGGTGTTATTGAGGGCATCGCCCTCGATGAGGAGCTGGGCCGGCTGGTCAAACTGGTCGCGGCGAAGGGCGCAGTGTGCTGGGACCGGGTCCTGTTCTGCGCCAAGGAGACGGTGTACAAGGCATGGTTCCCCCTGACCCACCGCTGGCTGGGGTTCCAGGAGGCCAACGTCACCATTTGCCCCCCGACGATCGGCCACACCGACGGTACCTTCTCCGCTCGCCTGCTGGTGACCGGACCGATGATCGCCGGTGAACAGCTCACCGGGTTCGACGGTCGTTGGCTGATCAGGGACGGTCTGGTGATCACCGCTATCGCAGTCTCGCCGAACCGTTAGCTGCCAAACACTTCGTCGGCTGCCCTGAGCGGGGATCGCGCGCCGGGTGTTCGTCATGCAGATCCTGTCCCGGCGCTCCCTTCGCGGACAGCGTCCGGGGAACTGGTGTTGTCGTTGGGGGTGATAGATGTGATGCAGCAGCGGCTGGCACGGAAATTCGGGTGAGGGACAGGCGTGAGGGAACCGTTTCGTGGGTCGGTGCTGGAGGCGACCTTGGAGAGGATCACGTTCGCTAACACCGACAACGGCTACACCGTCGCTCGGGTTGATGTGGGGCGTGGCGGGGATCTGGTCACCGTGGTGGGGTCGTTGCTGGGGGCGCAGCCGGGTGAGGCCTTGCGGATGCGGGGCCGGTGGGGCTCACATCCGCAGTTTGGCAGGCAGTTCCACGTCGAGGACTACACCACCGTGTTGCCCGCGACCGTGCAGGGTATTCGCCGGTATCTGGGTTCGGGGCTGATCAAGGGCATCGGCCCGAGACTCGCGGAGAAGATCGTCGAGCACTTCGGGGTAGATGCCCTCGATGTGATCGAAACGACACCGGCTCGGCTGATCGAGGTTCCCAAACTCGGGCCGAAACGCACCAAACTGATCACTGAGGCGTGGGAGGAACAGAAGGCAATCAAGGAAGTGATGGTATTCCTGCAGGGCGTCGGGGTCTCCACATCACTGGCAGTGCGGATCTACAAGCAGTACACCGACGCCGCGATCGGCGTGGTCCGTACTGAGCCATATCGGCTGGCCTCCGAGGTATGGGGGATCGGGTTCAAAACCGCCGACACGATCGCCCAATCGGTCGGCATCCCGCATGACAGCCCACAACGAGTCAAGGCGGGATTGCAGTTCACGTTGTCCGAGGCGACCAGCGACGGGCACTGTTTCCTGCCCGAACAGGAGCTGATCACCGAGGCGATCAAGATCTTGCAGGTGGACGCCGGGTTGGTGATCGACTGTTTAGGCGAACTCGTCGCCGAAGAGGGCGTGGTCCGTGACCAGATCCCCGCTGCCGACGCCGAGCAGCCCACGGTGGCGATTTACCTGGTGCCGTTTCACCGCGCGGAGATTTCCCTGGCGGGCCAGTTGCTGGGGTTGCTGCGCACCGGTGCGGATCGGATGCCGGGCTTCGCCGATGTTGATTGGGACACAGCGCTGTCCTGGCTGCACCGCCAGACCCAGGCCGAGCTCGCCCCGGAGCAGGAAGCGGCCGTGAAGCTGGCGTTGACCGAGAAGGTCGCCATCCTCACCGGCGGCCCCGGCTGCGGGAAGAGCTTCACCGTGCGCTCGATCGTCTCCCTCGCTGCGGCGAAGCGTGCCAAGATCGTGTTGGCCGCCCCGACCGGGCGGGCCGCCAAGCGCTTGGCCGAACTCACCGGACACGACGCGGCCACCGTGCACCGCCTGCTGGAACTCAGACCGGGCGGGGACGCGGCTTACGACAAGGACCGCCCGCTAGACGCCGATCTCGTCGTGGTCGACGAGGCCTCGATGCTGGACTTGTTGCTGGCCAACAAGCTCACTAAGGCCATCGCACCCGGGGCGCATCTGCTGTTGGTCGGGGATGTCGACCAGCTGCCCTCAGTGGGCGCCGGGGAGGTCTTACGTGATCTGCTCGCTACGGGCACCCCGATCCCGCACGTCCGGTTGACCCAGATCTTTCGTCAGGCCAGCCACTCCGGGGTAGTGACTAACGCCCACCGCATCAACTCCGGGGACTACCCCCGCACCCAGGGACTGGGCGACTTCTTCCACTTCAACGTGGAGGACGCCGAGCAGGCCGCCCGAATCACGGTCGAGGTAGTGGCCAAGCGGATCCCGGCCAAGTTCGGGCTGGACCCACGCCGCGACATTCAAGTGCTGACCCCGATGCACCGCGGTGCTGCCGGAGCGGGTGCGCTGAACACCTTGTTACAAGAGGCGCTGACCCCCGTCGACCCCAACGTGCCGGAGCGGCGATTCGGCGGCCGGATCTTCCGGGTCGGCGACAAGGTCACCCAGATCCGCAACAACTACGACAAGGGCGCCAACGGGGTCTTCAACGGCACCCAAGGTGTCGTCACCGCGATGGACCTAGTTGACCAGACGCTCACCGTGCGCACCGACGAGGACGAGAACATCGACTACGAATTCAGCGAACTGGACGAACTGACCCATGCCTACGCGGTCAGCATCCACCGCTCCCAAGGCAGCGAATACTCCTGCGTAGTCATCCCGATCACCACTAGCGCCTGGATGATGCTGCAACGCAACCTGCTCTACACCGCCGTCACCCGAGCCAAGAAACTCGTCGTGCTGGTCGGCTCCAAAAAAGCCATCGGCCAGGCCGTTCGCACCGTCGGCGCTGGACGCCGCCACACCACCCTGGACTACCGGCTTAGCCAACAGTAGGCCCTGGCCACCGCCGCACCTCACCGATTGCGCAGCACGACCACGAGGAGACCCGCGACTCAGGCATTGGGCCGCGATCTGGCAACCCACGAGTGCGTGGTGAGGAGATCACCACGCCGGATGGCCCGTCCCTGATCCCCGAAGCGGGCCGGGTTCGAGCGGAGCCCTCGCCGGTAGGTGACCAGTGCGGAAGATCCCGGGAGATGCTCGAAGTCCTCGCGGACGACGCCGAGCTTGCTCGCCGACCGTTGGTTGCCGGTGATCATGTGGATGACATCCAACCGAACCGGGCTACCGTCTAGCGGTTGACTTTGTGCTGGTGAGTCATGCCGTGCTCGTCTCTCGGAGAGTGCGCGCTGATCATGGCGTCGACACCATGAGTACCGCCTGGCCTGTGGGGTTCCAAAAGTCGGCCTGCGCCGCTGACCTGGGTGATCGGTGTACCCGGCGGGCAGGGCATGATCGTTGACCGGGTCGTTGCGTCTGCTTCATTTGGTCTTTCTGCGGCTGCTGAACCTGCTGTTGTTGCTCGGCCGTTCGTCGGCATCCAAGGACGTCGAACTCCTCGTGTTACGTCACGAAGTCACCGTGCTGCGCAGAGCCAACCCGACACCGCGCTTGGACTGGGCGGATCGAGCGGTGTTCGCCGCGCTGGTCCAGAGATTGTCGCCGAGGCTGCGGGGGCATCGCTTGGTCACGCCGGGCACGATCCTGCGTTGGCATCGTCGCCTGGTCGGCAAGAAGTGGACATATCCCCATCGCATCGGCCGACCGCCCTCAATGAGGCGCTGGCCTCGTTGATCGAGCGTCTGGCCAGGGAGAATCAGAGCTGGGGATACCAGAGAATTCAGGGCGAGCTGCTCAAGCTCAGGCACCGTGTGGGAGCCTCCCGGACCTGCGGCGTTGCTGGGCGGTGGCCATCAGGCATGATCACCGGCTGTGGTGGTTCGACTGCTCTATCTCGTCCTTCGGCAGGTCATGGCCTGGCTCGGGCTACTGGCCCGTAGCTCACGATCGAAGAACGCGGAGATCCTGGTCCTCCGGCACGAGGTGGCCGTGTTGCGTCGCCAGGTCCGCCGACCCCGACTGTCGTGGGCGGACCGAGCGGTGTTCGCAGCGCTGACCCGGTTGCTGTCCCAGGCCGCTGACCTGCAGCGGATCGTCACCCCTGCCACGGTGTTGCGGTGGCACCGGGATCTGGTGACCCGACGCTGGACCCAGCCTCGACGCCGCCGCACCGGCGGCCGTTGCACGGCTCCCGAGCTACGCCGGTAGGTGCTGCGGCTGGCGTCAGAGAACTCAACGTGGGGATACCGTCGGATCCACGGCGAACTTGCCGGGCTCGGCTACCGGCTTGCGCCCAGCACGGTGTGGTCAATCCTCAAGCGAGCCGGCATCGACCCCGCACCTCGCCGCAACGGGCCGACCTGGCGAGAATTCCTGCGCGCCCAAGCACACGGCATTCTCGCCACGGACTTCTTTTGCGTCGACACGCTGCTGCTTCGCCGGCTCTACGTCCTGTTCGTCGTCGAGCATGCCACCCGCCGCGTGCACCTCCTGGGCATCACCGCGAACCCGACCGAAGCCTGGGTCGCCCAGCAGGCACGGAACCTGCTGATGGACCTCGGCGACCGCGCGGCTCAGTTCAAGTTCTTGATCCGGGATCGCGACAGCAAGTTC
>DASYMC010000034.1:0-13804 GCA_036009255.1 Pseudonocardiaceae bacterium
GCTGGTTGTTGGCCACGTCGGCGTCCACCAGTAGGTCGAAGAAATGCCGCAGCTTCACCGCCCGGTGGCAGCGCGGGTGAACAAGGCGATCGTCACGCTCCACTGGCCTACGGCCGTCGCCAGGTCCGGCCGGTCCGGGCAATCATCTCGTCCGCGGAGGGCGGACCCCAGGTGCCCGCCGGGTAGGGCTCCGGTCGGCCGTGGCTTGCCCAGTACCCAAGTATCGGATCCAGGATTGCCCAGGACAGCTCCACCTCAGCGTTGACCGGGAACAACGACGGCTCGCCGCGCAGCATGTCCAGCAATAGCCGCTCGTAGGCCTCGGGCGAGGACTCGGTGAATGCCGTGCCGTAACGGAAATCCATGTTGACGCCACGCACCTCCATCGCGGTTCCCGGCACTTTCGAGCCGAACCGGATGGTGATGCCCTCGTCCGGCTGAATCCGGATCACTAGCGCATTCTGTCCCAGCTCCTCGGTCATGGTCTCCTCGAAAGGCAGATGGGGAGCCCGCTTGAAGATCACCGCGATTTCGGTGACCCGCCGGCCCAGCCGCTTACCGGTGCGCAGGAAGAAAGGCACCCCGGCCCACCGGCGGGTGTCCACGCCCAGCGTGATCGCGGCGAATGTCTCGGTGGTGGAATCCGGGCGGAGACCGCCTTCCTCGAGCACTCCGGGGACCTTGGTGCCGCCCTGCCAACCGGCTGTGTACTGCCCCCGCGCGGTGGTCTCCTGGAACGGTTCCATCGGCTTGGTGGCTGAAAGCACTTTGATCTTCTCGCCGCGCAACGCTTCGGGGGAGAAGGACAGTGGTTCCTCCATCGTGGTGAGAGCTAGCAGCTGGAGCAGGTGGTTCTGGATCACATCCCGGGCCGCGCCGATGCCGTCGTAGTAACCGGCCCGGCCGGCCAGCCCGATGTCCTCGGCCATGGTGATCTGCACATGATCCACATAGTGGCTGTTCCAGATCGGGTCGTAGAGCTGGTTGGCAAAGCGCAGCGCGAGAATGTTCTGCACGGTCTCCTTACCGAGGTAGTGGTCGATGCGGTAGACCGATTCCTCCGGGAAGACGTCGTTGACGATCTCGTTGAGTTCCCGGGCGCTGCGCAGGTCATGCCCGAAGGGCTTTTCGATGACGACCCGGCGCCAGTGCTCGTCGTCCTGCGCCGCCAACCCGGTGCGGGCGAGCTGCTTGAGAACCACTGGGAACATCGTCGGCGGGATCGACAGGTAGAAGGCGTGGTTGCCGCCGGTGCCACGTTCCTGATCGAGCTCGGCAATCACGGCCGCGAGTTCGTCGAAGGCCGCGTCGTCGTCGAAGCTGCCGGGAACGAACCGGATACCTTCTGACAGCCTGGCCCAGACCTCCTCCCGGAACGGGGTACGGGCATGCTCCCGCACCGCGTCGTGCACCAGCTCGGCGAAGTTTTCGTCAGCCCAATTACGACGGGCGAACCCGACCAATGAAAAACCGGGCGGCAGCAGCCCCCGATTGGCCAGGTCATAGAACGCCGGCATCAGCTTCTTGCGAGATAGGTCCCCGGTGACTCCGAAGATCACCACACCGCACGGGCCGGCGATCCTGGGCAGCCGCTTGTCCCGGCTGTCCAGCAGTGGATTCACCCACCCGTCCGAGGTGCGCCTGTCGACGGCCTGATTGCCGGCTCGGCCGGTGGCGGTCTGAGTGCCGGCTCGGCCGGCGGCGGTCTGAGTGCCGACAGTGGTCACTGAAGCTCCTGTACTGCATGCACGAGAGACACCAGCCCGGCTGGCCGGTCCAGCAGGTGCAACCGCAATACCGGGCGTCCGTGCGCGGCGAGCACGGCGGCATCACCCAAAGCCTGGGCTCGTTGCAGCTCCCCGAGGGTGAACCCGGTGCCCGGCACCGGGATATCCGTGCCGATCGCTCCGGTCAGCTGCAGGAACGATCCGTTCTGGTGGCCGCCTTTGTGGTACTGGCCGGTCGAGTGCAGGAAGCGGGGACCCCAACCGAACGTGGTTTGCAGGTGGGTTCGGCGGGCCAGCTCGCTGCGGAGGACCGCCGCTGATGCGTCGGCGACCCGATCCAGGTAGGCCTGCACTGCCAGATAGCCATGCTGCGGGGTGACGGCGACCAGAGCCCGCAGCGCATCGGCGAGGGTCGCGACGCCTGCCGGCAGCCAATTCCCGACCGGGTGCACCTCGACCGGACCGTCCACGAACAGGGGCGCCGACCCGGCGGAATCCTTGAGCTGAGCGCGGGCGGCGACCTTCGCGGCTTCGACGTCGGGCTGGTCGAACGGATTGATCCCGAGCAGCCGTCCCACCAGTGCGACGGCGTGTTCCCAGAGCAGCAACTGCCCACCCAAGGTGCCCTCGACCGCCAGAGCGGCCGCCGCCACACCTGGACCGATTGCGACCGGGACTGCGTCCGGCCCAGCGTCGGCGAAACCCGGCGCGGCCGGATTCTCCACCACGACCGGCAGCAGACCGGTGCCTTGCTTACCGGTGGATTCGGCGATGAGCTGCTCGGCCCAGTCAGGGAGACCGATGATCCCCGAGCCGGTGTCGGCGAGCACGACCTTCTCCGAGCCGGCGGCATGCCCCGCAGCCAGTGCGGCGGCCAACCGCAGTGCGGGGTTCGCCGGGTCGTCGAGGGCCAGCGACGGGGCAATCTCGGCCGCCTCGTCGAGCAGTTGGGTGATGTTCGCCCCGGCCAAGCCGGCTGGCACCAGGCCGAAGGCAGTCAGCGCCGAGTAGCGCCCGCCCACATCCGGTTCGGCGGTGATCACCGCCCGGTAACCCTCCGCTTCGGCAATCTGCTGCAGCGGTGACCCTGGGTCGGTGACCACCACGAGGTGCGCCGCCGGGTCCAGCCCGGCAGCGGCGAACGCGGCAGCGAACACTCGCCGGTGGCTGTCGGTTTCCACCGTGGTGCCCGACTTGGACGACACGACCAGCACAGTGCGCTTGAGGTCTCCGGCCAGCGCGTCGGCCACCTGACCGGGATCGGTGGTGTCCAGCACGGTCAGCGCTACCTGGTCAGTGGCGCAGATCACTTCGGGGGCCAGCGAAGAGCCACCCATACCGGCCAGCACGACCCGATCGATCCCCTCGGCGCGCAGTTCGGCTCGCAGCGCCTCGATAGTGGCCACCAGTGGCCGGGAAGTGTGCGGCAACGCGACCCAGGCGAGCCGCCGGGCTGCCTCGGGCTCCGCTTGCGGCCCCCACAGCGTTGGATCCTGAGTGGCCAGCGCTGATGCGACTCGCTCCGCGACGAGTTTGTCCACCCACGACTCGGCCGCACCGGCCAAGCCGGTCGCGAGAATTTCGACGTTGAGCTGCGACATCGCCGCCTCAGCCCGCCGCCGGCGGTGCGGCCTTGGCCAGCTGCGCGCCGACCGTCTCAGCCAGCTCGGCCCAGGATGCTTCGAATTTCTCCGCCCCCTCGCGCTCGAGCACGACGAACGTGTCGTCGAGATCGATCCCGACATCGACCAGCTCATCGAAGGTGCGCTGGGCCTGCTCGCCAGTTCCCGACACCTGATCGCCGGGCACCGTGCCATGATCGGCGAAGGCGAGCAGGGTGGTCTCCGGCATCGTGTTCACCACTCCTGGCGCGATCAGCTCGGTGACGTACTTGGTATCCGGGTAGGCCGGATTCTTCACCCCGGTGGATGCCCACAGTGGCCGTTGCGGCCGCGCTCCAGCCTGGCGCAGCTGAGCCCACCGCGGCGTCGCGAACTCCTGCTGGTACGCCGCGTACGCCAGCCGGGCGTTGGCCACTGCCGCCTGCCCGCGCAGCGCCAGCGCCCGCTCGGTGCCGATGGCCTCCAGCCGCTTGTCCACCTCCGTATCCACCCGGGAGACGAAGAACGAAGCGACCGACGCGATCGCGGCCAGGTCGTGGCCGTTTGCGCTGGCCTGTTCCAGACCGGTGAAGAAGGCGCCCATCACCGCGCGGTAACGCTCAACGGAGAAGACCAGGGTCACATTGACGCTGATCCCGTCGGCCAGCGCGCCGCTGATGGCGGGCAGTCCCTCTGCCGTCGCGGGAATCTTGATCATCAGGTTGGGCCGATCGACCATCTTCCACAACTCAGCGGCCTGCGCGAGGGTGTGATCAGTGTCGTGCGCCAGCCGGGGATCGACCTCCAGCGACACCCGGCCGTCCACCCCGCCGGTGGATTCCCAAGTCCCGCTGAACACGTCGCAAGCCAGCTGGACGTCCGTGACGGTGATCTCTCGTACGGCATCCTCGACCGAGGCACCGCGAGCAGCCAGCGCCCGCACCTGCTCGTCGTAGTCCTCGGCGTGTTCCACCGCATGAGCGAAGATCGTCGGATTGCTGGTCACCCCCACCACATGCCGATCAGTGATCAACTGAGCCAGATTGCCTGAGGTGATCCGCTGCCGGGACAGATCGTCCAGCCAGATCGACACACCGGCGTTAGACAGGGCCAGTAGGGTATCGGTGCTGCTCACAAGGGGTACCTCCCGAAGACTTAAAGCTTGGTGCGGCCAAGACTGCGGCGGGCCGCAGCGGCGACCGCTTCACCGGTGAATCCGAATTCCCGGAATAGGGTTTGCCAATCGGCGGATGCGCCGAAATGTTCGAGCGAAATCACCTCGCCGTGGTCGCCGACGAAGCGATGCCAGGGCATCGCGATCCCGGCCTCCACAGCCACCCTGGCCTTCACCGCCGGTGGCAATATCTGATCGCGGTAGGACTGCTCCTGCTCATCGAACCATTCCACGCACGGCATGGACACCACCCGGCTCCCGATTCCCTCCGCCACCAGGATCTGCTGTGCCGCGACGGCGAGCTGAACCTCGGACCCGGTGGCGATCAACAACACATCGGGCATCCCGTTGCCGACCTCCGATGCGGTGTCGGAGAGCACGTAACCGCCACGAGAGACGCCGATGCCGTCGGTGCCTTCCAGCACCGGCACGCTCTGCCGGGTCAGTGCGAGCCCGGTCGGGCGAGTGCCCTTCTCCAGCAGCGCCTTCCATGCCGCCGCGGTCTCATTGCCATCCGCCGGTCGTACTACGTCCAGCCCGGGAATGGCCCGTAATGCGGCCAAGTGCTCGACCGGCTGGTGCGTGGGGCCGTCCTCGCCGAGCCCGACCGAGTCGTGGGTCCAGACATAGGTGGCCGGTGTCTTCATCAGCGCTGCCAGCCGCACCGCGGGACGCATGTAGTCACTGAAGATCAGGAACGTGCCACCGTAGGGACGGGTCGGCCCGTGCAGCGCGATGCCGTTGAGGATCGCACCCATGGCGTGCTCGCGTACCCCAAAGTGCAGGGTGCGGCCGTAGGGGTGCGCGGTCCACACCTTGGTGGAGATCTTCTCGGGGCCGAACGAGTCGGCACCCTTGATCGTGGTGAGGTTGCTTTCTCCGAGGTCGGCAGAGCCACCCCATAGCTCCGGGAGCTCCTCGCCGATGGCCGAGAGCACCTCCCCGGATGCCTTGCGAGTTGCTATCCCTTTCGCGTCGGGCTGCCAGGTAGGCAGCTTCTCCGCCCATCCGGCGGGTAGCTCGCGGTTGATCAGACGGTCGAACAGCGCAGCCCTGGTCGGATTCTCCTCTCGCCACGAATCGAAGCCCTGCTGCCACTGGGCGTGCGCGGCCTGGCCGCGGACCACCACCTGGCGGGTGTGCTCGAGGACTTCCGGCTCTACGACGAAGGAACGTTCCGGGTCGAAATTAAGCTTCTCCTTCACGGCCGCCACCTCGTCGGCGCCCAGCGCGGATCCATGCGCGGGTCCGGTGTTCATCTTGTTCGGCGCCGGGTAGGCGATCACGGTTCGCAGCACGATGAGGGAGGGCCGGCCAGTCTCGGCCTTGGCCGCGTTCAGCGCGTCCAGGATCCCGACCACGTCCTCCCCACCGAGCACGGTCTGCACATGCCAGCCGTATGCCTCATAGCGGGCGGCGGTGTTCTCCGACAACGCGATCTTGGTGTCGTCCTCGATGGAGATCTCGTTGTCGTCGTAGATCACCACGAGGTTGCCGAGCTCCTGGGTGCCAGCCAGTGAGGAAGCCTCCGAGGTGACGCCTTCCTGGATGTCTCCATCGGAGGCGATGACGTAGATGTAATGGTCGAACGGGCTTTCGCCCTGCGGAGTGTCGGGATCGAACAGGCCGCGTTCCCGGCGCGCCGCCATGGCCATCCCCACCGCCGAGGCCAAGCCCTGGCCCAACGGCCCGGTGGTGATCTCCACGCCGACTGTGTGCCCATACTCGGGATGACCCGGCGTCTTGGATCCCCAGGTTCGCAGTTGCTCGATGTCTTCCAGTTCCAGCCCGTATCCGGACAGGAACAGTTGCAGGTACAACGTCAGGCTGGAATGGCCGGCGGAGAGCACGAACCGGTCCCGGCCGGTCCAGGCCGGATCGCTGGGATCGTGCCGGAGGACCCGCTGGAACAGCGTGTATGCCAGCGGGGCAAGGCTCATCGCGGTCCCCGGGTGGCCGTTGCCGACGTGTTGCACAGCATCGGCGGCGAGTACCCGGACGGTGTCCACCGCGCGGGTGTCCACATCGGTCCAGTCATCGGGAAGGCGGGGAGTGGTGAGCTGGGTCAGATCGTCGGTGACGGACACGATCGTGCTCCTGACTGTGCTCGGTCGGCGCCGCGAGACTGGTGTGCTCCGGCTGATCCCTAGGTCTATGTCCACCCTAGCGAGAAGGAGCTAGGTGTGATCTCCCCCGCCAGAGCGGCCCCCGGGGGGAACGCACCTGCCACGCAGCTACCATCTAGAGCGAGGGAGTACCCGCCGGAAGGCCATCCATGCCTGCGCCGTCCGGATCCGGCGGTCGGGAGGAGCCACGGTGAGCGCAGCGTTCCAGTCCACGGGAACGTTGTGACCAGCACCGTTCACGCTCCGATCTCATCGCGAGTGCGCCGCAGCACCAGCGTCCTGCGCGGTTACCTGGCGTTGACCAAGCCGCGAGTGATCGAGTTGCTTCTGGTCACCACCATCCCGGCGATGTTGCTCGCGGCGCGCGGAGTGCCCTCGCTGTGGGTGATCCTGGCCACTCTGCTGGGCGGCACGATGGCCGCGGGCAGCGCGAACGCGCTGAACTGCGTGGCCGACGCCGATATCGACGCCCAGATGAAGCGGACCCGAGCCCGGCCGCTGGTCACTCGGGAAGTACCCGTTCGCCATGCGCTGATCTTCGGGATTGCGTTGGGGGTGGCCTCGTTCGGCTGGTTGTGGGCCACGACCAATCTGCTTTCTGCGCTGCTGGCAGTGGCGACGATCCTGTTCTACGTCTTCGTCTACACGCTGCTACTCAAGCGCCGCACCGCGCAGAACATCATCTGGGGTGGCGCGGCCGGCTGCATGCCGGTGGTGATCGGTTGGTCGGCCGTCACCGGCACGGTGGGTTGGCCGGCGCTGGTGATGTTCGGGGTGATCTTCTTCTGGACGCCGCCGCATACCTGGGCGCTGGCGATGAGGTTCCGCGAGGACTACCAACGGGTGGGTGTACCGATGCTGCCCGCAGTGGCGTCCCCGCTGTCGGTGGCACGGCGGATCGTGCTGTTCAGCTGGCTGATGGTGGCCTGGAGCCTGCTCCTGGTCGGTGCCACAAGCTGGGTCTACGCCGTTGTAGCGGTGCTCGCCGGCGGCTGGTTCGTCGCGATGGCGCACCGGCTGCACGCCGCGGTCCGGAGTGGCCAGACGGTCAACCCCATGCGCTTGTTTCACCTGTCCAACACCTACCTAGCGCTGGTGTTCGTAGCGATCGCCGTCGATTCCGTCCTCGGATGGCCGCCGCTAGCCGTCGTATCCGGTTGGCCGGCGTTCGGTCACTAGCGAGGCTGGTCAGCTGCTGTACCGGGCGGCGGCGCGCTCGCGGGCCTTGGCGGCCTCGACTTCTCGATCTTTCGGTGGCGCAGTGGTCACCAGCTCGTTCAGCAGCCGTGTCGAGACCTCGGCGACCGCATCAACCGCTCGGTGGAAGGCCTCCGCGTTGGCTCTCGACGGGTTGGTGGATCCGCTGATCTTCCGCACGTACTGCAGAGCCGCGCTATATACCTCGCCCTGTGTCGCCGGCGGGTCGAAGTTGTGTAGCGGGCGGATGTTCCGGCACATGCCCAAAATCGTAAGGGTGCCAGCTGCTCTGGCGCAGGCCTCCCGAGGGCTCAGCGCAGCATGGTGCGCACGCCGTCGTAGTTCAACCACGAGTTCCCCACAATGGCCGGTTGACCACTCAATGTCCGCGCACACCGTCGACATGACGCGGTTTACCGCTGGGGGAGCAGCTCGAATGCGCCACCTTGCAGTGGGCGGACCGCGCGGAAGTGACGCTCGTCGAAGGTCAGCACTCGTCGGGTGCGTAGCCGCGCCGCGAGGAGCACGGTGGCGCAGTCGGCGAGCCCGAGGTCCAGGTCGAGATAGTTGCGTTCCAGTCGGATCACGCCGGCATACTCATCAGGTTCCAGACTCTCCACCGCGAATCGACCTGCTGCCAGATCCTCCAGGAACGCCAGACGGGCAGCCCACCCGATCCGCTGACCGAGCAGGTAGTCGGCCTCGGCGGTGACCGGTGCAGCGATGACGAGCGGACCGTGTTCGGCCTCGAGAACCTCGCGGACCGCGGATCGAAGCGGATCTCGGCGGTCAGCCAGGGCTACCAGGGGAGCCGCGTCTACCAGCAGGGTCACCCGCCGAAGCCCTCAAGCAGTGTGGCGGTGTCCACGTCGGCCACCGAGCCGCCAGGACCCTCGCCCACGCCGTCGAGCGCGAAAGTACGGTTTCCGCGAGGCTGCGGCACGTACGCCTGGATAGCCCTCCGAAGCACCGATGCCTGGGATACACCTTCGCGCTCAGCAAGCATCGCGAGCCGGCGAGCGTCGGCGTCGTCGAGATAGACGCTGGTCTTACGCACGCACGTAGGGTAGCACGTAGGGCACCAGGCGATGCCTGGTTAAGAAAGCGACCAGGACGCCACCTGCCAGAGTAGGTCGGCTTCAACGAGCTCATGCCGAAGTCGGGAATCTCACCGCGCTCGAACCGGTAGTTGTGAGCATGCCGAGGGGGCCGGAGATTTAGAGCTGGGCGGGCAGACCGAAGGCGGCGAACAGGGTGGTGTCCAGGAAGTTGTGATGCCCGACGATCCGGTCACCGGAGACCTCGATGACCTGGAGGGCGAACGGGTGGTAGCCACCCGTGCCGTCCGGGCGGTAGGAGCCGAACGCGGCGCAGCCGTTGGCGGCCGTCGGCACCAGGCGTGAGCCCTGGCACCCGCAGCCCTGGCCGAGGAACCACCGGCCCATCTCGACGGGGCCGCGCAGCCAGAGGTCGTAGGGCGGCATCGACATCACCGCATCGTCATGCAGGAGTGTGACCAACCGGGTGATGTCATAGCGCTCGAAGGCATCCACGTACTGGACGAGCAGCGCCTCCTGCTCAGGATCCGTTACAGAAGTGGCGGAGGAGCCTTCACGCGCCGCGAGGGTGGCCCGGGCTCGCTGCAGCGCGCTGTTGACTGAGGCGACGCTGGTCTCCAGCAGTTCGGCCACTTCAGTCGCCTGCCAGCGCAGCACCTCCCGCAGGATCAGCACGGCCCGCTGCCGGGCGGGAAGGTGCTGCAGCGCGGTGATGAACGCCAGGCGGATGGTTTCCTTTGCCACCGCTAGTTCCGCGGGATCCCCGTCGGGCAGTACCCGGCCGTCAGGAATGGGTTGCACCCAGGCGTGCTCGGGCAGCATCGGGCCGAGCGTCGCGTCCGCCGTCGAGGACGGTCCGAGGTCCACCGGTAAGGCCCTGCGTTCGCGGCCACGCAGCAGGTCAAGGCAGACGTTGGTGGCGATGCGGTACAGCCATGACCGCAGGCTCGATCGACCCTCGAATCGCTCGATGCCTCGCCAGGCGCGCATCATCGTCTCCTGCACCGCGTCATCGGCTTCGAAGAAGGAGCCGAGCATCCGGTAGCAGTAGCCGGTGAGTTCCCGGCGATGTTGCTCCAGGTCCGCTGAATGGATCTCACTGCTGGCGACGGTCTCTGGCTGCACAGGCACGGGCGCCTATGCTACGCGACGCTCGAGCACCCGGAATCGGCCTGAGCGATGAGTTCCTGGTCCGCCGGAGGTCCTACCGGTAACAGCGAAGGACCACGGCAAGGCTCGCAAGAGGAGCGCTAATGAGCGGAGTACGGGTACTGGTCGGGACACGCAAGGGCGCATTCATCCTGACGTCGGATGGCAAGCGCGAGCGGTGGGACGTCAGTGGCCCTCATTTCGGGGGTTGGGAGATCTATCACGTCGCGGGATCTCCCGCCGACCCCGCTCGGCTGTACGCCTCACAGTCCAACGGCTGGTTCGGGCAGCTCATCCAGCGCTCCGACGACGGTGGCAAGACCTGGGAGCCGGTAGGTAATGAATTCAGCTACGACGGTGTGCCCGGGACTCACCAGTGGTACGACGGAACGCCACATCCCTGGGAGTTCGCCCGGGTCTGGCATCTCGAACCCTCCTGGACCGATCCCGATACCGTTTACGCCGGGGTGGAAGACGCCGCCTTGTTCCGCTCGGTCGACGGCGGGCAGAGCTGGCAGGAGCTCTCCGGATTGCGCGACCACGACTCGGGATCCTCCTGGCAGCCAGGTGCCGGTGGGATGTGCCTGCACACGATCATTCAGCATCCGACCGACCCCGGGCGGATCTTCGTCGCTATTTCGTCGGCGGGCGTGTTCCGGACCGACGACGCCGGCAAGACGTGGCGCCCGACCAACCAGGGATTGCGCTCCGAAGGCATCCCCGATCCGACCGCTGAGGTCGGCCACTGCGTGCACCGCCTCGCCATGCATCCCGCCCGACCGGACGTGCTGTTCATGCAGAAGCACTGGGACGTTATGCGCAGCGACGACGCCGGCGAGTCGTGGCATGAGATCAGCGGTAACCTGCCTTCCGACTTCGGGTTCCCGATCCACGTCCACGCGCACGAGCCCGACACCATCTATGTCATTCCGATCAAGAGCGACTCGGAGCACTACCCGCCAGAGGGTAGGCTGCGGGTATACCGCAGCCGGACCGGCGGACACGAGTGGGAGGCGCTCACCGCGGGTCTGCCGCAGCGCGACTGCTACGTCAACGTATTGCGGGACGCGATGGCCGTCGACTCGCTCGATCCGTGCGGCGTGTACTTCGGGACGACCGGCGGGCAGGTGTATGCATCGGCCGACGCGGGTGATCACTGGACGTCCATCGTCCGAGACCTTCCGGCCGTGCTCTCCGTCGAAGTGCAGCTGCTGCCATGATTCGCGTCATGCTCCCGGCGCATCTACGGACCCTCGCGCACGTCGCCGGCGAGATTGCGCTGGACATTGCGGGTCCGGTCACGCAGCGCTCGGTTCTCGATGCGCTGGAGGTCCGCTACCCGATGTTGCGCGGGACGATCCGCGACCATGCCACCCACCGGCGTCGAGCGTTCGTGCGGTTCTTCGCCTGCGAGCAGGATCTGTCCCACGACCTGCCGGACGCCCCGCTGCCCCAGGCGGTCGCTACTGGCGCCGAGCCTTACCTGGTCGTCGGCGCGATGGCGGGCGGCTAGCGCCCGGATGACCCGCGAGACCAAGCTCTGTGGAGCTGACGAGTGAGCGTTGAGGCCATCTCGCCCAGCCCTAATCGCGCTCGTCGAGGACGGCTGGCGCCCGCTGGCGGCCCACTCTCGGACCGCGCTGCGGCGGTGCTCGCGACAGTCCCCGCCTGGTGGGCTCGCCGGGCAGCCGACGCCGGTTTGCGCGGCGCCTGCCTCGACGTCGGCCAGGCTCTCGCCGCGCGGCCGCATGCCGCCGCAGCAGCCCTCTCGACGGCGCAGGCTCGGGAGGATCTGCTCGACGCGACACCTGAGGAGCTTGGCGAGGCATACGTGACCGCCCTGGACCCTGCCGTCCGTGGCCACGCTGGGCGCCATTACACGCCGCCGGGGCTTGCCAGGGAACTATGGGAACAGGCTCAGGCCACTGTTGGTGGGCAGGTCGACGGGCTCGTGTTCGATCCGGCCTGCGGCGCGGGTGCGCTGCTGCTACCACCCTTGCGGTCCTGGCTCGATGCCTGCGATCCCGCTCAGCCCGAGCTCGCGCTGGCTGGGGTAACCACCGCGATCGCCGGCTGTGACCTCGACGAGTCGGCGGTGTGGTTGGGCAACATCGCCCTGGCCTCGGTCCTGCTGCCCTGGTGGGCGCAGATACCTCCGTCAGGGCGAGTACGGATGCCAGCGCTCCTGCACGCAGGTGACGGGCTGCAAGCCCACGAACAACTGGCTGCCGCCGTGCTGATGAACCCACCGTACGGGCGGATCCGGCTTGACGAGCATGAACGGATCCGCTGGTCGCACGCCGTGTACGGCCATGCCAACCGGTACGGCCTGTTCATGGCCGCCGGTGCCGCCCGGCTCAAGCACGGTGGGGTGCTCGCTGCGCTCGTGCCCGCAGGTTGGCTGGGTGGCTCCTACTTCCAGCGGTTACGAGCGCACCTGGCGGCCACTGCACCGTTACATCGAATCACCTTCGTGCGCGAGCGCACCGATGTCTTCGCAACCGGGGTGCTTCAGGAGACGCTGCTGGCTACGTTCGTTCGTGGCGAGCAGCCGCCGGAGGTCCAATGTGACAGCCTTGCTGTAAACGGGCACGGCAACCGGGTGTTCATCGGCACGGCCAGCTCCCCGCAGCTGCCCAATCAGCCCTGGCCGCTGCCCCGCGAGGCGGGCGACGTACCACTGGTGCGGCGCGCCGCGACCCTGGGTGCGCGCCTGCCCGACTACGGCTGGAAGATCAGCACCGGGCCTCTCGTGTGGAACCGTGCCAAAGACCGAATTTCCGCCCAATGCCGGGATGGCAGCGTCACGATCGTGTGGGCGGCTGATCTGGAGGGCGGTAGGCCGCGGCGCGCGCGGGTTCGGGAGCCGCAGCGGTGGCTTCACCTGCGTCCAGGTGATGATCTCACCCTCGTTCTCGACTGTCCTGCAGTGCTGGTTGCGCGAACCACCGCCCCCGAACAACCACGGCGAATCCTCGCTGCGGAGCTCGACGCCGGGTGCCTTGAGCAGTGGGGTGGACGCGTCGTTGTAGAAAATCATGTCAATGTCTTGACGTGCATCGATCCGGAGTCCCCACTGAGCGCGCCGCTGTTGATGGCGCTGTTGCGCTCGGTTGCCTTCGACCGTCTGTACCGGTGTCTCACCGGGTCAGTGGCGGTATCCGCGTATGAATTGTCCGCGATGCCGCTGCCTGACCGGAGCACACTGCTGGGGTGGACGCAGCACGGCGACGGCACAGTTGCCCGGGAGATCGAAAGCTATTACCGAGTCGGGTAGGCGACCGGCTCCCAGCCGGCAAGGCTCGGCATCAATAACACTAGGTGAGGCGGCCAAGGACACCTCGCCCGCGCAGTGTCCGGCGATGTGCGCTCCGATCAGCCGCCGTTTGCCGGCGATGAGGAACTTCATCAGGCCGACCGTCTTCGCCTCGGTGACAGCGCGGTCCTCTCCGCTGGCCCGGAGCCGGTCCCTGGGCCTGCCCCGGTTCCGCGCGCTGGTCGACGATGCGGTCCGGGAGGGCTTCACCGAGCTGTACGTCACAGGCGGCGAGCCCTTCCTCGAACGCGACCTCGTCGAGATGCTGCTCTATGCCACCGAGCGGCTCGACGTCGTCTGCCTGACCAACGCGATGCTCTATTGGCGATGGCGGCGCACCCGGCTGGAGCGCCTCGCCGGCCGGCGCCGACTGATCCTGCAGACCTCGCTGGACGGCGCAGCCCTCCTTCCATGACGCCAATCGGGGCGCGGAGGCGCGGCGCACTCAGTCGCGAC
>DASYMC010000035.1:0-14625 GCA_036009255.1 Pseudonocardiaceae bacterium
AGAGCTGTTCTGGCCTGAATCCGATGCGCAAGCAACCACCACCCCAACCACTTGACGAGGCTGTTCAAAAGCGGATAGCACACGCATCACGCCCCCGGCAAGATCACGATCCACAGTAGGAACGAGTATGCGGCACTACGCGCGTTGGCTCTCCCGTGCGATGTGTCATGCGTTGGAGCGTCAAGATATCAAGGGGGTCCTGGACGCCGAGGGCATTGACTCGCTTCCAGAACGTCATCTTTAACCAGATCGGGTACTGCGAACATTTCTTCGTCCGGGTCTGATACGTGTTCGGTGAAGATCTCTAAACTACCGGCCGCCGCTGGCAGCAAGGGCACCAATAGAGCTTACGTCCCGCGTGCCCCGCGGTGACGACGTCGGTAACACACACCAGACACGGCGCACCGGCCCGACGGTAGACGTAGACCTCGCCGCCATGCCGATCCTGACGCGGAGGTCGCCCCATCACAACCGGGTCGTGCTCCGGACGGACCGTATCAATCCGACCGCGACGCAGCCCGTCATTCATCAGATCGACTAGATCTGACCACAGTACCGCCCACTGATCCTCGCGGAGCTCACACCCTGGCAACAGCGGATCCAACCGGTGACGGAACAACAACTCAGCCCGATAGATATTGCCGATTCCGGCGAGGACCGACTGGTCCATCAGCAGCGTGGCCAGCGGAGCCCGGGACCGGGAGATGCGCTCCCAGGCCCGGACCGGATCGGCGTCGCGACGTAGCGGGTCGGGTCCCAGCCGGCTGCGCACCGCGTCCGTCTCGGCCTTGGTGAGCAGCTCGCAGGCGGTGGGTCCGCGAAGATCGGTCCAGTGCGTGGCGCCGATCAGCCGCATGCGTACCTGCCCCCGGGGCGGTTGCACAGGCAGCGCCGCCTCAGCGAAAGAGCCGTAGAGGCCGAGATGCACGTGTACCACGAGATCAGAGTCGTACAGGTGGAACAGGTGCTTGCCGTGTGCTTCGGCGCGCTTGAGCACCCGTCCGTCCAGCACCTCAGCCGCCTTCACGAAGCGCCCCTGCGGGCTGGACACGCCGACTGGCGACCCGCCGTAACAGCGTTGGTGCCGCCGGGCCAACCGGTGCGTCGTGTGACCCTCAGGCATGGAAGTCTCAGCTCGTGGAGACCGGAGGATATTTCCCGCTGCGCTCGAACTCCGAGATCAGCGCGATCCGCCGGGCGTGGCGCTCACCGCCGGAGAACGGCGTCGCGAGAAATGTATCGACGATCTCCGCCGCTTCGGAGGGGCGGTGCATCCGGGCGCCGATCCCCATCACCTGAGCGTCGTTGTGCTCCCGGGCGAGCTGGGCGGTCTCGATGCTCCATGCCAGCGCGGCCCGGCAGCCGGCGACCTTGTTGGCAGAGATCTGCTCGCCGTTTCCCGACCCGCCGATCACCACGCCCAGGCTGCCTGAGTCCGCTACCACCCGGCGAGCGGTCTCGAAGCAGAACGGTGGGTAGTCATCATCTGGATCGAAGACGGCGGGGCCCACGTCCACCACTTCGTGTCCGAGGCTGGTCAGGTGCTTCGCCAGAAAAGCTTTGAGCTCGAAGCCGGCGTGATCCGAACCGAGGTAGACGCGCACAGTGTGCAACATTGCCATATGACGGATCACCCGGTGAGAGGGGCGCAGGGTTTGCGGCCGGAACACGTGCAGGACGGCTACGACGTGCGGCTGGAATGGGGCCGGGAAGGGGTGGTCACGCTCGGCTCCCGCTGCGCGGTTGTCGTGATCATCGACGTGCTGTCCTTCTGCACAGCGGTCGACGTGGCAGTCGGACGTGGAGCGGCGGTGCTCCCCTTGCCGTGGGGTGACCAGCGCGGCGCCGACATCGCACGGCGTGCCGGGGCGACACTGGCCGGCCCGCGCGGCGCCGGCGGCTGGTCGCTGTCACCAGCCTCGCTACGCCAGCTCCCCGCGGGGATCCGGCTCGCGCTGCCGTCTCCCAACGGTGCGACGTTGTGCGCGCTCGCGCATCGCACCGGCGCTGAGGTCCTCGCCGGGTGCCTGCGCAATGCAGCGGCTATTGCTCGCACGGCGCATCGGCTGGCCCGCGGCGGCCCGATCGGGTTGGTGCCCGCCGGTGAGCGCTGGGAACTACCCGGCGAACCGCTGCGGCCCGCCTTGGAGGACATCATCGGTGCCGGCGCGATCGCTGGAGTGCTGCCGGGCGCATACTCCCCCGAGGCCGAACTGGCCGCGGCTCAGTTCACCGCGGCTCGCTCCCGCGGGCTGCACGGCGTCCTCGCCGCCAGTGCCTCAGGCCGGGAGCTGGCGGGCGACGGATTCGCTGCTGACGTCGTCCTGGCTGCCGCCCACGACGCCAGCGAGGATGCCCCCCGCCTCCGCGCGGGTGTGTTCACCGCGTGAGCTCGGCCCCGACATGGAGACATATCGGCCCAATCAGCGGTCCGTTAGTCCCGATATGTCTCCATGTCGCGGGGAACAGCGGTGGGTCGAGCTGGCCGACGGGGTGCTGGTGCGGCGTTACGTCGAGTTGGATCTTTCGGTTGGACTGGTGATCGGGGACCGCGGATGCTTGGTCGTGGATACCCGCAGCGATCCAGAACAGGGCGCTGAGCTGCGGACCGCCGTTCGCGAGATCACCCGGCAACCGTGCACGGTGGTGCTCACCCACGCCCACTTCGACCACTGCCTGGGCACCACAGCGTTCCTGCCGGCCCCGGTCTGGGCGCATCCCCGGTGCCGGGATGATCTAGCCAGGGGTGGGGCGGCACAGCACGCCGAGGCGCTGGCGTGGTCTCGCTCCCAAGGGATGCCACACGACGCGGTGCTGGTCCCTCCTGTGGTGCCCGATCACCTGATCACCGGGCAGGTCGAAGTAGACCTCGGCGATCGGCGGGTGCTGCTGACCCATCCCGGGCGGGGACATACCGACCACGACGTCGTGGTGTGGTCACCGGACACCGGTGTGCTCTTCGCCGGCGATCTCGTCGAGCAGGGCGCCGACCCCGACTTCACGGATGCCTACCCGCTGGACTGGCCCACCGCAGTCACCGAGCTGCTCCGGCTGGATCCACGCATCGTCGTTCCCGGACACGGCGACCCGGTCGACGCCGAGTTCGTGACCGCGCAACGAGACGACCTGACCGTCCTGACCGACCTCTGCCGAAGGGTACTGGCGGGTGAGCTAGACACTCCAGGGACGCTCAGCGCATCCCCCTTCCGTCCCGCAACCACCCGCGCGGCTCTCTCCAGACTTCAGCCCACAGGCAAAGAGCCGTAGTTTCATTTGCGCAGACTCCGGGTAATGGCTGCCCTACCAGTGACCAGGCGGCGGGGGGCGCCTTCCAGAACCTTGGAGGATCTTGTGCTCGGACTCTTGATACTCGCCCTGGTGCTGTGGATGGCACTGGGTCTGGATCGCTCCCGCCGTCATCGACTTGATGATCGAGAATTTGACTCAGGTGGCCGTCATCGGCAGCGGGCCATTTCTCACCAGCGACACCACCGACGTGCGCCGCTGACCCAACCCGTTGGTCGACCAGTGCCTATCAAACCCCGATCTTGGCGCGCAGGCATGGCTGGATAGCCTCCGCAAGACCCGCCTGTCGTCTAGGAGAAGTCGGGCTCTTCGGTGCGGGAGCGCTTGAGTTCGAAGAAGTGGGGATAGCTTGCCAGCAGCAGGGTGCCGTCAAAGACCTTGCCGGCTTCCTCCCCGCGCGGGACCTTGGAGAGCACGGGCCCGAAGAACGCCACCCCGTCGACGTGGATTGTGGGGGTGCCGACATCCAGACCGACCGGATCCATGCCGGCTTTGTGGCTGGCCCGGAGCTCCGCGTCGTAATCAGTGCTGCGCGCGGCCTCAGCCAGCTGCGGAGGCAACCCGACCTCGGCCAACGCGGCGGCGATCACCTCGTCGAGATTTTTGTTGCCCTCGTTGTGGATTCGACGGCCCATCGCGGTGTAGAGCGGGCCGAGGACTTTCTCCCCGTGGTCGCGGGCCGCGGCGATGCACACCCGTACCGGCCCCCGTGCCTGGTCCATCGCCTTCCGATAGCTTTCGCTGACCTCGTGGTCCTCGTTGAGCACCGACAGGCTCATCACCCGGAAGTGCACCTCGATGTCGCGCACCGCCGCGACCTCGAGAATCCAGCGGGAGGTGATCCATGCCCATGGGCACCGTGGATCGAAGTAGACATCAACTTGAGCGGTTGTGGTTCGGTCTTCCGTGCTCTGGCCGACGGTCACCGTCATGACACTCTCCGTTCCTCGTCGCGTAGTGCAACCCGTCCGGGTGGTCGCCTCTTCCCCAGTCTTAACTCGCCTGCAGGCATGCCCACGCCCATGATTGGATGCCCAAAGACCCCCGATCTGACACCCGAGGTGATTTGTGGCTGTCCCGAACCTCACTCAGGAGCAGGCCGTCGAGCGCGCCGCGCTGCTAGACGTCGACTCCTATACCGTCGACCTTGACCTCACCGACGGTGCCGGCAGGCCAGGCGAGGCGACGTTCCGCAGCACCACCACGGTCCGCTTCTCCTGCCGCATCCCCGGCGCGTCCAGCTGGATCGATCTGGTGGCCGCACGAGTCAGCGGTGCGACCCTCAACGGCACCATCCTCGATGTCGCCAACTACGACGAGGCCACGGGAATCGCGCTGCCAACCTTGGCCGCGAACAACGAGGTCATCATCGAGGCGGACGGTCGGTACATGAACACCGGCGAGGGACTGCACCGCTTCACCGATCCCGTCGATGGCAGCGTGTATCTCTACAGCCAGTTCGAAACCGCCGATGCCAAGCGGATGTATGCCTGCTTCGACCAACCGGATCTCAAGGCGGTGCACCGTATCCGAGTGGTCGCGCCCACGGATTGGGTGGTGATCTCCAACGCGCCCTCCGAGAGTACTGAGCAGCTCGATGCCGGCGGGGTTCGCCATGTCTTCGCCGATAGTGCCCGGATCAGCCCCTATATCGTCGCGCTGGTCGCCGGTCCCTTCGCGCAGTGGACCGACGAATACAGCGACGAGGACGGCACGATCCCCCTGGGCATCTACTGCCGCGCCTCGCTGGCCGAACACATGGACGCCGAGCGACTGTTCACCGAAACCAAACAAGGTTTCGGCTTCTACCACCAGGCCTTCGGGCGGCGCTACCCGTTCGAGAAGTACGACCAGTGCTTCGTCCCTGAATTCAACGCCGGAGCGATGGAGAACGCCGGTTGCGTGACTTTCTTGGAGGACTACGTCTTCCGCAGCCGGGTAACCCGCTACCTCTACGAGCGGCGCTGCGAGACGGTGCTCCACGAGATGGCCCACATGTGGTTCGGCGACCTGGTGACGATGCGGTGGTGGGACGACTTGTGGCTCAACGAGTCCTTCGCCACCTGGGCCTCGGTTCTGTGCCAGGCGCAGGCCACCGAGTACACCGGCGCGTGGACCACCTTCGCCACCGTGGAGAAGTCCTGGGCGTACCGGCAGGACCAGCTGCCCTCCACCCATCCGATCGCCTGCGAGATCCCCGATGTACAGGCCGTCGAGGTGAACTTCGATGGCATCACCTACGCCAAGGGCGCCAGCGTGTTGCGCCAGCTCGTCGCCTATGTCGGCCTGGAGGAGTTCCTCGCGGGTCTGCGGATCTATTTCACCCGGCACGCTTGGGGTAACGCCACGCTCGCCGACCTGCTGGCTGCTCTGGAGCAGGCCTCCGGTCGTGACCTGTCGGGCTGGAGCGCGCAATGGTTGGAGACCACTGGGCTCAATACGCTGCAACCGGAGTTCACCCTCGATGGTGACGGCTCGTTCGCGTCCTTCGCGGTGGTTCAAGGCGGCGCTCGCCCTGGAAGCGGGGAGCGACGCACCCACCGGCTGGCCGTCGGTATCTACGACGACTCCCCCAACACCGACTCCGCTGCGGGCTCCGCGCTGGTTCGGACGCACCGAGTGGAGCTCGACGTCAGCGGGGAGCGCACCGAGGTTCCCGCTCTGATCGGGGTCCCTGTGGGGCAACTCGTGCTGGTCAACGACGATGACCTCACCTACTGCACGATGCGACTCGACGAGACCTCGCTGGCGACGCTGGTCGACCGGATCGGTGACATCGCTGAGTCGCTACCCCGCACGCTGTGCTGGTCAGCGGCGTGGGAGATGACCCGCGAAGCCGAGTTCAAAGCGAGGGACTTCGTCGCGGTGGTGCTGGGCGGGTTGCCCGCCGAGACCGAGGTGGGCGTGGTACAGAGGTTGTTGGCGCAGGCGCAGCTTGCGCTGTCCTCCTATGCCGAGCCAGGTTGGGCCAGCGACGAGGGCTGGCCCAGGTTCAGCAACACTCTGATGACGCTCATTAACACCGCTGAGGCCGGCTCCGACCACCAACTCGCTCTGGTCAATGCGTTGAGTGCGGCGCTGCTGGGCAAGCCGGAACTGGATGCGCTGGCCGGCTGGTTGGCCGGAGATGGCGTGCCCGAGGGACTGTCAGTGGACACCGACCTGCGCTGGCGGCTGCTGCAAGCGCTCACCGCGCACGGCACGATGGGCGAGGACGAGATCGCTGCCGAGCAGGAACGCGATGCCACAGCGACCGGGCGCCGGCAAGCCGAGCGCGCCCGCGCACTGCTGCCTACCTCAGCAGCCAAGGAACGCGCCTGGCAACGAGCGATGTACGACGACGAGCTACCCAACGCCATCAGTGAGGCGATCATCGGAGGTTTCCAGCACCCCGCGCACAAGCAGCTGCTGGCGCCCTACCTGGACCGGTACTTCACCGAGATCGCCGATGTGTGGCACCGCCGGACCTCCGAACGAGCGCAGTCGTGTGTGATCGGCCTATTCCCATCGTGGGTGACCGAACAACGCTGCGTGGACGCCGCGACCGCCTGGCTGGAGACGAATGAGCAGCCACCCGCGCTACGCCGGTTGGTATCGGAAGGTCGCGCCGGGGTGGTCCGGGCGTTGGCAGCCCGCGTCAAAGACGCGGGCCACTCATGAGTTGGTGTGATCGGCCAGCATTCGCAGCCCGGAGCTCAGACCTCCGGCGAGGTCGCCGTCCTTGAACAAGGACACCATGCTCTCCACGGCCAGTTCGCAACCACGGTCGGGAAGCCGACTCGCGACCTTACAACCAGTGACCACCTCCACCACCCGTTGGCCCGGTGAGACGGCTACCAGCACCGCGTCATCAGCCCACTCCCCCATCGAATCATGCAGTTCCTCGGCCCGGATGCGGGTGTCGGAGCCGAGGTCACCGAGATAGATGCCGAAGTACAGGCTCGCGGTGCGGCTAGCCCGGACCAGCGCGTCATCGAGTTTTGCAAGTTGTGAGCGGCTGAAGGGCAGCGTGCGCAACACCGGCCTGACCTGTCGCGCTGCCGAGATCCGCCCCATGCCGACAACAGCCTCGCCGGGCGCGAGTCCTCGTTGGAAGTCGTCGTCCTGAGCGTGGTCGCGCCGCACGGGGTCGGCGTGTTGCTCATCACCAGTTGCCACGGGCACCTCCACGGCTTCCACCAGATCCCTCATGGCCATGATGGGCATGGTGGGCATTCCCGCCGCCACGCAAGGCCTCCGGATTCGCCGTCCACAACACCGGGGGATGATTCCACTCATCGCCGGGCCGGTAGCGGCGCGGCCGGGTGAAGGCCGTCCGGAGCGTCAACAGCCCCAGTAAGACCATGATGGCCAGCGGAACGCCCGCCAGCACGAGAATGACCTCCAGCGATGTCACGAGATCACGGTAGCTGACCGGCGCCTACTGTTACCTCACCAGGTGGGCGGCCGGCGATGCGCCCACGGTCGAGCGCGCTCCAGTTGCCCCGCCAACGCAAGCAGCACTGCTTCTCCGCCCGGTCGACCTACAAGCTGGATCCCCACCGGTAGCCCGTCGCCAGTCCAGTGCATCGGCAACGAGACGGCGGGCTGGCCGGTGACATTATACAGCGCGGCGTAAGGAATAAATCGCTTCTGCCGATCGAAATTCTCCGCCGGAGGTACCGAACTGAACCACCCGACCGGTGGTGGCAGCTGCGCCAATGTGGGGGTGAGCACCGCATCGAATTCCAGGTGAGCTGCGATCGCCGCACGGCCCGCACACTGGACTTGCCCCATCGCCCGCAACAGATCCGGCCCGCTGACCGAGTCCCCCAGCTCCCGAAGCCACCGGGTGAACGGCAGCAGCGCACTTCGCGCATCCTCGGGCACCGGCACTGAGGTAGCGCCCACTGCCCAGAGCACCTCGAAGGGCGGCTGCAGCACCTCCCGGTCGAACGGAGAGACCGTGTCCACCACGTCATGGCCCAACCCGGCCAACAGGGCAGCGGTGTCTTCCCAGGCTCGACGGCACTCTGGGGCCAGTTCGACGCCGGGAAGCGGAGAATCGGCATAGCGCCCGATGCGCAAACGTCCAGGTTCCCGGCGCGCGTACTCGAGGAAGCTCTGCCCCGCCGGCAGCGGCGGCGCGATCAGCGGCTCGGTCAGGCAGGGCACTGCCATGGCGTCAAGCAACGCGGCGGCGTCCTCCACGGAATGGGCTAGTGGCCCTATCACTGAGAGGAACCCATCACCCGCGGCCGGGCCCCGGGAAACCCGTCCGCGGCTGGGCTTGAGACCCACCACGCCACATGCCGCCGCTGGGCCGCGGATCGATCCCCCGCCGTCGGTGGCCTGCGCGAAGGGCACCAACCCAGCAGCCACGGCGGCCGCCGCTCCACCGGAGGAGCCGCCGGCCGAGCGGCTGGTATCCCAGGGAGTCACCGCGGGCGGCAGGTCGGCCGGCTCGGTATAGCAGCAGAGCCCGAACTCGGGGGTGCTCGTCTTGCCCAGGCTGATCGTCCCGGCGGCGGCCAGGAAGCCCACCACATCATCATCGACCGGCGGTATGTATCGCGCGTAGATCGCGGAGCCGAAAGTGGTGCGGATCCCGGCGGTCATGGTGAGATCTTTGATCGCAGTGGGCACACCGAGCAGCGGCGGCAGCTCGCCAGGATCGGCCCGGGTCACCAGAAGATCCGCGGCCCGGGCCGCATCCATCGCCCGGTCGGCGGTGACCGTGACGAAAGCGCCTAGTTGGGTGCTTCGCTCCTCCACCCGGCCCAGGTGATGCTCGACGAGCTCGCTGGGACTCACCTCACGCCGACGCACCACAGCGGCTTGTTCCAGGGCGGTCAACTCATGCAGGTCTGCCACAGATTCACCCTACGGGTGAGCCAAGGCCCCGCTCCTTAATTCGCATCAGGCGACCTCGCCGAGATAGGGCAACCACAGCGGGTCGGCGTCGGGCACCGTGGCCAGTAGCCGCCAGTGCTGCCCACGCGGGGCGCGCGGGGCCACCCGCAGCTTCCAGCCCAATTCGCTGAGCAGCCGGTCGGCCTTGCGATGGTTGCACAGTGCGCAGCAGGCCACGCAGTTCTCCCAGCAGTGCTCGCCGCCGCGGCTGCGCGGCACCACATGGTCGATGGTTTCTGCCCGCGCTCCGCAATAGCCGCAACGATAACGATCACGATGCATCAACGCGGCCCTGGTCATCGGGACCCGCGCTCGGTAGGGCACCCGCACGTAGGTGCACAGTTTGATCACCGAGGGAGCCACCACACTGGCGGTCGCGGAGTGCAGCACCAGACCCGCGGCGTCGCCATGCACGACATCAGCCTTGCCACATACCACCAGAACGACGGCTCGGCGCAACGGCAGGGCGGTCAGCGGCTCGAAGCTGGCGTTGAGCAACAAGACTCGCCGACGTCCCCAGGTCGGTGCACCGGGGGACCGAGGGTGGCCGCCAACAGCCTGGTTCGTGACGAGGACAGTAGTTTCGAGAAGCCCGGTTGAGGTTCCTGAGCGCGAGGCGGGCCGCTGGTCCGCCCCCGCTGGGTGACCCTCCGGGCTGGGTTGTCGGTCGTGCACGCGACCACCTCCGCCAATGCGCGCGACCAGTTCACCATAAAGGGCAGCCGTCGCGCACGTGTCGGATACTGCCGCGTGTCGGTGACCGCCCGTTGAGGGGCCACCAGAGATGGTCGGAGGGGGACCACAGATAAAGTCCGGCGGTTGACCGGAGGTGCCCACCAGATGATCTCCCCACTGGCATTCCAGCCCGACTGCTCCCGCGACGAGGGCTCATGGTGCGCGCGCATCTACCAACTCACGCGCAATGACCTACTGTCCCGCTACGCCGATGCCGTCGTGGGGACCGGGTTGCGGATCCTGCTGATCCTGGTGCTCGCGGTCGTGATCCGGCTGATGGCGCACCGGGCTATCAAGCGATTGAGCCAGGTGACGGCAGAGGGACCGCCCCCCGGATTGCTGCGACCCCTGCGGGAGCGAGCCCCGGATTCCTGGCTGGGCACCGGATTGCTTTCGACGCGGCGATCTCAGCGGGCCCGCACGATCGGTTCTGTGTTGCGCTCGGGCACCACGTTGGTGGTCTACGGGGTGGCGTTCACCTTGGTGGTGGGTGAGCTGGGGATCAACCTCGGACCGATCATCGCGTCGGCCGGCATCCTGGGCATCGCGCTGGGCTTCGGTGCGCAGAATCTGGTCAAGGACTTCCTGTCTGGGATGTTCATGCTGGTCGAAGACCAGTACGGAGTGGGCGACGTGGTTGATCTCGGCGAGGCCACCGGAACGGTGGAGTCGGTCGGGTTGCGGGTCACCACCTTGCGGGACACCAAGGGCACCGTGTGGTATGTCCGCAACGGTGAGGTGCTGCGGGTCGGCAACTCCAGCCAGGGCTACTCAGTGGCCGTCGTTGATCTGCCCATCGGGCACGACGCCGACATCTCGACATCCGCTGAGCTTGCCGGCCGCACTGCGACCGAACTCACCGCGGACGGCAGCGCGCTGGCCGCGGATGTGCTCGAACCCCCCCAGGTACTCGGAGTCGAGTCGATCAATTCAGATGGCGTGACACTGCGGATCACGACCAAGGTGCAGGCCGGCCGGCAGTGGGCGGTCCAACGGGCACTCCTGGCGGGCATCAAGGCAGCATTCGCCGATGCCGGGATCCCACCGCCCACCCCGGCTAGCCATATCGCCCCGCCGTCCTGACGCCTCCTCCCCCAAACGGCCGCCGACAAGGCAGGATGAACAGGTGGCTGCTCCAGAGAACTTTTATGAGGCCGTCGGCGGCGAGCAAACGTTTCACCGAATCGTCGGGCGCTTCTATGAGCTGGTGGCGAAGGATGAGGTGCTGCGCCCCCTCTATCCCGGCGAGGACCTGCAACCCGCCGAGGAGCGCCTGCGGCTGTTCCTCATACAGTACTGGGGCGGCCCACACACCTACTCGCAAGCGCGGGGCCACCCACGACTGCGGATGCGGCACGTGCCCTTCCGGATCGGGCCGACCGAGCGCGATTCCTGGTTGCGCTGTATGCGCACTGCGGTGGATGAGGCTGATCTCGACGACGCCCACCGTGCCGTGCTCTGGAACTATCTGGAGATGGCGGCGAACAGCCTGCTCAACTCGCTGACCTGATTGCCGACGATCGCGGCGGTTCCCCTGGCAGGATTAGCTCTCGTGCGACGTGCCGACGATCGCCACCTGGCCTCCGGAGACGAGACCTGGTGGCGCAATGCCGCCTTTTACCAGGTCTATGTCCGCTCCTTCGCCGACGCAACCGGCGACGGTGTGGGTGATCTGGAGGGGGTGCGCAGCCGGTTGGGCTACTTGGAGTTGCTCGGCGTGGACGCGCTGTGGCTCACGCCCTTTTTTCGCTCCCCGATGGTCGACCATGGCTATGACATCAGCGATCCGCGCGACGTCGACCCCCTCTTCGGTGATCTGGACACCTTCGATCGGCTGCTCACCGATGCGCACCAGCGCGGATTGCGCATCGTCATCGACCTCGTGCCCAACCATACGTCGAACCGGCACGACTGGTTCCAGGCAGCCGTGGCGGCGGCACCGGGCAGCCGCGAACGAGCCCGTTACATCTTTCAGGACGGCTCCGGCTTTGGTGGATCAGCGCCGCCGAACAACTGGACCAGCACCTTCGGCGGATCGGCGTGGACCCAACTGCACTCCTCGACGGGCGGTGCCGGGCAGTGGTATCGCCATCTCTTCGCACCCGAGCAGCCGGATCTGAACTGGCAGAACGCGGAGGTGGCCGCCGATCTCGAACGGACTTTGCGGTTCTGGCTGGACCGGGGGGTGGACGGGTTCCGCATCGACGTGGCACACGGGATGGCCAAGCCCATCGGGCTGCCGGACATGCCGCAGCCGATCGCGAGTGGTAGCGGTCTGCTCCAGATCGACATCGCCGATCCCCGCTTTGACGCCAACGGGGTGCACGACATCCACCGGATGATCCGGAAGGTGCTCGACGAGTACCCGGCACGGGTGGCGGTCGGCGAGATCTGGGTGAGCGATGACCTCGCCTTCGCTCGCTACATGCGCCCCGATGAGCTACACATGGGGTTCAACTTCCGGCTGCTGGAGGCGACGTTCGAGGCGGACAGGATCCGTGAGGCCATCGAGCACTCATTGATTGCGGTCCAGGGCAGCCCAGCGCCGGCGACCTGGACGATTTCCAATCACGATGCGGTTCGTCCGGTGACCCGCTACGGCGGCGGTGAGGTGGGTCTGAAGCGAGCGCGGGCGATGACCTTGGTGGAGCTCGCCCTGCCCGGGCCCGTCTATCTCTACAACGGCGACGAGTTGGGTCTGCCGAACGCCGAGCTCCCCGATTGGGCGCTGCATGATCCGGTGTGGCGGCATTCCGGGTTCACTAACCGGGGACGGGAGGGCTGCCGGGTCCCGCTGCCGTGGGAGGGCTCTACCCCGCCGTATGGGTTCAGCCCGACTCCCGGCACCTGGTTGCCGATGCCCACGGACTGGGCTGATCACGCCGTGGAAGCTCAGCTGGAGGACCCGGGCTCGACGCTGTCGCTGTGCCGGCAGGCCTTGGAACTACGCAAGGGGCATAAGGCGTTCACCGGCTCCGAGTTGGAATGGTTCGGCGCCCCACCGGGATGTCTTGCGTTCCGCCGTAAGGGCGGCGGGCTGATCTGCGGCTTGAATGCCTCTTCGACGCCGGTATCACTTCCCCCGGGAAACGTGCTGCTGGCCAGCGGCCCGCTTCCATCCAGCGGTGAGGCGCTCCCTCCCGATACTGCCGTCTGGTTGGTCTAAGCACAGAACCACGTATCAGGCACCTCAGACGAGCAGCGGAAGCAGGGCGTGCCGGCGGCGTAGCACCGCGCCGTAGCGGGCATCCAGGCGCAGCCACGAGTCGGTGGCCCACACCCGGACGGTCTCAGCAGCGGTGTGCCTCCCCACGAATCCCATGCCGGACAGGGCGAACAGGCAACGCATCGGTACCCGGACGTCGAAACCGGCTCCGCTGACCGTGATCACCTTTTGGTCTAGCAGCACGGAGGGCGGTGAACCGTGGTTCTCTCTGGCGAGAGAAACACCCTGGTCGGCAAGTCCAGCAAGTACCTCGGCGGGCACCTGATCCACCTCACGCCAACCCCGTTCTGGCGGTAGCGCGCAACGCCAGTGGATATCCTGCAACCCGCCAGGGTCGACTACCGTGTCGGCGGATACGGCGACTGCGGACAGCAGATCTGTTCCCCTAACGGTGAGATCAGCAGGATGCACCGCACCGCGCACCGAACGAGTCACCAGAGCGTCAAACGGGGTGTCCACCCACGCGTGGACGTGAGCGCTTCCGCTCCGTAGCCGCACGAGCGCTGCGGTGTCCAGCCGGACCGCGCGAGCCACGAAGACGCCTAGATCATCCCGTTCGACGGGGTCTGGGATAAATAGCTCAGCCATCGTCACCTTGGTCTCGAAACGCTGCCAGGAACTCCCGCTCAGCCGGCATCAGCCGACGCGGCCGTTGCGCGCCGGTGTCGTAGGCAGCGAGCTGGGTCCGGGCGCTGACCGCATCGCCGTCGGTACCCGCCACGACGTAGTCAAGTGCGAATGAGGCGGCCCGCAGCTCACTGACCCATAGCCGCACCCGCACGGGGTGGGCCGAGTACACCAACGGCTGGCGGTAGCGGACCCTCAGCTCGACAACGACCACGCCGTCGGCGAGGGTCTGGGCACCACGCCTGGCACCCTCGTTGAACAGCAGCTCGGTACGCGCTTCTTCCAAGAGCGTCACCACACGTGCGTTGTTGACGTGCCCATAGACGTCCATATCCGACCAGCGCACTGCCACGTCCGTAATGAACACTGCCTGCTACCCCTGCGCCAGTCGAACCACGCATCAACGCCCGAACCACGCCTGCTGTGTCCAAGCCTGCGACGCCACCCCTAATCTCCGGCGGCGGACCGACGACCCGCCTCAGGCGGAACCCACCGCGGTTCGGCGGTGAGATTCGGCAGGCGCAGAAGTGGGTTGGTGACCGCCTCGGGAGGGTCTTCCTCGTCTGCGTCACGCGGATCCAGATCAGTCGGCTCGGAGTCACTTGGGCTCGGAGCCAGTACCAGGCCAGCCGTCCAGACTGTCCCTGGTCCACGGTAACGGGGCAGGTCCTGGCTGGCCTCAGCATCAGCCGTGGCAGCAGCGTCATCGCGAGATATCCCAGTGGAGCGGGCATCGATGCGAACATCACGGCTTTCCCGGTACGCAGCGAGCGCCTCGGCCAGTAGGTCACCAAGACCCATCTGGGGTGTCTCGCCTTCCGGTGCGGCATCCCCATCCG
>DASYMC010000036.1:0-11432 GCA_036009255.1 Pseudonocardiaceae bacterium
CGGCCGACAACCGCTCGCGGTCCCATAGGTGAGAAAGTCCCCGTGGCACCCGTCCGATTTGCGCGCAGCGGACACCAAGGCCGTTGTGGTGGAACTCCTCGCCAAGCCGCACGGCGTCCGCCCCGCTCTGGTAGAAGGCAAGGTCGATTACCGTGCCCTGGGGTCGCAGCAGCCGCAGGGCCCCCGCCAGGCTCGCCGTTTGGCCGCGGCATTGGAATACCACGTCGGCGCCTCGGTCGCCGGGCCCGTGCCGCCAGCGCGTTTTGAGCAGCACCGCGGGGTCGTCGGTGTCCGGGTCGAGCACCGCTAGACCGAGCGCCTCGGCCACGCAGCGTCGTGCACCCGTTGGCTCGATAAGCACGATTTCCTCCGCGCCGTGCATACGGGCGAACAGCGCGGTCAGCAGCCCCACGACGCCGGCACCGGTGACCGCCACCCGGCGCCCGCGTACACCGTCGGCGAGGGAGCGGACGTCCGTGCCATGTAGCTCGGCAGCGGCGTGCAGCAGACCGTTAGCACATATGGGGCCCATGTGGGCGGCGTAGATGCCAAGCAGCGGGTCGAGATCATCCGGTAACGAAACGACCCGGTCCACGAGTGGGTCGCCGCGGTAACCGCTGCGGTGACCGTACGTCATCGCTACCAGAGCACCCGTCTTCAGTGTTGGGGTCCGACTCTCAACGATCCGGCCAACCTGCATATACCCCCAGCGCAGGACCGGGTAGCCAGTGCCTTCCCCATCCCGGCGGAACAACCCAAGTTCAGCGTTCCAACTCGCGGTCAGGTTCGGGTGGGTGCCTTTGAAGAAGCTCAAATCGGTGCCTGCCGAGAGTCCGCTGTAGACAGTGCGGGTCCTGAAGGTGCCGGCGTGCACTGGGTCAGCCGGTTCCGTGCGGAAACCAACGTGGCCCGGTCGCTCCACCACCAGCACCCGCTCACCGGACGACATCTCGGTCCTCCTCCAGTCGTATCGGGCATCCCTGCGCGACCGAACGCGCCACCGCGCAGGCCAGCCGATGGGTCCGCAGAGCCTCCGAGTACGGCGTCCGTACGTCGTCGCCCTTGCGAAGAACGGCGTCGATGAACGCCCGATCGGCCGCCCGCTTGGCGGCTTCCGGGTCGACACGCCGCAGCTGGGGTCCGTCGATACCGTCGCGGGTTTCCAGCGTGCCTTCGCTCAACGACACGGCCAGTCCGTCGGCGTACACCTCCAGGCAGGCCCGATGCTTCCAGCCGAGCAGGCAGGTCGCCGCGAGCGTGCCGACAGCACCATTCACGAACCGCAAAATCGCCACGGTGGCGCCGTCGATGTCGGCGTCGCGGGCATTCGGCGGGGTCCCGTCTGCGACGGCGTGCACCTCGACCACCTCGCCGACGAGCAACCGGGCGAGATCGAGCACGTGGATGGCCTGCTCGATTACCTGCCCGCCGGAGTAACCGCGGCGGGCCCACCAGCTCACCGGCGGCACCTTATCCAGCCAGACACCCATCGCCAGCCGTACAGAATGCCTCTGCAGTAACACCCGGGCCCCGGTCACGACCGACGAATATCGCCAGTGGTGGCCGACCGCGGTGATCACGCCCGCATCATTCAGCACACCCGCGATCCGTTCGCCGATCTCCCGGTCCAGCCCGATCGGCTTCTCCACAAACAGCGCCACGCCGGCTGCCGCCGCGGCCTCTTCAGCCGGCCCGTGAGCAACCGGCGGCACGCACACGTACACCGCGTCCAGATTTGTCGTAATCAGCTCATCGACGCCGGCCACGGCACGCACTTCATGCTCACACGCGAACGCTTGGGCACGTTCGGGATCCAGGTCGGTCACCGACACCAGTCGCACATCGTCGAAGCCGGCGAGCACTCGCGCGTGGCGTGCCGCGACGCCGCCAGCTCCGACGAATCCGATCCGGCACTTGTTCATGCCACCCCCTGGGTCCATGCGGTCAAACGCTGCCGGCATACCTGACTTGCCAGGCCTCGGTTCTCCGGGCACCAAAGAGTGAGGCGCCCGGTCAGGACGGCGTCGGGCACGGTCGATCGGCGCCGCTGGTCCTCATCGACCTTGTCACGACAGACGGGTGGTCAGGCGCTCTTACGCATTCAACTATTACCCGTGGGCGCACGCCGGAGATGTCCTCGCTCTATGCGACAGTCCCGGGGGAGTGTTGTTCAGGTGAGCATGGATGGACGGGGCAGGACTGGGAGGCGACGATGAGTGTGAACGCGTCCGAGGACGCGGCGGGCTTTGCCGATCTGGCGTTGCGGCCCGAGTTGCTGCACGCGCTGGCTGGGCTTGGCTATGAGGAGCCCACGCCAATCCAGCGCGAGGCGATCCCGCCGTTGCTGCAGGGGCGTGATCTGCTCGGTCAGGCCGCGACGGGGACGGGAAAGACGGCGGCGTTCGCGTTGCCGGTGTTGCAGCGAATGCCCGGTGACCGGCAAGGTGCGGTACCGGTGGCGCTGGTGCTCGTACCCACACGTGAGCTCGCCATGCAGGTCTCACAAGCGTTCCACCGCTACGGCCGCGATCTTGGCGTCCGCGTCCTTCCGATCTATGGCGGGCAGCCGATCGGCCGGCAGCTGCGGGTGCTGGAACGAGGGGTCGATGTCGTAGTCGCCACACCTGGCCGCGCAATTGACCATATCGGTCGTGGGCCCCTTCGTCTGGGCGGTGTGGAGACGGTCGTGCTGGATGAGGCGGATGAGATGCTCGATATGGGGTTCGCCGAGGACATCGAGGCGATCCTCGACGGCACTCCTGAGGATAGGCAGACCGTGCTGTTCTCCGCGACGATGCCGTCTCGCGTCGACAGGATCGCTCGCCGCCACCTGCGTGATCCGGTCCGGATTGAGATGGGCCGCGAGACGACGGCCGCAGGTACCGGCCCGCTGGTGCGGCAGAGCGCGTATGTGGTCACCCGCGTGCAAAAGCCCGCTGCTCTCGGACGAGTGTTAGACGTGGAGGCGCCCTCGGCGGCGATCGTTTTCTGCCGGACCCGGGAAGAGGTCGACCAGCTCACCGAGACCTTGAACGGACGCGGCTACCGCGCCGAGGCATTGCACGGTGGGATGGGCCAAGAGCAACGCGACAGGGTAATGGGACGCCTGCGCAACGGGACCGCGGATCTGCTCATCGCCACTGACCTGGCCGCTCGCGGGCTCGACATCGAGCACCTGACCCACGTGGTCAACTACAACGTTCCTTCAGCGCCCGACGCGTACGTACATCGCATCGGCCGAGTAGGCCGTGCCGGCCGCGAGGGTGTGGCAATCACCTTGGCAGAGCCGCGGGAGCACCGGATGCTCAAGGCGATCGAGCGGGTGACGAAGCAGCGGATCACGGTGGGGAAGGTACCCACGATCGCCGATCTGCGCGCACGACGCCTCGAGCTAACCCGCGCCGCGCTGCAGGAAAGTCTCCTCACCGACGACCTGGAGCGCTTTCGTGTCGTGGTCGAGACGCTCACTGACGAGTTCGATGTCATGGAGGTGGCGCTCGCTGCGGTGAAGTTGGCTCACGAATCCCTCGGGAGCGAAGCCGACGAAGAGGAGTTTCCCGAGGTCGCCGAGGTGCCCAGGCGCAAGCGGCCGGATCTCCGTGGTACCGATGGGCGCGAAGGGCGGCGCGGCCGTGCCCGGACAAGTGGGATGACCCGCCTCTTCCTCGGTGTCGGGCGCAGCACCGGGATCCGGCCACAGGACCTGGTCGGCGCGATAACCGGGGAGTCCCGTCTCGGTGGCCGCGACATCGGGGCGATCGAGATCGCCGATCGCTTCTCGCTAGTGGAGGTGCCCGAGTCCGCGGCCAGCGAGGTGATCGCAGCTCTGCGGCGCACCACCATCAAGGGAAAAAAGCCGACCGTTCGCCGCGAGCGCGACCCGGCCAGTAGGGCCGACGATAACAGAAGTGTCCCCCCAGGCAAGCGCGGATAAGCCCGCTGACGGGCACTGTTGAACGGTGAGCGAGCGCAACTGTGCAGGAAAGGGATGCCATGTACCCCGAACCGTACGAGCTCATCCCGTCACCTGACGGGATGGTTGCCCGAATTCACGCCAGGGGCACCGCGGTACTGGTCACCGCCACGATCAACCGGGGCACCGCGTTCACGATGGGGGAGCGGAAGGCGCTGGGGCTGATCGGTCTGCTGCCGACGGGTGTCACCACGCTGGAGGGGCAACTGCTGCGCGTCTACGCTCAGTTTCAGCAGCAGGCCAACGACCTCCGCCGCTGGGTGTACCTGGCGAACCTGCGGGACCGCAACGAGGTGCTGTTCTACCGGCTGCTCTCCGAGCACATCGAGGAAATGCTGCCGATCGTCTACACCCCGACCGTCGGTCTGGCGATCGAGCGGTTCAGCCACGAGTTCCGCCGCCCCCGCGGGGTGTACCTGTCCGTGGACCACCCGGAGGACGTCGATACCGCGTTCCGCAACACCCGGCTTGGGGCCGACGACGTCGATCTCATCGTGGCCACCGACTCCGAGGGCGTCCTGGGTATCGGCGACCAAGGCGTGGGTGGCATCGAGATCGCCATCGGCAAACTCGCCGTCTACACCGCGGCGGCAGGCATCCACCCGCACCGGGTGCTTCCGGTCGTGCTGGACACGGGCACCGACAACTTGGCCTTGCTCAACGACCCGATGTACCTGGGTGCCCGGCACGCCCGGGTCCGTGACCAGCGCTACGACAACCTGATCGACGCCTACGTCACGACGGCCACCACGCTGTATCCCCATGCGATGCTGCACTGGGAGGACTTCGGCGCCGGCAACGCGCGCCGCATCCTGAACAAGTACGCGGACCAGGTCTGCACCTTCAACGACGACATGCAGGGCACCGCCGCCGTGGTGCTCGCAGCCGCCTTTGCCGCTGTCCGTGCGGCAGGGACGAGGATGCGGGATCAGCGCGTGGTGATTCACGGTGCGGGCACCGCCGGGCTCGGGATCGCCGACATGATGCGCGACGTCATGATCGGTGAGGGTCTGTCCCGAGCTGAGGCCACCCAGCGCTTTTACGCGCTCGGCAGCATGGGCCTGCTGATCGATGACTCCCCGAAGCTGCGCGACTTCCAAATGCCCTATGCGCGGCCGGCCGCCGAGGTCGCGGAATGGTCGGACAGAGAGGACGGCCCCATCCGCCTGGCCGAGGTCGTATCGCACGTGCGGCCCACCATGCTCATCGGCACCTCTACCCAGGCCGGGGCCTTCACCGAGGGCATCGTCAGGCAGATGGCTGCATACACTGAGCGGCCGATCATCATGCCGCTGTCCAACCCGACCTCCAAGTGTGAGGGAGTCCCCGAGGACCTCCTCCGCTGGGCCGACGGCCGTGCGCTGATCGCGACAGGCAGTCCCTTCCCGCCGGTTACCCTCGGACAAACCACCTACCGCATCGCGCAGGCCAACAACGCGCTCATCTTTCCCGGCCTGGGCCTAGGAGTGATCGTCGCCCGGGCACGGCGGATCACCGACCCTATGATCGCGGCCGCTGCAGACGCCGTCGCTCATCTCTCCGACGCGACCAGGCTGGGCGCGCCGCTGTTGCCAGCGGTCGACGACCTGCGCGCCATCTCCGCCGCGGTCGGGATCGCCGTCGCCATCGCTGCGGACCGGGAAGGCCTCGCGCAGATCCCGGTGGAGAACCCGATCCAGCAGGTGCACGAGGCCATGTGGCGGCCGGAATACCCGCGACTGGAGCTCGAGCCGAGTTGATGATCAACGAAGCGACGAAGGACGACAAGGACGAAAGCCCTCTGCCTTCAGCGCTGTCGTGACCGAGGAATACGTATGTGATCGGCGAGTACCGTGGCACAGCGCCAGCACCCATCCATCCTCGTGAGCGTCACCGTCCAACCGAGGGGATGCCGTGTACAACCGAACTTGGTCGGTAGTCCCCGGTGGAGAGACATGGCCTGGCCAGGTACGGTGCCGGTAAGAGGGCAGTCGGGGAATCTTGTAACTCGGTGTTGATGAGGTGAGATCTGCGCCGATGCATGTTGCGACTGTGCGGGCTCGAACAAGTCAGCCGTCGAGTCACAGGAAATCGGGGGCGGAGAACGATGGCTACCGAGGAAGATCGTCCTAAGCCGCCAGAGCTGGTCAATCTCTACGCTGCGACTTCAGCGGTGTTCAGGACACTCAAAGAGGAATTTCGGGTCCCCGATACCTACGAACTCGTATTGCACCATGTGGATGCCGCGGAGTTGTGCTTGAGAAATACTGTTGACATTGCTGCGATTACTATGCGGAAGATACAGGCGTTGCGCTGGGTGGCTAAGCCTGGTGTCGAGACCACCAACGATATTGTTGTGACTCTTGCCGCAGACCTGTTACGGGCACTTGATTACTTGGTGGAGTGCTGTAAAGATCAAACCAACGCCGACTCACTGACGAAGTTCAAGCACCAAGTTGTGGTCGCCGCTCGGCACGCCGGCGGTGATGGCGGGATCGCGAGGCTGCGGTGAATCACTCTCCTCTTTATCTGGCGTTTCTTTATAGATGAGAAACTCCTAGGCACAAGCGCGTTGCGTGGTGCGGCACAGTTCCTGATCGGGTGACATGTTCGTCCCGTCAGCGAACCCATCAAGAACGACGCGGTCACGGTACCCACATCCCCGGGTATCAGACGTTGCCTGAGTTCGGCACTGAAATCCTGCACCAGCGGTGCCGCCGACCACGTCAGCATCGTCACTGTCCCTCGCAGGACCCGCCGAGACTTCTCCAAGCATTTGCAGGGAGGAGCGGTCCAGTGGTGGTGACTCCGTCCGCCATGACCTATGACTTAGGGAAGCGGTGTGCGACCGCGCCGTCTCCTGATCAACCACGCTGCGGACCACCGAGGGTGGCACCTTCTCGGTCAGCGAAGGCCGGAGGACTCTGGTGAGATGCCAACACATGAGGTGTTGGCGGTAGTCCACGCTCTCTGCATTGCCGATGTCGACCAGCAGGCCGGTGATGTTCACGCCCGCGTCGAGGCGGCCCTGACCGATAGCGCCCTTGACCGCCTCCGCGACTGCGCGGGACTCGGCTTCGCCGCTGTCGATCATTATCGCCTCCGGGCCCTGCCCAGTTCAGTCAGACGATCCACGGTACTGAGAAAGCAGACGGGAGCGAAACTCATTTACCCTCGCTCTGGTCTCTTCAGCTCGTTGAGTCTCAGTGGTCTCGAACGTCTTGAATATCGCCTCGGCCCCATACTGATCGACCAGGCCTTGGGCGACGCGTATCACCGCGTCCCGGACGAAGGCCGAGAGCGTCTGTCCCTGGTGCCGGGCGACCACCTCCAGGAGGGATCGCTCGTCAGCTGGCACGCGGAAGCAGATCGGAGAGGACTCGCTAGCCATTGAATCTCCCCTCTGCCTAGTCGACGATGCGCATTACTGCACGTGCACGCTGATCCTCCATCAGCCTATCAGCGGTATAACGTATACGTCAACATGAACGTTTACGGGTAACGCAAGTCCGCGGGGCTACCGCCGAGTAAGCGATCTATGGATCGCGGTCGCCCGCCATCGACATTTCGATCTTGAGAAGCCTCAGCTGCTGATCCCAGGCCTCCGTTCGGTACTCCTGCCGCCGTGGCGACGTCGTCTCTGATGGTCGGCTCGGCTCATCCAAGCTTGTCTTGCGTATATGTATACGTATACGCTGTGGCTGGAGGAGGTGGTGGAGATGACCAACATCGTCTTGCTGTTGGCAGCTCTGTTGGTTGCCTTCGGTGTATTGATCGGATCGGTTTTGCACACTCAAGCTGTCCACCGGGAGTACCGGCGGTTAGCCGAACGCGTGCGAGAGCTACACGATCTCCAGGAGGCTCTGGAGCACCAAAACAAGGCCTCGGTCCTGGCAAGAAGCAGCAGCGAGTTTCACGGGACTTACCTAAAGTAACTACCTGGCAACCTCAGCAGGTGAGGTTGCCAGGTAACGGATCTGGCAGCAGCGCCGAGCCGCGAGCCGCCGGGCTCGAGCACGAATTGCAGCATCCAGCCCAGCATGCACGTCAAAGGTGACTGGCTCCGGTCAGCGTACGGATCACCAGGTCGGGGAGAAACGCTAGCCAGCCGCGGGACTGCCCTTAAGCGACTGGTATCTCACCGCGACCAGCCGGCGTGAAGCCTCGCGCAGTGGCCTAAGAGCTCACCAAAGCCGCTGATGAGACCGACCCCGCTAACCCCACTGTCCCGCATCGGCTGGCCCAAGCGTCATCCGCAACTCCATCCGCGGTGAGCGCTCGCCTCGACTTCCACTCGGTCCCGCAGCTCACAAGGGAGGGCCGCAATACCAATGACCGCTACCACCATCAACGATGCCTCCACCGATGCCACGATCAACATAGCTGACCTGTTGCCGCGCGCCGGAGACGGTGACCCGAGGGCCTGGGAAGAAATTCTTCGCCGCTATAGCACCCTCGTCTCCGCGACGGTGCGATCTTTTAGACTGCAAGACGCCGACACTCTCGATGCAGTGCAAACCACCTGGCTGCGGCTGGCAGAAAACGCGCACCGGATACGGCATCCCGATCGGCTAGGTGCGTGGCTTGCGACCACCGCCCGCCGTGAATGCCTACGCATCCTGCGCCACATCACGCCCATTCCCCACCTCTCGAAAACAGTCGAAGAGGCTGCTGCCGAACCATCGACCGGGCCCGAGGACATCGCCATCGAGGCCGACGAGACACGGTCGATATGGAAGCACGTTGACGAGCTGTCGCCCCGCCGACGGACCTTACTGCACGCGCTGTTCACCGACAATCCCCAACCGTACGCCAAAATCGCCACCATCACCGGAATCCCGCCTGGCGGGATTGGACCCACACGAAACCGAGCACTCCAGCAACTACGAGAAACACTTAGCAAACACAAACCGGAGGAAATTTCGCAATACCAATGAATCACTCTGGCGATCACGGGGGTTCAGGTGGTTGAGACGGCCGCTATTGCATTGCGGAAGGATGGGCACAATCGACTGTGGCCGGTGTGCTGTTTAGACGGCGAGGGCCAGTTTGGTAAAGGTTAGTGTCTTGGCAGCTGGGTCTCATCGCCCTGGGTCACGGCCGCTCCAACGAAGCGACGGAATGGACCGTTCGGCCACTGTTTGCGGTGAAGAATTCTCCCATGCGGCAACCAGCCAGCCGCCATCCTTCTAAGGAAACCTAGCGGGATGGGTCAGGAGTGGGGGTGAGATGCTGGGCTTGAGCTAGTTTTGTCTCGGCAATTAGGTAGGCGGCGAACTTCTCGGCCAACCTTAGGTCCGTCAAGGCGTCAAGAAATAAAAACTGGCCTTGCGGATTAACCTCCAGTCAGACCGCTGCCCTTGAGGAGTCAACTCCAAGTCTACTACACCCATCTCAAGACGGAGCAGATCTAGAACATTCCGCACTCTGCTATGCAGAGCCGGGGACACCGTGTAAGAGGTTATAGGGACGTTCAAATTACCACGCCAATCGAGGTCCTCGGTCCGTATGCGAGCAGCATAAGAATGGGCGCCGAAGCAGTTGAGCCGTAAATGATCAGAGCCATGAATGTATTCCTGGTAAATGGCGGGAGCGGCGGCAAACGACGCATCATCGAAACGTTCTGGATCGAGTCTTGTGGTTTCCAAGAGCGGGTCAGGGGCCCCGACGACGGCCTTCACGACCACTTCTCCCCGGCAAGCCTCATAGAACTATGTGATCACCGTGACGGTTCGCCGGTACCTGCGCTACGTGCTGTCCTACCGTGACGTCGAAGAACTGCTGGCCGAGCGAGGCATCGAGTCGAAGTGACCGGGCGAAGGGTCTATTTGTATCGGGCGATCGACCAGTTCGGGCGAGTCATCGACGTCGTCGTCGCACAGAAACGGGGATCTTGAGGCCACTCGCCGGTTCTTTGCCCAGGGATTCGAGAACGGCCCGCGCCCGGCCGAGGTGACCACCGATCGGGCACCGTCCTACCTCCGGGTGCTCAATGAGCTGCTACCCGCCGACCTTCATGTCCTCGATCAGTACGTGAATAATGTGATTGAAGCCGATCACGGCAAACTGGAGTTCCGGCTGCGGCCATCCGTGGCCTGAAACGGCTCTGGCCCGCACAGGTGATCAGCGCGGGGCGCGCCTTCGTCCAGAACCCGCATCGCGGCCACTATGAATTGGCCACCAACATCGATTCCGGCATCGGCTCACTACTGCCTTCGCCGAGCTCGCACTCGCCATCTGATTTGGCGCAACCGGCGGTGACGCCAGCATCATTCTCGTTACGCCCGTGGTGCGCCTCTCGCTGCTCCGAAGCACAGCGAGGATCAAGGAGTCACGGACCGCTCACCCTCAGGTGGGCCGGACCCAGTTGCCCGGCCAAGATCGAAGGGCCCGTAAAGCCGACGCCCACTACCTCCTTATCGAGATGGAGCTGAAAGGTCCGGGCGGGCTTGGCTCACGCCTGTACCTCGCTGGCTCCCATCGACGCCAGTTCCTCGGGCGCGATGTCCCTGCAAAGAGCAGCGAGATCGAGAGTCAGCTCACGCCATGCCATGCTCAAAGAGCCACGTCCCTCGGCAAAAAAAGCGATGCCATGGGCAAGAAATCCGCCAACGTCGCCTTCGATCGACGCCCGCCGCGCGGCCAACCAAGCGTGCACCCGTGCGAAGTCGCCGACTGCCTTGCTGCCCCCGGTGAAGAGCCAGCCGGCGCTGCCACTGACAAGTTCACGCGACGTTGCGCGACGCCGCGTCACCAGCAGGGCGATTTCTCCGAGAACCTGGTCCAGAAGCGCCCATCGCTCGTCGGCAAGGAGAGGGTCTGGCGCGCTCGTCATGGGGAGTTCCGGCAATGGCCACTGCGCCTGGTCTCCTTCCACGTATCCAACAAGGAGACTCGCGATCCGTAGAGCCTCCTCCCGGTTGCCGGCTAGTGTCTTCACACGGACGACGTTCCGGGCCAGATGGATTCGCCTGACCTCGACCTGATGGTCGTACTCATCGCGGAGTACATGACACAACATGATCGACCGCACTAGGGATGCTTCGGCTCGGTTGTACTCGCCATTCTTGTATTGAAGATATGCTTCCGCGGGATATTGAAAGGACTCTGCTGAAAGCAGCGCTTCTTTCGACAGTGAAGCTACACTGACAGTGCGCCGAGCCTCGCGGAGCAATTCTGCCCCCGTCGTCGTGTCGCCAGACCTGACGCATGTCAATCCCTTCTCCCGGATTCCTGATGCGCGAAGCAGGGTGGTGATCTCGGGCAACGACGCGTGTCGTGCTACTTTCAATAGATACCGTGCGTTGTATTTTGCGTCGAGCCTCAGCTCCGATTTGCGGGGCACACGCGCACCCTTCCGCTGGACCTGGATGGTTTCCAGAAGGAGAGCTCTAAGGTTCGGGTCGATATCGGCCATCGCTGCCGGACTAGAGAAGAAGTGGGGCGCTGAGATCATCGTGGCATAGTCGAAGCAGAAAAT
>DASYMC010000037.1:0-3741 GCA_036009255.1 Pseudonocardiaceae bacterium
TCGGTGCCGTAGTCCACACCGGATACCGAGCTGCACAGTTCGAAGCGCAGCGCCGGATCGTCCCGCAGAGTGCGGCACATCGCCACCAGGTGTTCCCGGCGCACGTAGTAGGTGATCTCGTCGCGATCCACGGTGATCTGCTGGATGGCCTCGGCGGCCACTCCGCGCTCGGGCATAGCGGCCAGCAACGAGTCGGTGATCTCGTCGAAGGCGCCGCCGAAGGGCCGTTTGGCCGGGGGCGGTACGTATTCCGGCAGCGCCAAGCCGCCGTAGCCGGAGGTGTCCCCAGGGCCGTGAACGCCGAACATGCCCTGCCGGGCGCGGCCGGCGACCACCCCGCCCTGAGCTTCATGCTCAGCCTGCTGCGCTGAGCTCATCTGCGCCGAGCTCCTCTGGGCTGAGCTGGACTGACCGGGTGCAAGACCCCTGTCCTTGGTGGCGTTTTTGTCTTTGTCCGGCATTCTCAGCTCACTGTTTCCGGGCTTCGACGACCTGGGACCGGCCGCTCCCCGATGGCTTGGGCTCCTTCTGCGGTCCGTACCGCACGGAGGAGGGCACCATCTCAGTGCGGTGACCCGCTTTCTCCAGGGCTCGCTTGGGTCCCAGTGGCTCGTCCATGATCTTTGCGTGCAGCTTGAGGATCGCGTCGATGAGCATCTCCGGACGTGGCGGGCAACCGGGCAGGTACATGTCCACCGGGACGATGTGGTCCACTCCCTGCACAATCGCGTAGTTGTTGAACATCCCGCCAGTCGAGGCGCATACCCCCATCGCGAGCACCCAGCGAGGCTCCGGCATCTGGTCATAGATCTGGCGCAGCACCGGAGCCATCTTGTTGCTCACTCGACCTGCCACGATCATCAGATCAGCCTGGCGTGGCGAGGCACGGAACACCTCCATACCGAAACGAGCCAGGTCATAGCGAGGTGCGCCAGTGGTCATCATCTCAATCGCGCAGCAGGCCAGTCCGAAGGTGGCTGGCCACAGTGACGATTTCCGCGTCCAGTTGACCAGCTTCTCGACGCTGGTCAGCAGGATCCCGCTGGGAAGCTTCTCTTCCAGACCCATGATCAGTTCCAGTCCAGTCCGCCGCGCCGCCAGACGTAGGCGTAGGCGAAGCCGAGAGTGATGATGAACAGCGCGATCTCCACCAGCCCGAATAGGCCCAGCGAGTCCGCGGCCACGGCGAACGGGTACAGGAACACCATCTCGATGTCGAAGAGGATGAACAGCATGGCGGTGAGGTAGTACGCCACCGGCATCCGCCCGGCCCCCGCGACCGGTTGCGGCGAGGGTTCGATGCCGCACTCGTAGGCGTCCAGCTTGGCCCTGTTGTACCGGCGCGGCCCGATATAGGGAGCTGCGACGACGGAGAAGACCGCGAAACCCCCCGCCAGCAGTAACATCAATACCAAGGGAACGTAGGGCTGCAACACTGCCGTCCCGTCCTTCCCGTCTCGTGAACGTCCCACACCCACCCTACGTGCCGGCCGGTCACGCGCTGCCCTGAGGCTAACCTATAAATCCAGTCCCGATCAGGCGTTATCCCTGATCGGCGAGGTGTGTCGGTCACACGCTGGGCGCCAGCCGGGTCATCGCCATGATCACCCGATCCATCGAGTCGCCATCCCGGCTGTCGTAGAGGTTGGCCAGCAGCTTGAGCATGAAGCGCATCAGCGTCGCGCGAGGCAGGGCGTGGCGGATTCCCGCGCGCATTACGGCCGGGTGGCCGATCAACCGGCTGAACACGTTCCCCAACCGGAAATAGCCCCCCAACTCCTCGCGCAGCGCCGTAGGGTAGCGCTGCAGCGCACGCTCCCGTGCCGCACCGTCGGGACGGGCCATCGCCTGCACCGCACACTCCGCGGCAAGCCGGGCGGACTGCATCGCGTACGCGATGCCCTCGCCGTTGAACGGGTTGACCATCCCACCGGCGTCCCCGACCAGCAGCAGACCGGTGCGGTAGTGCGGGGTGCGGTTGAAGCTCATCGGAAGGGCCGCACCGGCGATCTTGCCGGTGGCGTTGCCCTCGCGAAAGCCCCACTCCTGCGGTGTCCCGTCCAGCCAAGACCGCAGCAGCGCCCGGTAGTCGGTCTTCCCATACGCCTGGGAGGTCGACAGGATGCCCAGGCCGACGTTGGACGTCCCGTCACCCATACCGAAGATCCAACCGTAACCGGGCAGCAGCTTGGGTTGCTGCGGATTGGCCCGGTCCCATATCTCCACGTGGCTCTCGAGGAAATCGTCGTCGGTCCGGGGGCTGGTGTAGTACCGGCGCACCCCGACACCCATCGGCCGGTCCTCGCGTTTGTCCATTCCCAGGCTGAGCGCGAGCCGGGCCGAGACACCATCACAGGCCAGCGTGATCGGTGCCTGGTAGGTCACCGGCTGTTTGTCCGGTCCCTGCCTGCCAGTCACGCCGGTGATCCGACCGGTGCGCTCGTCGGTGACGGCTCCGGTGACCGTGGTGCGCTCGTGCAGCCGGGCGCCGGCCTTCTCGGCGTGCCGCGCCAGCATCTCGTCGAAGTCCTGGCGCTGGCGGACCGCGCCGTAGGGAGGGAAGCTGGCCAGATCCGGCCACGCCAGTTCGATCGTTACTCCCCCGCCCACCACCCGCAGCCCCCGATTGTGCAACCAGCCGGCGTCGGTGCTGGTGTCGATGCCCAGGTCGATCAGCTGCTTGACGCCCCGGGGCGTCAGCCCGTCCCCGCAGACTTTCTCGCGGGGGAAGGTGGACTTCTCCAGCAGCAGCACGTCCAGCCCAGCGCGAGCGAGGTACGCGGCAGCCGTCGAGCCTGCGGGTCCCGCCCCCACCACGATCACATCGGCATCGTTGTCGCTGGCGCCCACCCGCCTGGCCATCCCACTCCCTCGCTGCGTCCCCGCGCTACCGTTCGCTTGAGTGTACGGGTCAGCAGGCTCGATCAGTGTCGGCCACAGCAGCCTGTCCCCGTCCGGTTGCGGTGTCGGGGGCCCGTATAGGTAGGACGGCGAGGAGTCCGGCCAGCAGAACGACAGTGATGCCGAGCAAACCCCACCGCTGCTCACCGAAGATCAATACCCCGAGAGCAAACGCCGCCGGGGCCAGGAACTCACGAAGCGGCCGGTGGTGGCGTACAGGCCAAACAGCTCGCCCTCCCGCCCCGGCGGGGCGATGCGAGCGAGGTAGCTACGCGAGGCCGACAAAATCGGACCGACGAAGACCATCAGCACAAGTCCGCAGACCCAGAAGGCCCCCTGACCGTCGAGGAACAGCAGCACCGCCAGGGTCCGATCAATGAGCCCACGATCACCGTGGTGGGGCCTACGCGGTCATCGAACACTCCACCAGCAACGGCGCCTGCGGCGGCGATCACGCTGCTCGCGGTGGCGAAGACGACCAGCTCGGCAGCGCTGAGACCGACGGAGCCATGGGCCACCATCGGTAGGAAGACGAACACGGCGGCCAGGCCGTCCCGGAATAGCGCGCTGGCCAGGAGGAGTCCCAGCAAGTGCGGGGAGTGGCGACGCAGTTCCACCAGATGACGCCACAATTCCCGGTAAGACATTGTCTGACTCTGCTGGGACCGCGCCACGCTCAGCTCGGTCAAGACCCGGTCCAGGCATCCGGGTGAAGAGCAGCGGCAAGGCGAACACGGCGAACCACACCGCGCAGAGCACCGCGACAGCCCGGATCCCCGCACCGTCGGTGCGGGTGACCCCGAACCAGCCGACCTTCGGGCTGATGGACCCGATATAAGA
>DASYMC010000038.1:0-2465 GCA_036009255.1 Pseudonocardiaceae bacterium
CAGTCTCGCACTCGGGAAGATCTGGGTGGACCTCAGCACGGTCAGCCCACGCGCCAGCCGGGAGCTTGCCGGGCGGGTGCGCGCGCGTGGCGCGGCCATGCTCGACGCACCGGTGTCCGGGAGCGTTCCCCAGGTGCAATCGGGCACGCTCGCTATCATGGTCGGTGGGGACGAGGAGACGTACTCACGCGTACAGCCGGTCCTGCGCGAGCTGGGGACACCGACCCGCGTCGGCGACAACGGGCAGGGGCTGGTGCTCAAACTCGCGATCAACATCAGCCTCGCCGTGCAGATGCTTGCGTTCTGCGAGGGACTACTGCTCGCGCAGCGCGATGGGATCGACCCTCGGCTCGCCGCCGAGGTGATGGCACAGAGCTCGATCGGCTCGCCGATGCTCAAGGCGCGCGTCCCACTCGTCCTGGACCTTCCCGACGAAGCGTGGTTCGACGTGTCCCTGCTGCACAAGGACATTCGTCTCGCCTTGGCCGCCGGGCGGGAACGGGACGTCCCCCTGCCCTCGGCCGGCGTCGCCGACGACATGCTGACCAGGGCAGCCGAGCTTGGCTACGAGCACCGCGACATCGCTGCACTCTACGAAGTCCTCGCGAAGTCCTCGCAAGGATGAACCGCGCCCTGGCCGTGGTGTTTCACGCCGGTGCGGTGACAGGACCCTGAGATCCGAAGAAGTGCCCGGCGGCATGCCCCCGCGCCCCCGCCCCGCGACATGTGGGCTGACCCGGTCAACTCGAGCAGCCGCCCGGCGGCTCCGGACGCCCGGCACCGCTTCGGAGATCAGGTGGATACAGCAGGGGTGGTGATCTCCCCACCGGCACGCCGAGACGGCTGGCCTGCTTCAAGGCAGGGTCGCTGGATGACGTTTCGCTAGCAAATGTCGAGTTCGGCCAGGTCCGCCTCGCTCAGCTCGATGTTTGCTCTGGGTCAGCCCCGGCATTTCCTCGACTTGGTTGGCCACTGATTGTGATCGGCTTTTCGATGAGATGCGGCTCGGGTTCAGGGCCAGCGGGTGCGAACCACGGTGCATGTGCCGGCGCGTTCGGGCACAGTGTCCATTTCCGGCCGACTCGGTCGATGCCTATCGGGTACACGGTCAGGGCACCGTCGGCCTCGATGTGCAGGCGGAGAAAATGCTTGAGGTCCTGGTGGTGCTGGGCTGCGTACCCCTCGGTTCCGTGCAGGCCAAAGCAGTTGGCGACCCAGAGGTAGCCCGACATGCCCACCATTCCCCCGATGCCACCCACCAGGAACAGCAAGCTGAGGAAGGCGACCAAGGACCAGACGCCCCGAAGCCCAAAAGCAGTCGACAGCCAGGAGGCGGCAATCATGACTCCGGCCGCGCCCGCGAGTTGCAGCGTCGAATGGAACATCCCCAGCAGGAAGCGGCCGACGCCGCGGGCGTCGTGGGCGAAGCGCACCATCCCGGCCACGGCCACGATCACGAGCGGGGTGAGAAGGACCAACGTTGGGCTCTCCCACACAGCGCTCAGCAACTCGCCGAGGCCCAGCGAGACGTGACGATCTCCAAGATGCAGTCCCAGCATCAAAGCCAACAACACTTCGACGATGCCGAACACCCCGGAGAGGGGAAGGTTATAGGGAGCGAGCAGCCAGATCCGCTTTCTCAACCCTTTGGACACCGCCGGCGACGGATAGGTGCTCACTCTGCGGTAGGTGACGGCTCCTTCTGCGCCAGGAAGGTCCATGCGCTCGGGAAGGTTGTGGGTAGGATGCAGAAAGGCGCCGCCACCGCCCGAGGCGATGTGCTGACGAGAGCCATCCTCCTGTTCGTAACGCGCGTAGTGATGCTTTCCACTCTTGAGGGACAGCACCAGCCGTGCGCCACAGGGCTGGATGATCTCGCGCTCGAGGAACTTCACATCCCGGTCGGAGTGCACCTCATCCTTCTTCCTGCCGCTCTCGACCTCCTTGGCCACACACAAGATGATGCGGTCCCCGGGTTGAATCTGGTGGAGGGCGACTCCGGCGAAGTACCGCAGTTGGGCTTCATCGATGTAGGAACCGAACTGGATGTCGATGCCCCATAGCCACCAGCGGTGCGGAAGTTTCAGCGCGAAATAGCTCCGACGCTGACGCGTTCTCCATCCGCCGATCCAGCGCTTGCGGCAGAAAATGCTGGTGAAGTTGACCAACCCGTCATACCAGTCATGGCTTCCCGGAATGGCGAAGAGCTCAGGAGCTTCGCCCGCGGCGCACGGCAGCGCTGCCCGGTACGGACCGAGCATGCGGTTTTCATACTCCGCGGCGTTGGGCACCGGGTACACCTGGTCACCGCCCATGATCAGGATCCGCCCGCGCTCGGTAGCGTGGGTCTCGCCGTCCCAGTCGAGCTTGAGCTCCTCGGTCGCCAAGAGCCTGGCCACGGTGTAGGTCGAATTCCACCCGTCACCGAGGTCGGCGACGTAGTCCAGCCACAGATCGGTTTCCCC
>DASYMC010000039.1:0-1599 GCA_036009255.1 Pseudonocardiaceae bacterium
AGCTCAACGCCGAGTTCGACGAGCTGGAGCGGTTAATGGCGCGCTCTGGCGTGCCCGACGACAAGCGCAACACCAGACCCACGGTCCCCACCCAGTCCACCAGCGAGCCGTTGCCCACCGACACCCTCACAGTCCTCGGCGCGGCATTGTCAGACATCCCATGCGTTGAGTTGTCAAGCAGCAGTTTGTTGCTCTTGTTTATCGTGGTGTCCCCAGGCGGTGTGCTCGTCGTAGTTCGTGCCGGTTTTCAGGCAGCCGTGGAGGATGCCTACAAGGCGGTTGGCGAGCTGGCGTAGCGCGGCGTGGTGGCCGGTGCCTCGCCCGCGGAGTTCGTCGTAGTAGGTGCGAGCTCCGGGTGAGGCGGTCAACGCGGCGAGGGCCTGACGTCTGAGTGCATCGATGAGTCGGTCATTATGCACGAAGCGGGCCAGGACGACTTTCTTTTTGCCGGATTGGCGGGTGATCGGGGGTGGTGCCGGCGTAGTTCTTCCGTGCTTTGGCGTTGGCGTAGCGATCAGCGTCGTCACCGAACTCGGCGAGCACCCGGGCACCGAGGATGGTGCCCAGGCCGGGCTGGGACAGGTAGATCTCAGCGTCGACGGTGCTGGCCACAATGCGCCTCGACCTGCTTAGCCATGGCGGTGATCTGGGCCTGCAGGGTGGTCAAGATCGCCACCTGGGCGCGCACGGTCGCGGCGTAGGCAGCAGTGACGCTCACCGGTTGACCGAGGTGCTCGGTGCGTAGCGCAGCCTGGATCACCGTTGCCCTCTCGGCAACGTGGCGGCGGCGGGCACGGGTGAGTGCCGCGCTGATCTGGGTGATCGTCAGCCGGGCTGCGGAGGTCGGGTCGGGTGCCTTGGTCAGCAGCTCCACCGCATCAGTGCCGGTCAGGTCGGTAAACGCGACCAGAGCAGCGGGGAAGAACTCCCGTAGCGCGTGCCGCAACCTTAGGGTGTGCCGGGTCCGCTCCCAGATCAGCGTCTTGTGGGCGCGAGCCACCACCTTGATCGCCTCGGCCTGGTCACTGTCCCCGGCGACCGTGCGCAGCTGAGGGGAATCGGTGCCCACCATGTCCGCCAGGGTGTGCGCATCAGCGGCATCGCTTTTGGCACCCGAGACGCTGCGCCGCTCCCGGGAGCGGGCCACCTGCAGCGGATTGATCGCACACACCCGATACCCCGCAGCGACCAGCGCACCCACCCACGGGCCACGATCGGTCTCGATTCCGATCGTCACCTGCGCGGTGTCACCGTCCTCCTCGAGGTGCTCAGCGATCAGCTCATGCAGCCGGGCGATCCCGGCAATCCCCTCCTCCAACCTGGCCTTAGCCAGCACTCGACCCGCCTGGTCCTGGAGCTCGACGTCATGGTGCTCCTCAGCCCAGTCGTCTCCCACGAACAACAAACCCGTCCTCCCCTCCTCGACAACAATCCTGTGCGCAGCCCGCGGGAGAACCACCAGCGACCTAATGAACAAGTGCTCCACACGCGGCGGGCACGACATCCCATCAGCGGTCAACTCTCCCGACCACCGGCAGGGGCACGATCTGACACTAGGACTCCATCCAGGCATCCTGGTTGCAAGAGTGCTCACCCACC
>DASYMC010000040.1:0-2983 GCA_036009255.1 Pseudonocardiaceae bacterium
GGTGCCGGTCGAGGCGTGCCGATCAAGCTCCAGCCAGGCCAGGTACTCGCCGATCGCCTGGGACAGCGGCAGACCAGCCATCCCCGCACCCTACCAGGTAACTTTCATAAATCATAATTTAACGTAGTTAGCCATCATCGACCAGGGTTTAGGCCTAGCGCCGCTCCGACAATTGGCGTCCTTGACCGCGGAGCTGGTGCAGGGCACTCACGGTGCCGGCCTGTTGGGCTGGATTCCACTGGACGCTGCCCGGCAGCCACCGGTCGAGCTTGCGCCGCACCTGCACACCACGGTGAATAGTCAGAGTATGCCCGGAACTCTCGACCGGCTCCCGAGATTCTCGGCAGGGCGCGTCGGCCTCATGGTCACCTCGGGGCCCGGGGGACAACTGCCGAGCGCCGCCGCGGCCGGCCGCAGACCAGTCTCACTTCTGACCTCTACAGCACGTCGATTGGTAGGTCTGGATCGATGCGTCGAAGGCGTCCGGGATCAGCTGAGACGGCGGGCCATTCCCGCTGGCGACAGGCGTGCACGACCCAACTGGCGAGGGGATCGAAGACGCCCGCTGCCTGCTGGCGGGTGTCGACGGCAGCGGCTTCAGCGGGTCCCAGGTCGGCGAGCACGACGTAGGGCGCCCGGGCCAGAGTTTCGATCAGCGATTCGGTCGCTGGATGCAGCAACATCGCCTCGTTGCGAGCGAACGCGGGCAGGTAGAAACTGAGCTGCAGCTCCCAAGCGATACCGAACCAGGTCTGCATTCCGAGATGCCCGGACGCCCATGCGGCGACAGCGCTTGCATCGAGGACCTTGCCGGCGGCGGACGCGGCGAAGGACTCGGCCACGAGGTCGCTCAGAAGGCGTCCGCGACCGGGTGGTTGCGCCGGATGTAGTCGTCGCCCGGCCACGATGTCCTGCTGCTGTCGTAGGCCCGGCGGTAGTCGGCCAGGGTAGGCGCGCCGAAGCGTTGGGCCATCATCTGGCTAATCTGGATGTGTCGCGGATCGCGCGGCGCCCGACCGGGCTGCGCCGTCGCAGGAACGATATCGGCGACAGCGCGGCCGTCGCGGACGAGGTGCACCACCGCACCCTCAGCGGCGCGGGCAATGGCGTCGGCGACCTGCTGGGGATCATCAGGGGAAACCTCGAACGCCGCGGTCATGCGGGCCATCATAGCCAACGGCAGGCGACCGTGGCCATCCACCAGCGCGTCCCCCCGGACACGGCGGTGGCCGTGCCGATCCGGGACACCAGAGCAATCAGGCGCCACGCACCCACTGTCCCACGCTGCCGTGCATCGCAGGCTCACCGCCATGCGCTGATCAGCTCGCGTGGTCTTGTCCGTGGCCGGAGGCCAGAGTTGACCTTGGACTTGCCGCAGGAGGCCTGGACCCATCACTGAGCCGCGGCGGTCGAGATGGAGCCATCGACCTTCGCGGCACGGCAGTGCCCGGTGTCGGTGAACAGCGCCGCGATGCTCACCATCTCTGCGCTGGCGACGTTGACGATACGGCGCGATCACTGGCCAGCTGAGCCATGTCCTGGAAGGTGAGTGCCTCTGCAGTGACGGAAGGTTCGTCTCCGGGACCGACCTACTGCGTAATCAATCCAGTGAGCGGCTGGAGTCAGCAGAAAGTCAGCAACCCACCGACACAAGTCAGTACCAGGGCACCTGCTGCGGCGGCCCCCGAGCACGCCACGGAACTTTTTGATACTGGTCGTCATGCTCTACGCGCGTTCGGGACGAAGAGGCACGTAGCGATCAGCTCAATCGACACCTTATTCATCCCCACGTTGCGGTGTGACGCAGCGGCAAGTGGCCCGCGCTGATTAACGTTTCCGTCCGATAACACCGTAATTCGTGGGCAGTGAGTACCATCCGATACGAACCAATAGATTCGATTGCGAATCAGATGATCGCTGTAGCCCAATTCGTTGGCGACCACCGATGGCTAGGGATTTCTTTAATCGCTTGCCTGTGCGACCGGGAGGGGGTTCAGTTAGTGCCTGAGTCTGTGCGCTGTCTGGGAGTTTTCACGTATCGTCACTGGTGACGCCAGATGGGGGTGAGCGTGGCGCGGGTTTTCATCAGCTATGCCACCCCGGACAGGTACGTCGCCGACGAGGTATCGAGTTGGCTGCGGGCAGCCGGCCACGAACCGTTCCTGGATGGCGATCTTCGTGATGGGATCGGCGTCGGCGAGGACTGGGAACAACGTCTCTACGGCGAGCTGCGGCGAGCCGACGCGGTGGTCGCGGTGGTGACGTCGTTGTTTGTGGTGTCGAACTGGTGTTCGGCTGAGGTGGGGATTGCAGGGGCGCTGGGTTGCCGGCTCATGCCGTTGCGAGCTGAGGCTGGTGTGGTGCACCCGCTGATGCCACGCCTGCAATATGCAGACTACGAGGCCGATCCACAGCGAGCTCGCCAGCGGCTGCTTCAGGCGGTGCGGTTGCTGGATGACGGTGGTGGTAGTTGGCGGGAGGGCGATAATCCTTTCCCCGGGTTAGAAGCGTTCACTGTGGCGCTCAGCCGGGTGTTTTTCGGTCGTGCAGCGGAGGCTCGTGAGGTCGGCAACCGGCTGCGCGCGATGGGCAGTCCCGGCGGGATGCTGGCCATCGTCGGACCGTCCGGCTGTGGGAAGTCGTCGCTGGTGAACGCTGCGGTGGTGCCGCTGCTCGACAGTGACCCCGCGTGGTTAACGGTGGCGCTGAGGTTGGTTCCGGGAAGCGATCCGCTGCCCGAGCTGGCCCGGGCGCTGGCGGCCACCGCTAACCGTGTGGGGATGGGTTGGTCAACGAGCGATGTCCGCGGTGTGCTTGAAGGCGGTGCTGATGGCCTACGGCACGTAGCAGGCGATCTGCTGGCGGCTGGCCCAGTCACGCACCAGCGGCTGCTTGTGTCAATCGACCAGGCCGAGGAGCTGTTCAGCTGGACGGCCCCGGATACCCGGCAGCGACTTGCGAAGCTGTTGGGCGCCGCGGTGGG
>DASYMC010000041.1:0-2009 GCA_036009255.1 Pseudonocardiaceae bacterium
GCCCTCTATCCCAGGGTTGGGATCAAGGCCAGGGCAGGTGTTGCAGCACTTGCCCTGGCCACCTAACTCAGTTACGAGTCGGCACGAGAGATCACACCGTCTCGGCCAGCACGGCACCAGGTCCCGTCGCTAGTCTGTCCAAGGACGCCCTAGCTGGTCTTCCTGCGACCACGAGACCGGCCACCGTGCCTGCGGTTCGGGACAACGCCGCAGAGCTGATGAGCTGGGTGTCGGCGTGTAGCAGCCATGTAGCAACCGATTGCTGTCTGCCCCACGCCGAGCCAGACGGATCGCGCGAAAACCCGCAGCTCGACAGCCTTGGACATACCCCGACACACGGCTCCCCTGCGACTTGAAAGCGAGCGTACCGAGAGGTACCGGGGGTTCGAATCCCTCCGCTTCCGCCACCTCTGACCAGCACAAACACCGAGGTATTGATCACTTTTCGCCCCAGCGTGGACGCCAGTGGTTGCATTTCTGGTGGCGTATAGCCACAAGTTGACTCACCTGGCTACCCGTTTCACCGGATGGTTGCGGTATGCGGTAGATGGGTCCTTGGCGCATTGAGGACCCTGCACCGCATGGCTGGAGGTACGCACCGGCGTCACGGTCTGGGGATGCACGGTGGAGGATTTCCCTGGTCAGGCGTGGTTCTCGGGCCAGAGGATTGCCGCATCTAGCCCTTACGGCCCAACAGTGGCGCGGTTATCAGGGTGGGTCGCGCAGCCGCGCCGCAGCAGCAGCGACGATGCGGTCGCGTATCGGGCGCCGATTGCACTTAGCCGAGAAGCGAGCGCATCAACGCCGAGGTCCCTGCCAGCCAACCGCAAGCCGGCGAGCCCGTTGAAACTCTGACTTCTCGCGAGAAAGTGGTGACTGGCCACGGGCGAGCCCTTCAAGCTGCGTACTGCGACCAGTACCAGTGGCCACTTCCCGGCACCAGCACCACCGGCAACTGCCGCCCATCGGGTATCCACACCGGCGCCCCTACAACGCCCCCTACGCTCCTCGGCCGGCTATCGCGCCTCTCTCTCCCTCCATTCGCCAACGCAAGGTGAGCCCGGTCCGTGTGTCGGCTGCGGCGCCGATCTGGCTGACGCGCCCGAGGTGACCCGCACCCGCATCGGGAGTTTGAGTTGCCCCGGATGCGGGTGCGGGTGACCGAGCACCAGGTGGTCGTGGAGGTGCACGTCCGCCCGGAGCTGCAGACTTCGAGCTAGTCGCAGCGCGGCGTCAGGGAGTCATACGAGGTCCTTCCACTCCTCACGCTCGGCGCCGCGGGGGTTGTTGACGATCGTGATCTGCCCGGCGTCGGAGAACGTCTGGACCGGACGGGTGATCGTGTCGTAGGGAATCCAGTCGGCGTTGCCGGGGTCGCCGGACTTGACGAACTCCACCCATGCCGCATGCATCGCCGTGGCCAGGCCTTGGGGCGGGTTCGGCCCGGTGATCGAGCTGGCCGTGCTGAGTGTGTCGAACGTGAAGCCGAGCTCCAGCGCGTGGCAGGCGCCGAGTTCGGGGGAGATTTGGGTTGGTACTTTGCGGGGGGAGCGCCAGGCGAATTCGTACATGTGGGTGGTCGCGGGTGCGGTCGCTCGCGCCTCAGCGACGCGGCAGGCGGGAATACGGAAGAAGAAGTCGGAAGCGATCGCGGAGAAGATGGCGAAGGCCTTGGTGCCGGTCGGCAGCCTACTCTTGTAGAAGTCGTAGACGGCCGAGTCTATCCCGTAGGACGTCAGCATCGCTTTGAATTGTTGCTCCTGACCCAGGGCCGCGATCGTCGGGGCCAGGAAGAGTCGGTATTCCTCGGTGTTGGTGCCGGTGAGGACCGGCACGTTGTTGCCCGCGCCGGCGGCGATGGCGTCGATCGGGCGCTGCGTGAGCAGGTCCCCATCGATGACCGGGAGGAAGGCCATGCCGCTCATGACCGTGGACTCGCCCCACTTGTCCTTGTCCGGCGTCGTGGTGACCGCGTTCGAGATGGTGTCCTGGGCGGTTAGGATGCGGTT
>DASYMC010000042.1:0-3217 GCA_036009255.1 Pseudonocardiaceae bacterium
CCGCATGAGACGATCGCATTCAGCAGATGCCCTTCCCGAGCCGGAACATGAGACCTTAGACAAGCCTCATTTTCCCAGCTCAGAGGGCATTTGCGCTATCCGAACCCAGAATCACTCCCCAATAGACCCGGTGGATCCAGGTTGAGTCTTCATCACATTTCATTATATCGCGTCGGGGGTGAAATTGGAGGCGTCCGGAACCAAATAATGCACCCATTACCCAGGTCATTCCCGTAATACCTTCAGCAGTTGTGCGGTCGCGTCCGTGTGCACCACAACCGTGACGAAGTCCCGGGCCTCGGGCAGTCGCCGCACCATCGCGGCCAACCCACTTCTCCGTCGCTCGGTCACGGTCGACACCAACAGCCACGGCGTGAGGTCATCGGGTCCCACCTGGCCGCGCCGCCGGAAGTCGAGGTAGATCGCCACCTTGGCTCGCACGGTCGGCACGCTCTCGGTCGCCAGGTCCACTTCCACCCACCAGTGGTCCCGCACGCCGGGTCGCTCCAGCACCGCGTAGGCATCGGGCTTGAGCCAGCCGCCGACACCGTTCGGCCACCATGCCCCCGGCTCGGTCGCAAACCGGGCCAGCGTGACGCCTTCGCCCCGGGCCGCCTCGGTCAGATCGGCGTACAACTCGGCCACCGCCAGGATGTGTCGCAGTGACCGTTCACCCGGCCCCCCGGCCGCCGCACCCGCACGGGGAGGGCGCCGGCCCGTTGCCGCCGGGCGAGGAGGCGCTGCCCGGCGCTGTCCAACGCGAATGCCTGGACCGAGGAGCCTTTGCCGCTGCCGCCCATCCGCCGTCCGACCGGATCAGAACCCGCTGGCGCACCAGCCGGGCCAACACCCGCGAGCGCGTCACCGTCCGGCTGCGACCGGCCGGGAGCGCCGCGAAACACAATCGCTCCAGCTGCTGCCCGCTGGCTACGCGCAAGCAGTTCACCGTCTCGATGACCTCCCAGTCGCGGCCTGAGATCCGTTGCTCGAGCCAGTCCACGTGGTGCGGGCGTATCCGCTCCGGTGGTCTCGGTAGACCGCCGGGGCCGTCATGCCGAACCCGGTATCAGGCCACCGCCCCGGCCCGTCGATCGCACACCAGGCTCATCCGTCTGGTCGTTCTCTTCGATCCGCCGCAGGACGTCTTGCATGCGCTCGAGCAGAGCTGGCAGGTTCGAGTAGCGACGCAGAAGCTCCACTAACCTTCGATTTTAATGCGTTATGATAGAGGCATGAGTGAAAAACTTGCAGAAATGCTAACAGCGGGAGGCCACGCAAACTCTCTTGGCAGGGTCAATGAAGTCATTGAGTCTGTGCTAAATCACAAGCTGCGACTCAATGAGCTATATGAATGCCTGTTCGACGACGACCCGTGGGTTAGAATGCGCGCAGCGGATGCCATTGAAAAAGTTTGCCGCGTACATCCGGATTGGCTACTGCCATATATAGAGAAATTCGCTGCGGAACTGTCTACCAGCAATCAGCCCTCAATACAGTGGCACTTGGCGCAGATGTATAAGCAGGTCGATTTAACGAGTGAACAGAAGCGCTTTGCGATAGGTTGGCTTAAGGAGCTACTGTCTTCCAAAGAAGCGGACTGGATAGTGGCGGCGAACGCCATGGATACATTGGCCGCTTTCACAAAAGGTGGTTCATTCTCTGTGGCTGAAATGATCTCATTGCTCGAAATTCAGCAACAGCATAAATCCAAGTCCGTGGTCAGGCGTGCTAATAAGTTGCTGGCCGAATTATCAAAACAATAGCCCCAGCGAGGGAGTATACGTTTGGGCATGCACGTCCCCCACGTCACCCGCGATCCCGACGTTGGCGGTGAACAGGGTCTGGTGGTGCTGGACGTCGAGTCCGACGCCGATCTGACCGGTTGTCCGGACTGCGGGGTGGTCGCGGTCGGCCACGGCCGGCACGTCCAGGTCCTGCACGACGCCCCGTGCTTCGGCACGCCGGTGCGGGTGCGGTGGCGCAAGCGGATCTGGCGCTGCCCCGAGCCCTCGTGTCGTCGAGGGACCTGTACCGAGGAGCACGACTTCGCGCCGCCGCGGGTCGAGCTCACCAGCCGGGCGGTGGAGTTGCGACCCGCTGGCGGACCTCGGTCAGCATGTCGTTGGCGAGCCGGACCAGGTGCAGTGGTCGACGGCGATCTGCGTGTGCGGCAGCGCGGCGCGGATCCCGGCGGCATACGGCGCGGACGGATCGGTGACCACCACGCGGACCGCGGCGCGGAAAGCCTCGGTCTGCCCGCCCAGCCACGCCTGCACGCACGCCCCGGACCGGCCCGGGCCCAGGCCCAGGCAGCGGCCCCCGGCGGGCCGGGTCGGCGTCGACGAACGAGGTGAGCCACGGGTCCGACCGCGTCCAGCCGGCCGGCCGGGGCGGCCACCGCACCGACCGGGCCCGGGTCCCATCGAGGCCCAGCACCGGTGTCGGCACCGGCTCGGGCAGCCACCGCGCCGCGGCGGTGACCAGCGCCCGGTGCGCGATGTGCCAGGTCACTCCGTACTCGGCCGCCACGTCGGACACCGCCCGGTTCGACCGGGCGACCGCCGCGCCGAGCGACCGGCGCGGCCGGTCGGTCAGCCGCGACCGCGGCCCGATCCCCTCGTTGCGCTCCACGAACGACCCGCGGTCACAGGCCGCCTCGGCGCAGAGGCTCGCATCACGAACACCGCAAAGCCGAGGCGCTTGACGCAGTCGCCACACGATGCCGGATTGCCGCCACCCATCTACGAGACGGCGCTATGACGGCCAAGCTACATGAGGTGATCTCCTATGAGCGCCTCGGCTTCCGGACACGCCACCCGTGATGAACTGCTATCCGAGACAGTCTCAGGACGACGACATCGACCCTTGTGGCTTGTCGGTGATCAGCGGTGCAAGGACCAGATCTGCGCTCCGATCTGCTTCTCGATGACGGCCTTCTCGAGCGACGCATGCTGGCCCGCCCGGCTGAAGTGGTTCAGGCTGGGCACGACGACATCGCGCACGCCGGTCTGCTCGATCGTCTCGATCAAGGCGTCAAGGGCAGACGTACCGGAAAGCCAGGGGCGCTCGACGAAGGACTCGGCGACCGTGAAGCCCTCCCGCTGGGCGTAGGCGGTCAGCTCTCGCCTTACCTGGGCGTCTTCCTGTTCAGACGCGCCCTCCCGGGCACGCAGGTAGGCGTAGATCAGGGGCCTCACGGTTGCCACGCCAATACTTC
>DASYMC010000043.1:0-4330 GCA_036009255.1 Pseudonocardiaceae bacterium
CCGTACGTCGCGGCGAAGATGGGGCTGCTCGGCATGACCCGGGTACTGGCCATGGAAGCGCAGCGGTACGGGATCCGGGTGAGTACCGTCAGCCCGGGCGCCACCGACTCGGCCGAGGACGGGGTGGAACGGTGCATGCGACCGGCTTCGGTCGGCGAGATCATAGCCGCGGCCGCCTTCACCCCGCCCGACATCGCGGTCAGTGAGATCATCGTCCGGCCGACGGGACTCGACGGATGACCGATCGGCCCCGTACGACCGTCGTGCCGCGCTGGTCGGTCCACCGGCGCGCCGCGTCCCCGGTTTGGTCACAGCAAGGCTTTCCCAGGATCTGGATCGCGCTGTCCGGCAGCCATCTGGGCAGCCAGGTAACACTGTTCGCGCTGCCCACCCTGGCGGTCATCGGACTTGGAGCATCGAACCTCCAGGTCGGCCTGCTGCGGGCACTGGACGCGGCGGCCTTCCCAGTGCTGGGCCTGCTCGTCGGCGCGCTGGCCGACTACGGAGACGCCCGGCGCCTGCTGATCTCTGCGGATCTGGTACGGCTGGTCGCGCTCGGCTCGGTACCGGTCAGCGCCGCCCTCGGTGTGCTCACCATGTCACAGCTGTACGTTGTCGCTGCCGTGGTCGGGGTGGGCTTCGTGTTCAGCACGATCCCGTTCATGGCCGTGGTACCCCGGCTGGTCGACCGGCCGCTGCTGGCCCCCGCGAACGCCCGGCTCACGCTGGCGGAGTCGGTGGCGGAGGTCTCCGGTCCCGGGCTCGCGGCGCTGCTGGTCCGCATGATCGGCGCTGCGAACGCCCTACTCGTCGACGTTGCCTCCTACGTACTGTCGATCTGGATGGTGCTGGGTATCCCCAGGGAGCGACTCGCGCCGCCGCCTGCCGCCTCCCGACCCAGGCTCGGCAAGGCGCTCGGCGAGGGTATCCGCTTGGTGCTGCGCAACGAGGTGCTGCGCGGGGTGGTGTGCGTTGCCACCGTCGCCAATCTGGCCTTCGGCGCCGCACCAACCGTGCTGTTGCTGATGTGGTACCGGGAGCTCGGACACCATCCGGCGTCCCTGGGGTTCGCGCTCAGCTGTGGCAGTGCCGGACTGGTGGCCGGCTCCGTGGTGGTCAACCGCATGATTCGCCTGGTCGGCTATGCCGGTACGTTCGCCAGCGGCGTAGCCCTGCTCGCTGGATCGTTCGTAGTGTTGTGCCTCATCCCGTTGCAGCACACCGAACTCACCGCGGCGGTGGTGCTCAGCGCTGGATGGTTGGTACAGAGCACCAGCGGACCGATCATCAACGTGGCGCAGGGCACGATCCGGCAATCCATCACACCTCAGGGACTGCAGGGGCGGATGAACGCGGCGATCCGTACGTTCGGCTGGGGAGCGCTGCCAGTAGGTTCCGCGCTCGGCAGTTGGCTGTCCGGCGTGCTGGGATACTCGGCCGTGCTGGCGCTGTGTGGCGTGCTGGCCGGGTTAGCGATCCTGCCGATCCTGCTGTCCAGGGTCCGGCTGATGCGCCGGGACGCCGACCTGGCACGGGAGGAGTCCCGGATACGAGCCGCGCTTGGTGGCGAGCCGATGATCCCGCCGGGGGCATCGGAGACCGCAACCTTGTAGGGGTTTAGAGCCCTGTGGGGTTCCACAATCGTGGTGCGGTGCTGGTTCTGGTTTTCAGTGATTACGGCAAACCCCGCGTGTCAACCAGACCGGGGGTAGACCCCCTAACCCGCCAGGAGATCTCGTGACTACCGACCTCCCGTCGGCCGGACCCGGCAGAGACGTTGTCGAGAAGGTTGTGCCAGGAGAACAGGCCATCGACGCCACCACATCCACCGCGCGTCTGCGCAGCGCGGAGCTGGAGCGGGAAATCATCCAGCACCCCGCCCGTTTCCGGGTGCTCACCGGCGACCGCCCAACGGGCCGGCTGCATCTCGGCCACTACTTCGGCACGCTGCACAATCGGGTACGGCTGCAAAATCTCGGTGTAGAACTGTTCGTCCTCATCGCCGACTACCAGGTGCTCACTGACCGCGATGTAGCCGACAATCTGACTCAGTACGTGGAAGACATGGTCTTGGACTACCTGGCCATCGGCGTTGACCCGCAGCGGAGCACGATCTTCACGCACAGCGCCGTCCCCGGCCTGAACCAGCTACTGCTGCCCTTTCTCAGCCTGGTCTCGGTTGCCGAGCTGGGCCGTAACCCCACCGTTAAGGACGAGATCGCCCACTCCCGCCAGTCCGCGGTGAGTGGGTTGATGTTCACCTACCCGGTGCACCAGGCGGCAGACATTCTGTTCTGCAAGGCGAACCTCGTTCCGGTCGGCCAGGACCAGCTGCCGCATCTCGAACTTACTCGGACCATCGCCCGCCGCTTCAACGAGCGCTACGGCGCCGGACGCGCGATCTTCCCCGAGCCCGAGGCTCTGCTGTCCAGCGCCCCGCTGCTCCTGGGGACGGACGGCACCAAGATGAGCAAGAGCCGCAACAACGCGATCAGCCTCGCCGCTGACGCCGACGGGACGGCGCGACTGCTCAAGGCCGCCAAGACCGACTCGGACCGGCACATCAGCTACGACCCGGTCGGGCGCCCGGAGGTGTCCTCGCTGCTGCTGCTGGCCGCTCTGTGCCAGCACCGCATGCCCCATGAGATCGCCGACGAGATCGGCAATGCGGGCGCTGCCAGGCTGAAGGAGGTCGTGATCGAATCGGTCAATGAATACCTCGGTCCGATTCGCGCGCGGCGCGCGAGCATTGCCGAGGATCGGGGGAATTTGCGCGCGGTCTTGCGCGAAGGTAACGAGCGGGCACGCGCCTTGGCCGACGCCACGCTCGCCGAGGTGCGCGCCGCCATGCACAGCGACTACTGACACTCCTCGATTCGATCCTCTCCGGCTCGGGCATCTACCGGGCGGCCTGCAGCTGCTCGCCGTCGGCCCGCGTCAGGCGTGACGCCGTCGTGCTCGGCCGCATCTGGGCTGGTGCCTGCCTCCGACTGCGTTTCCGCAGGTCAGAGGCGCTGTAAGAGTGTCCGGAGGGGGACTTGAAACCGCTGGACGCACGCCGCCGACCTGCGGTTTCGACGTTAGCGCAGCTCAGCGCCGGTGTCCTGGTCCGGGTTACTCCGGGTTGTGGGGTCTACTTCCGGACCGGTTAGGCCGCGGGCCTAACGGACGATCTTCGGCGATGGGCCAGGGGAGGACTGTCAGAATCCCCATCGGGTCGACGCGGACGGCCGGGCTCGTTCAGGCTGTGCTCCCATCGCGGCGAACCGCTGGCCTCGCCCCGATGCCGGCTGCCGTTCAGGCGCTTCGTGAACGACTTGACCTCGTAGATGGTCAGCCCGTCGGGGCCGTCGTGGCGCAGGTCCTGGGCGAGGTCCCCGCCCTGGCCGTCGACGCTGGTCGCACCGCACGCCTCGCGCACGAGCAGCTGCGCGACCCGCTCCAGCCTCTCCGGATCGAGCTCCGCCCAGTCCGGCATGACCCAGTATCCGAGGAGGTACGGACAGCTCCGGGCAGCCAACTCGCTCATCGGTGATCGCGAGCCCTGCCGGTCGGGTTCAGCCGGACCCGCGCGCCGACCCAGCTGCCGGTGCTGACGATGGTCTGCGGGTACTCCCGGTGGGCGGCGGGTGCTGATCCCGTCGCGGGCGGCGGAGGATCTGTTTGCCGGCCGGTGGCAGCTGGCTGCCGGGGGTGCGGCGCTGCTGTGGACGTCAGAGCGGTTGACCAATCTGGCGCTGGTCGTCGGTTCGGCCGTCCCGGTAGCCGCGCGTACGGCGAGTCGTGAAGATTCATCAGGCAAACGCGAGCGGTGTGGACGGTGCATGCCCCAGACTGAGTCCCTACCGAGGAGGTGGCCTGGGCGATGGTTTACTGGACCACAATAGCGTCATTCTTGGTGGTCTTCATGAGCTGGGGCTTGAACTTTTGGTCACAGCGCGCCTTTCTGGATCAGACCGAAGGCTACGAAGCTAGGCGGCAGTCCGACGACGGTGCTCGTGAGGATCAGCGTCGCAAGGACGACAAAGAGCGGGAGGACAGACGCCGTCGTTATGACTTCCAGTTGGACGCCCGGCGGGTGGCCTACAGCACGCTGATGGCTCAGATTAACGCGTGCGCGTTACTCGCCGAGCGGGACATGGAGAAGTCCAAGGAAGCTCCATCTGTGGACAAGTTCCAGGATCTCTGGGCTGACCGTAATGACAAATGGTTAGCAGACCTTGGTGCCGCCTACTACAGTGTTGATTGCCGGGCAAGTCGGGGAGTTAGGGAGGCGGCGGAGGCTGCATTCGAAGCCGTGAAGCGACTAGGGCCGATCCCGTTAACGACG
>DASYMC010000044.1:0-3403 GCA_036009255.1 Pseudonocardiaceae bacterium
TACCTCACGCCGCGCGACATCGTGACCCACCGCATCCCGCTCGAGCACATCGCCGAGGGCTACCACATCTTCTCGGCGAAGCTGGACGGCTGCATCAAGCCACTCATCGTCCCGAGCGCGAGCTGAAGGAGAAGGGCAGAAACCCATGGCCTACACGCCCGAACGCCCGCCACTTACGGAGTCGAGTGAGCACCTGCGCTCCCGCATCCCGGGCTGGGGCGCCGACCTGGACCCCAAGCACCGTCCGTCGGTACCGAAACTGCAGTTCGACGAGAATCTGTCCGGCGCACACTGGCACTTTCCGGACAGGCAGCCGGAGAAGTGGCCGAGGGAGAGGTCGATCGAGCACAAGTTTCTCACCCCGGTCTTCGGAACGTCCTGCCCGCCCAAGGGCGTCTCCGGCATGATCCGCAAGATGGCCTACCGCAAGTACAGCGAGGGCCGCGCCGCGCACTGGCTGCTCTTGCTGGCGGCCGACCGGGTCGAGGCATGGGAGAGTCACCTCAGCTCGTTCCTGACCCTGCACCCGGACAACCCGATCACCGAGACGGGCGTGCTGAGCGAGTTCTCCCACCACGGCATCAGCTCGCGTGTCGGCAGCAAGCGCGCCGACGTGACACACCAGCTCCTCGACCCGATCATCGTGGCGGGCCCGTGGGCGGTGGCAGGTGGCCTGGCGGTCATGACACTGGCGAGGCGCCGGCGCAACTGACCTGTCGGCCGTGGGAGGGCCGGTGCAAGCGCCGGTACGGCCTGCACTCGACGAGAACGAGCTGCGCGACCAATTTCTGTGGACAACACCTGCGGGACCACCACGAACCTCTGCCAGGGCCAGGTGACTCACCGGTCGTTTCCGCGGCCACGTTGACGGTCCGCGCTATAGGCCCAGATCAAGTGCTGGACACGAGGTGGCCTGTCCGGGTCCAGGTAACGGCGCGCCAAGGCTTCGGTTTCCAGGTCCATCACCACCCCGCGCTCCGCGTGCTGGCGGAGGTGTTCTCGCCAGCTAGCCACGGTAAACGTCTCCAGGAACAGCGAGGGCTCCTCCAGGTCGTGGAACAGTCCCCACAGGGTGGCGCCGGTGCGGCGGCGGGCTTGTCCGACAGGTCGCATCGCAGCGGCGAACTCGGCGGTGTGTTGTGGGTCGACATGCCATTCGACGGTCACGAGCACCGGGCCCGCCTGTGGTTGCGCACCCGGCTGGGGCGGCTCGGGCAAATGTTGGATGGCGCTGACATTCACCGGTGAGGCGGGCAGTGGCAGGAAACGTCGGGCCAGCGCAGTGCCGAACAGCAGGCAGACCGAAGGCACGAGGAACGCCGCGGTAAGGCCGAGCAGCTCCGCGACTGCGCCCCAGAGCAGCGCACCCCCAGCTTGCCCAGCCGTCAGCGCAAGCTGGAAATAGCCCAAGGCGCGGGCTCGAGTCCACTCCGGCAGGAGCAGCTGGGCGGTCGAGGTGAACGTTGCCTGCACGCCCACCCAGGCCGCGCCGGCCATTGCCAACGTGGCGACCACGACGGGTAGCCAGGTGACGAAGGAAAGTACGGCCAGGCAACCGGCGTAAGCCGCAGCGCCACAGGCGACGAGGCGGCCGGGGCTCACGTGCCGTCGAGCGCGCGGCAACGCCATCGCGCAGGCCACCGCGCCAAGCCCCAGGCAACCCAACAGCAGCCCATATCCGGCGGCCGACAGCCGCAGCGGACCGCGCGCGAGCACCGCCAGCAACGCCCACAGCCCGCTGGCGAACACGGTAAACATCAGGATATGCCCCAGTACCCGGCCGAACAGCGGGGCGCTGCGCACATAACGGGCACCCGCCCGGACCGCTCCCGCCATGGTCTCCGCACCCAGGGGTCGGTCATCCACCGGGCGTGACCACGCGAACAGCACGAGCAGCACACCTGAGATGCACACCGCATTGAACGCGAACGTGGCCGCCGGCCCGGCGGCGGCGATGAGCACCCCGCCCAGCGCCGGCCCGACAGCGCGCGCCAGATTCAAGCTTGCCCCGTCCAGCAGCGCCGCCGCGGTGACCTCGTCCAGGCCAACTAGCTCAGGCTGAATGGCCGACGAGGGAGCCGCCGCGAGCCCTTGTCCCACCCCGAGCACCCCGATCATTCCCATTAGCAACGCCGGAGTGACCACCCCAGCGGTAGTCAGGCCGGCCAGACCGGCCGCACTGACCAGCGCCACGCCTCGGCCGACGAGAAGCAGCCGGCGGCGGTCCACGATGTCACCGAGAGCGCCGGCAGGTACCACCAGCAGGAACATCGGCACCGTGACAGCGGCCTGTACCAGCGCGACACCGAGCGGGCCGCTGGTGAAGTCCCCCATCAGCCACTGCGCGCCCACTGTCTGCGCCCACATGCCGATGTTCGCCCCCATCTGGGCGATCCACAACGCCCGGTACAGAGGACGCCGAAGTGGGGCCCACAAGCTTGCCTGGTTCGCGGTCCGGCGCATCAGCCATTCCAAGGTCCGTCGACAACGACACATTGAGCGCGACGGATACCCAGGCAAGGACGAACCACTCCTCGCCCGGAGCGAAGGCGGGGAGCTTCCCCCTTCCAGCGCAGTCGTAGGGCATGGAGTTGCAGTTGTCAGCCTTGGCTCACTTCGCCGGGTGCTCTGAGCCCCATCCTCGGCCTGAGTTATAGATGTGGGGCGAGGTCACGCAGCTGATCGCCGCGATCCGGGCGAGTCGCCCGGCGATGTGTCGAGTTGTTGTGCGCCCAACGCGCTTGGCGCCGAGCCGCGTCATGAGCCCAACGGGTTCAATCTGGACCGTCGCGAGGGCATGGGGGGGCACTGCCCGACATGGGCAGTCCCGGTTGGCTGGTTGTTCGGATCGCGGCTGGCGCCTGAAGGCGACGAACGCGCGGAGCCAACGCCGGTACGCCGCCCCCAATGGTGGGTGCGCTCATCCGCAGCGGCAGAACTCGCCCCGGAGGTTTGATGACTCAGATCAGCCGACCCGAGGCGTTGACCGCACGTCCGTATCCGGCGCGGCGGGCTGGGAAGGGCACCGCACTCGTACGGTTCGTGCATACGACGGACCCGAAGGACATCGGGATCCTCTACCTGGTGACCTCGTTCGCCTTCTTCATGGCCGGTGGCGCAATGGCGATGTTGATGCGCGCCGAGCTGGCCCGCCCGGGCACCCAGTTCCTCTCCCCCGAGCAGTACAACCAGCTGTTCACCATGCACGGCACGATCATGCTGCTGCTGTACGCGACGCCGATCCTGTTCGGCTTCGCCAACTACATCCTGCCGCTGCAGATCGGCTCGCCGGACGTGGCGTTCCCCCGGCTGAACGCCTTCTCCTACTGGCTGTTCCTGTTCGGCGGGCTGACCGTGCTCTCCGGCTTCCTCACCCCGGGCGGGGCGCCCGACTTCGGCTGGA
>DASYMC010000045.1:0-21537 GCA_036009255.1 Pseudonocardiaceae bacterium
CGGGGGTGAGGGCAGGGTCGTGGTAACGACCCGCATTGGCGGCACCGATCAACCAGCTGCAGCTATCCTTGTTGGGGTTATCCTCTGGGCAGTTGGAGTGCGCCGGGCTCCGTGGCCTACACTCTGTGCGGCTGGGTTACCAGAGGATCTCTCGTGCCCGGTGGTGGCCGTGGCGCGCGCTATCAAATGTTGCGCATCGTGCGGCGGCTCGGAGGAGATGTCGAGAAATAGGGGTGTAGCTCAACTGGCAGAGCAGCGGTCTCCAAAACCGCAGGTTGCAGGTTCAAGTCCTGTCGCCCCTGCGTTTGATCTGAACCATGTTCGACGTGAAGCAGTGTTCACCTGAACCGGCCACGACTCAACCGCCAGATGGCCCGGCGAAGCGGAGGATCACCAGCGTGAGCGAGGATCGCGCCCACGAGACGGAGGACCGGCTGGAACAAGCCGATCCCCCGCAGTCCGCTGCCGCAGTACGCCGGGAGCGTTCCGGTGGCCGACCCACCCATGTGGAGCGCACCGGTACCTCCGGCAAGGATCATCCAACCAGGGCCCGCGGGGCGTCCGACACCAAGGTTGCCGCACCGGCGCGGCTGGCTCGATTCCTCCGTGAGGTCGTCTCCGAGCTCACCAAGGTCATCTGGCCGAGCCGCCGGGAGCTCGTGGTCTACACCGCGGTCGTGCTGGTCTTCGTCAGTTTCATGGTGGCCTTTGTGTCATTGCTGGACATGGGGCTGGGCAGGGCCGTACTCACTGTCTTCGGCTGATGCCGGGTACCCGTGCGCCGGCTGACTACTAGGACGGTATGACACAAGTACAGAAAGCGAGATGGACTGTGACTTCCCCCGGAGGGACTTCGGCCGACGACGGGCAGGAGCTGACGGGGCCGTTCGGCGACGACACACCCCATGTCGATACACCCCAGATGGATACAACGCAGATGGATACAACGCAGCTCGATACACCCCACGTCGATACACAGGAGATCAGCCAGGCAGTCGAGAACGCCGACCAGGACGCGGAGGTGGCGCGGGCGCAGCCCGTCGAGCCCGCGGACCCGGTTGACGAGCTCCGATCGGCGCTGGCCACCGCTCCCGGTGCGTGGTACGTGGTGCACTCCTACGCCGGCTACGAGAACAAGGTGAAGGCCAACCTGGAGACCCGGATCCAGACATTGGACGTCGAGGAATACATCTTTCAGGTGGAAGTGCCCACCGAAGAGGTCACCGAGATCAAGAACGGGCAGCGCAAGCAGGTGCAGCGCAAGGTGTTGCCAGGTTACATCCTGGTCCGGATGGATCTTAATGACGCATCGTGGAGCGCCGTGCGCAACACGCCAGGCGTCACCGGATTCGTCGGAGCCACCTCGCGACCCTCGCCGCTGACCCTGGACGAGGTGCTGAAGTTTCTCGCGCCTCGGGTGGCGCAACCGAAGGTGCCGGTTGGCGCCGGCAAACATGCCGGCGGTGTCGGCGGGGCGAAGCCCACGATCGAGGTCGACTTCGAGGTGGGCGAGTCGGTTACCGTCATGGACGGCCCGTTCGCGACGTTGCCTGCCACGATCAACGAGGTCAACGTCGACGCACAGAAACTCAAAGTGCTGGTGTCGATCTTCGGTCGGGAGACACCCGTCGAGCTCTCGTTCAGCCAGGTGGCCAAGATCTGACCGGTGCACCGCCGGTGGTAATCACCTACAGGCCAGGAAGGAATCATGCCCCCCAAGAGACGGAAGAGGCTTGCGGCCACCGTGAAGCTTGCACTGGAGGCGGGTACCGCGAACCCGGCCTCAGTCGGGCAGGCGCTAGGCCCGCACGGTCTGAACATCATGGAGTTCTGCAAGGCGTACAACGCTGCGACGCAGAACAACCGCGGCGAGGTCGTGCCTGCTGTGATCTCGGTTTACGAGGACCGCTCGTTCGACTTCGTGCTCAAAACACCGCCGGCATCGGTGCTGTTGCTCAAGGCGGCCGGAATCGCCAAGGGCTCGGCTGAGCCGCACAAAGCCAAGGTCGCCAAGATCGGTCGCGAACAGTTGCGGGCGATTGCCGAGCGCAAACGTGAAGACCTCAACGCCAATGACATCGATGCCGCCATCAAGATCATCGCTGGCACTGCCCGATCGATGGGCATCACGGTGGTCGACTAGCCAGCTGCATCCCCTACCGGGGGGATGAGAGCGCCAGCGTGGGCGTTCGATCCGACTGAAGTAGGTATGCCAAGCAGCAAGTAGATGTGGCAGGGCCAAGCGCTGGTCCGGACCACGACTGATCCCTGAGAGGGCAGTGAAATGAAGCGCAGTAAGGCCTATCGGCAGGCCACCGAGAAAATTGACCGTAGCCGGCTTTACAGTCCGCTGGAGGCTGCGGCGCTGGCCAAGGAGACCTCCCCGACGTCGATGGACGCCACTGTCGAGGTGGCCATGCGGTTAGGTGTTGACCCCCGCAAGGCCGATCAGATGGTTCGCGGCACGGTGAACCTGCCCCACGGCACCGGCAAGACCGTCCGCGTCATCGTCTTCGCCAGCGGTGACCGCGCTGCCGAGGCCAACGCGGCCGGCGCCGACGCGGTCGGCTCCGAGGAGCTCATCGCCCGAATCCAGGGCGGCTGGCTGGATTTCGATGCCGCGATCGCGGCTCCGGACCAGATGGCCAAGGTAGGCCGGATCGCGCGGATATTGGGCCCGCGCGGCTTGATGCCCAACCCGAAGACCGGCACCGTGACTCCCGACGTCGCCAAGGCTGTCGCGGACATCAAGGGCGGTAAGATCAATTTTCGGGTGGACAAGCAGTCCAACCTCCACTTGGTCATCGGCAAGGTATCGTTCGACGCCGACAAGCTGGTGGAGAACTATGCGGCTGCCCTCGACGAGGTGCTGCGAGCCAAGCCATCGGCTGCCAAGGGCCGCTACCTCCAGAAGGTCAACTTTTCTACGACCATGGGCCCCGGTATCCCCGTCGACCCGAACCGGACCCGGAACCTCATGATTGACGAGGCCGCTTCCTGAAGCGACCGTCCAACTGGAGCTTCGCAAGTTCTGGGAACTTCAAGCAGCCAAGTTGATCCTCATGCGCGGTGCCGCACGGCAGCGGGACGGGGCTGGTTTGGGGGGAGTGATGTGGTTGGCCTAGGCTGACTGCAGTTCCACCGAAGACCGCTGGTCTGGCGTGCCGAAAGCACGCTACGAAGGTTCCGCGAGGAGCGGGCGGCCCGCGCAGGAGGATGTGGTTGTGCCGTCACGTGGCGCCTTGGAGCGCCCGCTGGCTTCGCCCCCGCGCCTGCTGCGCCGGGGCGTTCGTCGTTTCGGGCCCGGGTTAGGCATGGGCCACCGCGTGAGCCCGTTCAAGCCAGCAGACGCACGACACGGACCCAGCCCGCCGGCTGAGCCGGTAGTGATTCTCCGCCGGTTCGCCCCGGCGATCCAACCAAGGAGGCGATCCATGGCTAGACCGGACAAGGTCGATGCCGTTGCCGATATCGCGGAGGAGTTCCGCAATGCCACGGCCACGGTCGTGACCGAGTACCGCGGCCTGTCCGTGACGCAGCTGACCAACCTGCGCCGTTCCCTCGGGACCGACACCACCTACCGGGTCGCCAAGAACACCTTGGTGTCGCGGGCAGCGCGAGACGCCGGCGTGGAAGGTCTCGATGAGCTGTTCGTCGGCCCGACCGCGATCGCGTTCGTCCACGGTGAGCCGGTGCTCGCGGCGAAGGCGCTGCGTGATTTCGCCCGTGAGCACAACGCACTCGTGATCAAGGGCGGGTACCTGGACGGACGGGCGCTGACCGTCGCCGAAGTAGCTCGGATGGCGGATCTGGAGTCTCGCGAGGTGCTGCTGGCCAAGCTGGCCGGCGCGATGAAGGCGAACCTCTCCAAGGCTGCCAGGCTGTTTGCCGAGCCCGCCTCCCAGGTCGCCCGGCTGGCGGCAGCCCTGCGAGACAAGCAGCAGGAGCAGCAGCCGAGTGGCGAGCACGCCGAGGACTGATCGAGGCCGCAGCCACCTACGACACAAGACGATCCAAAGAGCACAGAAGGAGACACGCCATCATGGCGAAGATGAGCACCGACGATCTGCTCGATGCGTTCAAGGACATGACGCTGCTCGAGCTGAGCGATTTCGTGAAGAAGTTCGAGGAGACCTTTGACGTCACCGCCGCGGCGCCGATCGCGGTGGCGGCGGGCCCGGCCGGGGGAGCCGCCGAAGCGCCGGCCGCCGAGGAGAAGGACGAGTTCAACGTCGTCCTCGAAACTATCGGCGAAAAGAAGATCCAGGTCATCAAGGTGGTCCGTGAGGTCGTCTCCGGCCTGGGCCTCAAAGAGGCCAAGGACCTGGTCGAGAGCGCTCCCAAGCCCATCCTGGAAGGCGTCCCGAAGGATCAGGCCGAAGCCGCCAAAGCAAAGCTGGAGGAAGCCGGCGCCAAGGTCAGCCTGACCTGAGCGCGGCAACCGCCATTCAGTGGGCGCAGCGGGGTTATTCGCACTGCGATAACCCCGCTGCGCCCGCTGAATGCGATGCAGACCGATTGTTGAGCCAGGAGATTAAGTCGGTGAGGATCGCCTCGCGCTCAGGCTCGTTGAACACTTCGTGGTAGAGGCCAGGGTAGCGGCGCAGCGTCCGGTCGGGGGACGACACTGCGTCATGCACCATGATGGAGCCGGCCAGCGGGCATATCTGATCGTCAGTGCCGTGCAGGAGCAGCAGCGGCACCGACAGGCGCGGCAGCCGACCGGGCAGGCGCTGCATCGCCGCCAGGATCTCGGCCCCAGTCCGAGCTTTGATCCTGCCCCGATACACCAGCGGGTCCTCCCGGTAGGCGCGGACCACCTCCGGGTCCCGGCTGATTTTGTGATCGGCATCCAGAGCAGCCACTCCGAGATTGGGAACCAGCGCCGAGAGCACTCCTGCCAGGCGCCGTGCCAGCGCCGAACCGGCCGTCGCCGTCACTGCCGGCCCGGACACCACCACACCGTCCAGCGATGTGCTGCCCGATCCGGTCGCCCCGTAGTCGGTCGCCCCACAGTCGAGGGCACCCCACTCGAGCGCATAGTGCAGCGCGATAAGGCCACCGAGCGAGTGGCCCACCATGAAGACCGGCAGGCCGGGATGGCGCTCGGCGGCGAACCGCACGAAGGACCTGAGGTCCTCCAGGATCAGCGCCATCCGTTCGATATTGGCGCGCCGCCCGTCGGATTGTCCGTGCCCGCGGTGATCGGCGGCGTAGACCGCGTAGCCCGCCGCAGCCAGCCGGGCGCCGACGTGCGCGTAGCGTGTCGAGTGCTCATGAATCCCGTGCACTACGACGATGACCGCTCTGGTCGTATCCCGCGGGAGCCAGGCTTGCCAGTACGCAGACTGCCCCGTCGTGTTCTTCCGGTGCCCGTGTTCATGGGTGGTGATCACGAACTACCTCCTCAGCGCGCGCGACCACCGTCCTGTGGAATCTAGCGACCCACGGCCATCTCCTACCTCTACTTCCTTACCTTGGATGACTATGACCAGCATCGCCAGCAAACCGCTGCGGACGGCCATCCTCGCTGTCGCGGTGATCACCGCGGTCGCCTTCACCGGCGCGGGCTGGTTCGGCCTGTGCTGGTACCGCGCCGCGCACGACCGCAAGCTCGACGTGGGTATGGAACGCGACGCCGTGCTACGGGATGCCCAACGCGCCACCCTCACCCTGAATACCCTCGACTACCAGCGGGTGCAGGATGGGTTGACCCTCTGGGAACAGTCCGCGACCGGGCCGTTGCTGACTGATCTGCGGTCCAACCGGAACACCTACGCCCGCGCGATTACCGACTCCTTCACCGTCAGTAGCGCGGTGCTGCTGGACGCCGCGGTGGCCGCCCTCAACGAACGTGCTGGCACCGCGCAAGTTTTGATCGGAGTGGACGTCACGTCGTCGTTCGACCGTGGTGACCCGGGCTGCGTGCATCGACGTGTCCGTCTCGACATGATCCGCTCCAGTGACCGTTGGAAAGTGGCTACGTTGGCACCGGTCGGCGAGAATTACTCGGAGAACGGACCGTGTCCTCCGCCCTCATCGCCCAAGTAGGTCCGCACAAGAGTCCCCGGAAATAGGGAGCACGTCGACGATGACCATTCCGGCGCCACCACTGCCTGCAGACACCGAGGAGGTGGTGAAGCCACCTCGACGTCTGACCGGCGTGGCGACCCTGGTGGCATTGCTGGCCGCGCTGGCGATCGCCGTTGGCCTGGGAGCGTGGTTCCGCGGCGAGGCGAACCAGCTGGTCGGTTCGGCGGCGGCCACTAACGAGGCGCTGGTGGATACTGCTGGCACTGCCGAGGTCTCTGCGCAGGTACGCGAAGCGGTGCGACGCGTCTACTCCTATGACTTCGCTCGGCTGGATGCCAACGAGAAAGCCGCGAACGAAGTTATCACTGGCGGGTTCGTCGAGAACTTTCGTCAGCAGTTCGCCCGGGTGCGCGACCAGGCTCCCGGACAGCAAGCGGTGGTGATCGCGACCGTGCCCGCCCTTGCCGTGAAGATGCTCGAAGGGGACCAGGCGGTCGTGGTGGTCTTCCTTGACCAGGAGGCGCACCAGGCCGGTCGGGACAAGCCACTGCTCGCCACCGGCAGGCTCTCTATCACCGCGCAGCGGATCGCCGGTAGCTGGAAGATCGCGAACGCGGAGTCGTTCTGACCGGCACGTGGGAGGGTGGATGAGCGCGGGCGTCGAGGTGGTAGTGGAAGGGCTGACAAAATCGTTCGGTCCCTCCCTCATCTGGTCCGACGTCACGCTCACCCTCCCGGCTGGTGAGATCAGCGTCTTGCTCGGTCCATCAGGCACCGGCAAGTCAGTGTTTCTCAAGAGCCTGATCGGGTTGCTCAAGCCCGAACGGGGGTCGGTCGTCATTCACGACACCGATCTGGTGCGCTGCAGCGAGCGCAAGCTGTACGAGATCCGAAAGCGCTTCGGTGTGCTGTTCCAAGATGGCGCGTTGTTCGGCTCGATGAACCTTTACGACAACATCGCCTTCCCACTCCGCGAGCACACTCGAAAATCGGAGACCGCGATCCGTGACATCGTCGGTGAGAAAATGGAATTGGTTGGGTTGACCGGCGACGAGCGCAAATTGCCCGGACAGATTTCTGGGGGAATGCGCAAGCGCGCAGGTCTGGCCCGGGCGCTGGTGCTCGACCCGGAGATCGTGCTGTTCGACGAGCCGGACTCGGGGCTCGATCCGGTCCGTACCGCATATTTGAACCAGCTGATCGTGGATCTCAACGCGCAGACCGACGCGACGTTCCTGATTGTTACTCACGACATCAACACCGCGGCGACCCTGCCGGACAACATCGGCATGCTTTACCGCAAGCGGCTGGCAGCCTTCGGGCCCCGTGAGGTGTTGCTGACCAGTGTGGAACCGGCGATTGCGCAGTTCCTCAGCGGGCGCCGGCAGGGCCCGATCGGGATGTCGGAGGAGAAGGACGCCGCGCAGGCGCAGCGCGAGCTCGCTGAGGTTCAAGGTGAGGTGCCGGGGCCACCTGAGCTCAGGCCCCAGCTGGCGCCCTCGCCGGGCCTGCCCGGCCGCAAGGCGGTATACCGGCGGATGGACCGAATCATGGGCATGCTGCATACCCTGCCCAGCGCTGCCCAGGCCGCGATCCGAGCCAGCTTCACCGACGTCGATCGGCGCTCATACCGTCTCGGTTGGATAGACAAGGACCCAGGGGAGGGTAGTCGCGGGGGGATCGACAGCCCGTGAATGGCGGATCCCCGGGGCGCGGCGTTTTGGTCCACACCGGCCAGTTGTTGGCGCTCGGCCTGGAGGTGACTCGAGGGCTGTTCCGGCGTCCGTTCCAGATGCGGGAATTCGTCGAACAGGCGTGGTTCGTCGCGAAGGTCTGCGCGCTACCCACCGCTTTGTTCACTATCCCGTTCGGCGCGACGATCGCGCTGCTGCTCGCGCAGCTGGCCCGGCAGTTCGGCGCCCAGTCTCAAACCGGTGCGGGCAGCGTGCTCGCAATCGTCCAGCAGGCAGCACCGATCATCACCGCGCTGCTCATCGCGGGTGCCGGGGGTGCAGCGGTGTGCGCAGACCTCGGCGCGCGAACCATCCGTGAGGAGATCGAGGCGCTGGAGGTGCTCGGCATCTCCCCGGTGCAGCGCCTGGTGGCGCCCCGGGTGCTGGCGATGATTCTGGTTGCCCTCGTGCTCAACGGATTGGCCACCGTCGTGGGCGTCGCGGGCGGTTACTACTTCAACGTCGTGGTTCAGGGCGGCACACCCGGGGCCTACCTCGCCAGCTTCACCACGTTCGCGCAGGTCTCGGACATCTGGGTCAGCGAGCTGAAGGCGGCGATATTCGGGCTCGTGGCCGGGATCGTCGCGGCCTACCGGGGGCTCAACCCACCACCGGGCCCCAAAGGGGTGGGGGAGGCGGTCAACCAGTCGGTGGTCATCTCCTTCGTGCTGGTGTTCCTGATCAACCTCGTGGTCACTGCGATCTACTTGCAGATCGTGCCGCCGAAGGGAGGTTGACCGCGAATGACTCTGCGGGCCGCGCGGTCTGCGCTGGAGACGCTGGAGGACTTCGGCGACCAGCTTTCCCTCTACGGCCGGGCAATCGGCTGGATCCCACGGGCCCTGCGGCGCTACCGCAAGGAGATCGCCCGGTTGCTGGCCGAGGTCAGCTTCGGATCGGGCGCCTTGATCGTCATCCTGGGTACCGCCGGTGTGATGGCTGCGCTGTCCCTGTTCGTCGGCAGTCTCGTGGGGTTGCAGGGCTTCCGGGCCTTGGATGCCCTGGGCACCCAGGCGCTCACCGGTTTCGTCACGGCATACTTCGACACCCGCGACATCGCTCCGCTGGTTGCCTCCCAGGCACTGATCTGCACGCTCGGTGCGGGCTACACCGCCGAGCTCGGCGCGATGCGGATCTCTGAGGAGATCGACGCGCTGGAGACGATGAGCGTGCCCAGCGTGCCGTATCTGATCACGACGCGGCTGATCGCCGGATTTATCGCGGTCATCCCGATGTACACCATCGGGTTGGTGATGGCCTACGCCGCGTCCCGGCTGAACGTCACGGTGATCAGCGGGTTGCCCGGCGGAACCTACGACCATTACTTCAACTTGTTCCTCCCGGCCAGCGACGTTCTGTGGTCCTACGTGAAGGTGCTCACCTTCGCTTTCGTGATCATCTTGGTGTGCTGCCACTACGGTTACCGGGCCAGCGGCGGACCGGCCGGGGTAGGCATCGCGGTGGGACGCGCGGTGCGGGCCTGCATCGTGATCGTCGCGATCATCGACTTCTTCCTCACTCTGGCCATCTTCGGTACGACCGCCTCGGTGCCGGTGGCCGGATGACCACGGTGATCCGGCGCAGGCTGCAAGGTGTCGCCTTCCTGCTGGTGGTCGCCTGCCTGGCCGCGCTGTCCATCGCCAAGTATTCGGGCGCCTTCTCCGACGGTGTGCCGGTGACCTTGCGCGTCGACCACACCGGTCTGCAGCTGGACAAGCACGCCGACGTCAAGATCCGCGGGCTGGTGGTCGGTGAGGTGACCGGCCTGAGCTCATCGGGTGGCGCCGCCTCCGTGGGACTCGCGCTGAAACCCGAGATGGTGCCATTGATCCCGGACAACGTCAGCGCCCGGTTGTTGCCCAAAACCCTGTTCGGGGAGAAGTACGTCTCGTTGGTCCTGCCGGAGCGTCCCTCTGGACGGCCACTGTCGGCGGGCGACGTCATCCCGCAGGACCGCAGCCGAGCCGCCACCGAGCTGGACTCCGCATTGGATCGCCTCCTGCCGCTGCTCGCCGACGTGCGACCGCAGGAGCTGGCCAGCACGCTCGGCGCGATCTCCGGGGCGCTGCGCGGACGCGGTCACCACCTCGGTGACACCCTGGTCCGGACCGAGCAGCTGGTCAGCGGGCTGAAGACGGTGCTGCCGCAACTCCAGGAGGACATCACCCGGGCTGCTGATCTGGCCGACACCTACACCCGGGCCGCGCCCGATCTGCTGGCGGCGCTGGCGGATCTGTCCGTCACCACCCGAACTGTCGCGGAGCAGCGGCAGAACCTCGCACAGCTGTGGGTCTCGGTCACCGGGGCCTCCGAGGATCTGCGTGGCTTCCTGCGAGACAACCGGGAAAACCTGATCGCGCTGACCGCCGATTCCAGGCCCACCCTGGAATCGCTGGCCCGGTACGCCCCGGAGTACCCGTGCCTGCTGCACGCGATCGCCGTTCTGGTGCCCCAGCTCGATCGGGCCTTCGGGGTGGGTACCCGCCAGCCGGGGCTGCACATCTACCTGGAGGTCACCAACAATCGCGGGAAGTACCTGCCGGGGGTGGACGAGCCGCGCTATCAGGAGGACCGCGGCCCGCGTTGCTACCCCGTGCGCGACGGGACGAAGTTCCCGGAGTACCCGGGCGGTCCGATCCACGACGGCTCGACGTCGCCGCCCACGGGCCGCGGTGATCCGTCGCCGGGCGTTGGCCCCGCGAATACCCCACCACAGGCCGTCGGCATGGGACTGCCGAACTCTCCGGCTGAGCAGCACTTCCTCACCGTGCTGCTCGCTCCGGCCGGTGGCGCGCAACCCGCGGAGATCCCCAGCTGGACCAGTTTCCTGCTCGGCCCGCTGCTGCGGGGCACGGAGGTGACGCTGCGGTGAGGGGAGTGCTCGCACCACTGACCAAACTGGTCGTGTTCACCGTCGCCACCGCGCTGGCCACCGGGCTGGTCGCGCTGACCATCGCCAACGTCACGCTGACCGGAAAGAACAGCTACCTGGCCCGGTTCACCGATGTCAGCGGTCTGCTGGTAGGCGACGACGTGCGCATCGCCGGGGTCCGGGTGGGCACGGTGGATTCCATCGAGCTCGTCGACCGGCGCATCGCGCAAGTGGGTTTCAGCGTGGAGTCCGGCCAGCGGCTGCCGGCGTCGGTGACCGCATCGGTGCTGTACCGCAACCTCATCGGGCAGCGTTACCTCGCCCTGGCGCGGGGTGTGGGCCCAGTCGGCGAGAGCCTGCCGCCTGGCGGCCTGATCCCGGTCGGGCGCACCACGCCGCCGCTGAACCTCACCGTGCTCTTCAACGGCTTCAAGCCGCTGCTCGTGGGACTGGACCCGGAGCAGCTCAACCGGTTGTCCTGGGAGATCGTCCAGGTGCTGCAGGGTCAGAGCGGCACCGTGGAGAGCCTGCTCGCCAGCACCTCCTCGCTGACCAGGGATATCGCCGACCGGGACCGGGTGGTCGGCGAGCTGATCATGAGCCTGAACGCCGTGCTGGACACCGTGAACGCCCGGGATGAGCAGCTCTCCGCGCTGATCCTGCAACTGCAGCGGCTGGTCTCGGGGCTGGCCGCGGACCGCGAGCCGATCGGACAGGCGATCGTCTCCCTTGACGAGCTCGCCGGCACCACTGCCGGCCTGCTCAGCGACGCCAGGCCGGCGTTGCGCGAGGACATCGCCGCGCTGGGCGCGCTGTCCACCAACCTGGCCGGCAGCGAGCAGGTGATCGACGGGGTGCTGCGGTTCCTACCGGAGAAACTCACCAAACTCAGCCGGGCCGGCAGCTACGGCTCGTGGTTCAACTTCTACCTCTGCGGGGTTGAAGGCACCATCACGGTGCCGGTCACCAACGCGCCGCTGGTGGTGCCGCTGACCACACCGCCGCCCGCGGCGAGGTGCTCGTCATGAGCTCCATCAGCCCGCGGCACCCGATCGTGATCGGCATCGTCGGTGTGGTCGTCCTCGCGTTGCTCGCCACCGCCGCGTACAACGTGGATCGCTTGCCCATCATCGATGCTGGCACCACCTACACCGCCGAGTTCAGCGACGCTGCCGGGCTGCAGGCCGGCGACGCGGTGTACATCGCCGGGGTTGAGGTCGGCCGGGTCAGAGCGGTCGAGCTGGCCGGCGACCGGGTGCGGGTGTCCCTGCGGCTGCGCGATGGCTGGCTGGGCGATGCCTGGCTCGGTGAGCAGACCAACGCCGCAATCGAGATCAAGAGTCTGCTGGGCGCCAAGTCGGTCAGCCTGGATCCGCGCGGGGAGCGCCCGCTGGATCCCCGCACGGCTATCCCGCTGCAGCGCACCGCGTCGCCCTATGACGTCATCGAGGCGCTCAACGGGCTTTCCGGGACACTCCATCAGATCGACACCGGCCAGCTCGAACAGAGCCTGCGGACCCTGGCCGAGACCTTTCGGGGCACTCCCGAGCAGGTCCGGGGCACCCTGGATGGACTCTCCCGGCTGTCGGCGACCATCGCCAGCCGGGACCAGCAGATCCACCACCTACTGGCCGGCACCGACAAGCTGACCGGTGTGCTGGCCGGCCGCAACGCCGAATTCGAGCGGCTACTCGCCGACGGCAACCTGCTGCTGGCCGAGGTCGGCCGGCGCCGTGAGGCGATCAGCGCGCTGCTGACCAGCGTCCAGGCGCTCTCACTCCAACTGCGTGGCCTGGTCGCGGACAACAGTGCCCAGCTGCGCCCGGCGCTGGAGCAGCTCGACCGGGTAGCTGCCGTGTTGCAGCGAAACCAGGCCAACCTGGACCGGGGTCTGCAGCTCGAGCCGGTATTCATCCGGCTGTTCAACAACACGCTGGGCAATGGGCGCTGGTTCGACAACTACGTATGCGGGCTGCTGCCGCCACCGACCGCGCTGGGTCCGCTCACCATCAACGAGCCGGGGTGCTGAGCATGCCCCGTTCGATTGGCCGCCTGATCGCCATCAGCTGCGTGCTCGGCCTCCTGGTGGCGGCCGGCCTGTGGTGGCTGACGCCGCGTTCCGGGCGCACCATCACCGCCTACCTCACCTCCGCGGTCGGGGTGTTCCCGGACAATGCGGTGCTGATCCTCGGTGTGCCGGTCGGCCGGATCACCACGGTGGCGCCCCAAGGCCGCCTGGTCAAGGTCGTGATGAGGGTCGACGACTCGGTCGACGTGCCGGCTGCCGCCTCAGCCGTGGTGATCTCGCCCAGCCTCGTCGCCGGCCGCAGCATCCAGCTCACCCCCGCCTACACCAGCGGTCCGACGATGCCCGACGGCGGCGTCATCCCGGTGGAGCGCACCGCTGTCCCGCTGGGTATCGACGATCTGACCCGCGCCGCGAACGATCTCGCCACCATGCTCGGGCCCACCGGAGCGAACCGCCCCGGTCCCCAAGGAAAAGGAGCATTGTCCGACCTGCTCGACGTCGGGGCGGCCAACCTGCGGGGTAACGGGCAAGCGATCAACGACACGATCGGCAACGTCGCCGCGCTGTCCACGACGCTGGCTGGATCCCGCAAGGAGCTGTTTGCCACCGTCACCCAGTTGCAGTCTTTCGTGTCCGCTCTCGCCGCGAACGACGCGCAGGTGCGGCAGTTCACCAGCCAACTCGCCGACGTGTCGAACTTCCTGGCCGGTGAGCGTGGGGATCTCGGAGCGGCGCTGCGGGAGCTGTCCATCGCGCTGGGTGAGGTCGCCGCGTTCGTCCAGGACAACCGCGCGGTGCTGCGCTCGAACGTGGACCGGCTCACCGAGGTGACCGCGGTCCTGGTCCGGCAACGCGAAGCGCTGGGCCAGATCATCGACATCGCGCCCACTGCGCTGAGCAACCTGAACAACGCCTACAACGCCTCCTCCGGCACCCTGGATACTCGCCTGAACATCGAGGAGCTGCGGGCCCCGCCGATCCTGCTGGTCTGCGAGTTGCTGCGACGCAGCACCCCACGGCAGGTGCCTGCGACGCTCGCGCAGACCTGCCGGGCGCTGGAGCCCCAGCTCACCGGTGCCGCGCCACTGCCCACCGCTGCCCAGGTGATCACCGTGCTACAGGCCGGGCAACCGCCACCGCTGCCATTGCTGGCGCTGCCCATTGTTCCTGGGGGCGGGGTTCCGGGGGACGGGGTTCCGGGGGACGCGGTGCCGGGCGGTCGGCGATGAGCCGGATTCTGACAGTGAGGATCGCCGCAGTGATGCTCACTGCGGCGATCCTCGGCGTGGCGGGATGTGGGGGACTGCAGAACGTGCCGCTACCCGGTGGCGCGGACACCGGTGCGAACCCCTACCGGGTCACCGCCGAGTTCTCCGACGTTCTGGAGCTCGTGCCGCAGTCGCTGGTGAAGGTCAACGACGTCTCGGTAGGAGCGGTCCGGGAGATCACGCTGGACCCGGACACCTGGCGTGCGATGGTCACCCTGGAGTTGAACCGCAGCGTTGAGCTGCCCGCCAACGCCATCGCAAGAGTGCGCACCACGAGCCTGTTGGGGGAGAAGTTCGTGGAGCTCGCCGCACCCAGTGCCGAGCCACCACAGGGCAGGCTCGCTGACGGTGCGGTGATCCCGCCATCCCGCACGAGCCGCGCCACCGACGTCGAGGAGGTGCTGGGTGCACTGTCGTTGCTGCTCAACGGGGGTGGTGTCGACCAGATCCGGACCATTGCCACTGAGCTGAACGCGGCGCTGTCCGGCAATGAGCGGCAGCTGCGGGCGCTGCTGGCGGACCTGAACACACTGGTATCCGGCCTGGACGCGCGCAAAACGGAGATCAACCGGGCGCTGGATGCGCTGAACCGCCTGTCCGCCACCCTGGCCCGGCAACGCGGCCAGATCGCCACCGCGTTGGATGGGCTGGCCCCGGGCCTGCAGGTGCTCGCCGACCAGCGCACCGAGCTCACCGGCACGCTGCAAGCACTGGACCGGCTCTCGGTAGTGGCCACCGGCACGATCAACCGCAGCCGCGACGACCTGATAGCCGACCTCCAACTCCTTCGTCCCACGTTGCAGCAGCTAGCCGCGGCCGGCCGAGACCTGCCGAACGCGCTGGAACTCATCGCCACCTACCCGTTCACCGACGGCGCGGCCCGGGAGGCATTCATCGGCGACTACTCCAACCTCTACGTCAGAGCGGATCTGAATCTCGGCACCGTGCTGGACAACCTCTCCGCGTCAGGGCAGCCGCTGATGGGTGTGCCCCCGCCGCTCGGGCAGTTGCTCGCTCCGGGTCGCCCGCCCGTCGGTCCGCTGCTCCACGGGCTCTCCGGTGTGCTCCCACCACCGCCGTCCGCGTCCGGGGCCGGCGGGATGGATGAGGTGCTCATCCCGCTGCTGCGGCCTCCACCACCGGGAGGACCGACATGATCAGCAGAACGGTCCGGCTCCAGCTGCTGGCGTTCGCCATCGTCACCGTGCTCGGAGTGGGTTATGTCGGCGTCCGCTACCTCGGGGCGGCCGCGCTGTTCGGCACCCGTGCCTACCCGGTGACCCTCCAGCTCACTGATTCCGGGGGGATATTCACCGGGGCAGACGTCACCTACCGCGGTGTCAGCGTCGGCCGGGTCGGACCATTGCGGCTGACCAGTCAGGGCGTCGATGCCCAGCTGGAGATCAAGCCGGGCGCCCCGCCCATCCCGGCTGACCTCGACGCCGTGGTGGGCAACCTGTCCGTGATCGGCGAACAGTTCGTCGATCTGCGACCGCGGCGCGCGCAGGGCCCGATGCTGACCGCCGGGTCGGTGATCCCGGCGGCTCGGACCGGTACTCCGGTCGCGATCGGAGATCTCATCGCCAACCTGGACACCTTTATCCGCTCGGTGCCGCTGGACTCCCTGCGCACCGTCGTGGATGAGCTGGGCACCGCCTTCACCGGCACCGGAACAGACCTGCAGACCCTGCTGGACAACACGGACGCGTTCACCCACGACGCCATCGCGGCCCTGCCGCAGACCGTGACCCTGATCAGAGACGGGCGGGTGGTCTTGCAGACCCAGAACGAGCAGTCCAGCGCGATCGTCTCGTTCAGCCGGGACCTCGCGCTGCTCGCCGCGCAGCTGCGCTCCTCGGATCCGGATATCCGCCGGCTGATCAGGACGGCGCCGCAGTTCGCGGGCCAGACCAGCGGGCTCATCCAGGAAAGCGGCTCCCAGATCGGGCAGCTACTCGCCGACCTGCTCACCGTGTCCCGGGTCACGCTGCCCCGCCAGGCCGCGCTGCGCCACCTGCTGTCCGTGTACCCGGTGGTCACCGGCGGAACCGATTCTTCGGTCGTGCCCGATGACGGCTTCGCCCACCTTGGACTGGCGCTCAATTTCTTCGATCCGTACGCCTGCGTGCGTGGCTACCAGGGCACCGTCAGGCGCTCCGGCACGGACACCGCGCCCATCCCGGCCAACCGCGACGCGTCCTGCGCCGAGCCGCCAGGCAGCCCGACGGATGTTCGTGGTGCGCAGAACATCCCGCGCGCCGGGACACCGGCCCAGGTCGCGCCCGGTGGATCCGGGCGGTCGCCGACCGCGGTGACGCCCACCCAGCGGCCCAGCGCGTCGATCGTCAACCTCACGTCGATCTTGGAGGGTTGAGTTCTGGATATCTCGAGGGTCGCGGCGAGTTACCCACTGTCACGTCTCTACCCTGGACAGTCATGACCAGCACCGGTGCCTTGCGTGCCTTCCGCGGCTTTGTCGGGGAGCCGCTACGGACTGCCACCGTGGCGATCATGGTGCCCGCCGTGCTCGCGGTGGGCACCGCCGGCTGGTTCGGCGTGTCGTGGTACCGCGCCGCCCACGATGAGTTGCTCGCCGGCAGTATCGCTCGGGACACCGTGCTCCAGGATGCCCAACAGGCGACGATCAACCTCAATACCCTCGACTTCCGGCGGGTGCAGGACGGGTTGACGCTGTGGGAGCAGTCGGCGACCGGCTCGCTGCTCGACGAAGTGCGCGCGAACCGAGCCACCTACGCGCAAGCCATCACCGACTCGAAGACGACCACAACCGCGAGGGCTCTCGATGGCGCGGTAGCCGAGCTCGACGAGCGTGCCGGTACCGCACGGGTGCTCGTTGGAGTGGATGTCACGTCTGCGCGCGAGGGCGCCCAGGCCAGTTGTGTACGCAGGCGAATACAGCTGGAGATGCGTCGTCCGGACACTGGTGGTGCGGACACGGTGTGGAAGGTCGACAAGTTGGCCCCGGTGGGTGCGGCGAACCCAGTGCCCGGAGCATGTCCTGCGGCCACGACCTCGCCACCGAGATAGGAGGCCGACTGTGCCGTCCCAGCGTTTCCAGCCAGCGCGCCGCCGGCCGCGGGTCGCCGGTCGGTCAGCCGCCGCTTCAACAGTGCGCAACCCTGATCGGTATCCCATTGACCGGCCTGGTACGACCGTCCTCGACGATCCGGCGCATCCGGCAAACAGCGCCGGCAGCGTCGGCACCGTCGAGGAGGTGACGCAGCAGCCGGGGTCCCCGCGACATCGTCTGACTGTGGCGCTGGTGGCATCGACCGCTGTGCTGGTGATCGCGCTCGGGTTTGCGGCATGGTTTCGCGGCGAGGCGAATCAGTTGCTCGATTCTGCGCCGAAGAGCAACAGCGCGTTGCTCGATGCCGGCGCCACGGCCCAGGTCTCCGGGCAGGTCCGGGATGCGGTGGAACGCGTCTTCTCCTACGACTTCGCTCGGCTGGACGACAACGAACGCGCTGCGGACGCCGTCGTCACCGGACCGTTCGCCCGCGACTACCGCCAGCAGTTCGCCCGTGTTCGTGAGCTGGCGCCCGGGCAGCAGGCCGTGGTGGTGGCAACTGTGCCCGCGCTGGCCGTCAAAGTGCTCGATGGTGATCGGGCGATCGTGATGGTGTTCATCGATCAGCAGGCCAACCGCGGCGGGCAAGCGCAGCCTCTCATTGCCGCGGGTAGGCTCAGTGTCACCGCGCAGCGGATCGCCGGTAACTGGAAGATCGCCGACGTTGAGCCGTTCTGACCCATGACACCGCCGCTACACCGATCCAGGCCGGCTCTCGCCTGGCGGATCTCGCGCTGATCGGCCGAGCCGATCGGTTAATCACCGCTGATCGTGCATATCCGACCACTGATCGGACGACGAACCCTTGACGGGGACCGTCTGGCAGGTCACTCTAGGACCACGCTTGCGCCGGGTCTAGACCGGTGCTGGACAGTCGCCGTCCTAGCGGTTAGACTGCCTCTTTGCGCTGCCCTCACCATCTCTCCGTGCGCTGTGAGCCGGGAACAACTGTGCAACACGAACAGTTGTACATCCTGGCATCACGTGTGCACAGGGCTCGCCGGGCTGCGTCAAGGGTTACCCCGAGGCTGTACCCACACTACAGCCGCAAACGACAACTGCATCGACGAAACACCCACGACATTCCACAACTACATCAGCAACTGCACCAACACCGCGCCGGGAGCGTAGTCCTCGGGTGACCCCGCTATGGACCCGCGATCCTGCGCTCGGCAGCGCTAGTGTTCGGAAGGACGCAATCTTGGCAGTCTCCCGCCCGACCAAGACCTCTGCTGCGCACAACTCTGTAGCTCGCCTCCCCGGAGCCCCGGCGCGACCATCTTTCGCGAAGATCCGCGAGCCGCTCCAGGTGCCCGATCTGCTGGACTTGCAGCTCCAATCGTTCCAATGGTTGGTTGGTGCCGACGAGTGGTATCAGCGTCGCATCGAGGCCGGTGACGAGGCGCCCATCGGTGGCCTCGCCGAGGTACTCGAGGAGATCTCTCCGATCGAGGACTTCTCCGGCTCGATGTCCCTGTCGTTCTCCGACCCGCGCTTCGACGAGGTCAAGGCCTCCGTCGAGGAGTGCCGGGACAAGGACATGACCTACGCCGCGCCGTTGTTCGTCACCGCCGAGTTCACCAACAACAACACCGGCGAGATCAAATCTCAGACGGTGTTCATGGGTGATTTCCCGATGATGACCAACAAGGGCACCTTCATCATCAACGGGACCGAGCGAGTGGTGGTGTCGCAGCTGGTCCGCTCCCCTGGCGTGTACTTCGACCACGCAGTGGACAAGACCACCGACAAGGACGTGTACAGCGTCCGGATCATCCCCAGCCGGGGGGCCTGGCTGGAGTTCGACGTCGACAAGCGTGACACGGTCGGCGTGCGGATCGACCGTAAGCGCCGCCAGCCGGTGACGGTGCTGCTCAAGGCCCTGGGCTGGACCACCGAGCGGATCGCGGCGCGGTTCGCGCACTCCGAGACGCTGCTGGCCACCCTGGAGAAGGACCACACCGGCGGCCCGGATGAGGCGTTGCTGGACATTTACCGCAAGCTGCGCCCGGGCGAGCCGCCCACCAAGGAGAGCGCGCAGGCATTGCTGGAGAACCTCTTCTTCAAGGTCAAGCGTTACGACCTGGCCAAGGTAGGCCGCTACAAGGCCAACAAGAAGCTGGGTCTGGCTCTGCCGTACCGCAACGGGGTGCTCACCGAGGACGACATCGTCACCACCATCGACTACCTCGTCCGGCTGCACGCCGGCGAGACCACGATGCCGGCCGCGGCTGGTGGGCCCGATGACGTGGTGCCGGTGGAGACCGACGACATCGACCACTTCGGCAACCGCCGGTTGCGCACCGTGGGTGAGCTGATCCAGAACCAGATCCGGGTGGGGCTATCTCGCATGGAGCGAGTGGTCCGCGAGCGGATGACCACCCAGGACGTCGAGGCCATCACGCCGCAGACCCTGATCAACATCCGGCCGGTGGTAGCGGCGATCAAGGAATTCTTCGGCACTTCCCAGCTATCCCAATTCATGGACCAGACCAACCCGCTGGCCGGATTGACCCACAAGCGGCGGCTGTCCGCGCTGGGTCCCGGCGGCCTGTCCCGGGAACGGGCCGGGTTCGAGGTCCGGGACGTGCACTCGTCTCACTACGGCCGGATGTGCCCGATCGAAACCCCGGAAGGTCCGAACATCGGATTGATCGGATCGTTGTCTTCCTACGCGCGGGTCAATCCGTTCGGTTTCATCGAGACGCCGTACCGGAAGGTGGTCGACGGTCAAGTCACCGAGCAGATCGACTACCTGACTGCCGACGAGGAAGACCGGCACGTTATCGCGCAGGCCAACGCGGTGCTGGACGAAGACGGCAGCTTCGCCGAGGAGCGGGTGTTGGTCCGGCGCAAGGGCGTCGAGGTGGACTACATCGACCCGCTGGGCGTGGACTACATGGACGTCTCCCCCCGGCAGATGGTCTCGGTGGCCACCGCGATGATCCCGTTCGTCGAGCACGACGACGCCAACCGGGCTCTGATGGGTGCGAACATGCAACGCCAGGCGGTGCCGCTGCTGCGCAGCGAGTCGCCATTGGTGGGAACCGGCATGGAGCTGCGCGCGGCGGTTGATGCGGGCGATGTCGTGGTGGCCGACAAGGCCGGCGTGGTCGAGGAGCTGTGTGCTGACTACGTCACCGTGATGGCCGACGACGGCAGCCGGCTCACCTACCGGATGCACAAGTTCCACCGCTCAAACCAGGGCACCTGCAACAACCAGCGACCCATCGTGGCCGAAGGTGACCGGGTGGAGGTCGGCCAGGTGATCGCCGACGGGCCATGCACCGACACCGGTGAGATGGCGCTGGGCAAGAACCTGCTCGTGGCGATCATGCCGTGGGAGGGCCACAACTACGAAGACGCGATCATCCTCAGCCAGCGCCTGGTGCAGGACGATGTGCTCACCTCAATCCACATCGACGAGCACGAGATCGACGCTCGGGACACCAAGCTAGGCGCAGAGGAGATCACCCGGGACATCCCGAACGTCTCCGAAGAAGTACTAGCGGATCTGGACGAAAGAGGCATCATCCGGATCGGTGCCGAGGTGCAGGCCGGCGACATCCTGGTCGGCAAGGTCACCCCTAAGGGCGAAACCGAGCTGACCCCCGAGGAGCGGTTGCTGCGAGCCATCTTCGGCGAGAAGGCCCGCGAGGTCCGTGACACCAGCCTCAAGGTGCCGCATGGCGAGACCGGCAAGGTCATCGGCATCCGGGTGTTCTCCCGCGAGGACGACGACGAGCTCTCACCCGGCGTCAATGAGCTGGTCCGGGTCTATGTCGCGCAGAAGCGCAAGATCCAGGACGGCGACAAGCTCGCCGGCCGGCACGGTAACAAGGGCGTCATCGGCAAGATCCTTCCGGTGGAGGACATGCCCTTCCTGCCGGACGGGACGGCGGTCGACATCATCCTCAACACCCACGGTGTGCCCCGCCGGATGAACATCGGGCAGATCCTGGAGACCCACCTCGGCTGGATAGCCAAGAGCGGGTGGCAGATCAACGGTGACCCGGACTGGGCTTCCCGACTACCCGAGGACCTTCAGCAGGCCGAGCCGGGCACCGTGGTGGCCACCCCGGTCTTCGACGGGGCCCAGGAGGAGGAGATCACCGGGCTGCTCAGCTCGACTCAGCCCAACCGGGACGGTCAGCAGATGGTCGGGCCTGACGGTAAGGCTCAGCTGTTCGACGGCCGCACCGGTGAGCCTTACCCCTACCCCGTCGCGGTCGGCTACATGTACATCATCAAGTTGCTGCACCTGGTCGATGACAAGATCCACGCCCGGTCGACCGGACCGTACTCGATGATCACGCAGCAACCCCTGGGCGGAAAGGCGCAATTCGGCGGCCAACGCTTCGGTGAGATGGAATGTTGGGCGATGCAGGCCTACGGGGCGGCGTACACCCTGCAGGAACTGCTGACGATCAAGTCCGACGATGTGCTCGGCCGAGTGAAGGTGTACGAGGCCATCGTCAAGGGCGAGAATATTCCCGAGCCCGGAATTCCCG
>DASYMC010000046.1:0-4187 GCA_036009255.1 Pseudonocardiaceae bacterium
CACCGCCCGCCGTGGACCGCTCACGCGTCATCGGCGTCTACCCGAACCGTCACCGCACCGCCATCCCCAACTTGACCCGGCTGACCGGCTCGCCATGCGCCTGCCGCGCTCGGGTAGCGGGCCACCTCGGCCATCCCATGAAGGCTGCAGCGGGTGACCTTGAGCGGCCATTTAAGGGCAGTGGAGACCAGCAGTGAGATGCCATCAAGATCGCCGTCTTCGAAGGCATCCCTATTGACCGGCGTGCGTTCAGGAGGCCGCGCGGCGCGGCGCCCGTTCACCCTGCGCAGGTGACGTCTACATGCCCGGATGACAGCTACCGTGGCGCGGCGCTACATGCGGAGGGGCGGCGGTGGCGAGGAGGATCGGATGCTCTGGGCATTGCTGGCGGCGTACCTGACCAAGCGGCCAGCCTGGGTGCAGGCCCTGGTGATCGGGCTGTGCGCGGGCCTGTTCATCGCCACCGGGGCCAAGGCCAATGAGCGAAATCCGCTGATCAGTTCGGTGGTCCTGCTCGTGCTGGTGGCCGGGGCCGTCGCGGGCACGGCCTTCTACCTCGCGCTGCGCGCTCAGGAACGGCAGGGCTGGAGGACGGGCACCGCCCCACCCCTCTGGGTCGATCTCATCTACGCCGCGGTGTGGGTGCTGTCCCTGCTGGCAGCGATCCGCGCGCTGTTCGGTGCCGGCGGCCTGAAGGTGGCTGCGCTCGCGATCGTTCCGATCGTGCTGCTGGCCCCACCCGCCTTCGGCGGGATCCGAGCGCTGCTGCGGCGGCCGCGGACACCGAAGGCCGGTGAGCCACCACCCGCGGCGCCGTGATTCCGCCCGGTGACGGTCCTACGCGACAGGCGCGATCCCAGCCGCAACGCGGTGCCTCCTCGGTGGAGAAGAGCATCGCTCGACTTTCACCTGGACCGGGTGATGCGTTGCGCGGCTAGCCGCTGGCTCACTGTTGCTCGGCCAACAGGCTCCAGACACACGCGTGATAAGGGGACACTCCGATGCCGGCACCGACAGAAGCCACCCAGTCAGCTCAGCCGCAGCGGCCGGGCATGACGGATGGGGTGGCCGGCGAGTTCACCGTCTTTACCGAAATCAAGCCGGGCCACGCGGATGCACTCCGCCAGGTGCTCGCCGAAATCGAGAGCGGGGCGGCTGCGGAGGGGGCTCGAGCAGCATTGCAACAGATCGGCACATTGCACGACGCGCGGCATGTGGTCTTCGACAACGACACGCGGCACATGTTCGCCAGCGTCTTCGACGGGAGCTGGGACACCTACATCGACGACTTCGCCAAGACGGCCGTTGGGGCCAACTTCGACAAGGTCTTTTCGCACACGGAAGGGTTTCCCGGCATCGCCGATCCCAACGTGAAGGACTGGTTCGTCGCCCACCAAGCCCCCGCGGGCATGTTCGTCAGCTCCTACCCCGATCTCACCGTCCAGCAGATCTGGAAGGACCAGCGCGTGAATGAGGCGTTCCAGGCGGTGCTGGATGCCCCCGAGTTCCGGGCGGTCCTCGACCTCGATCATCCGGCCGCCGCGGCGCTGCGGGCCACGCCCGCCTTTCAGAAGCTGATGGACGAAGCCGCGGGCTAGGGCTACGAACCGGACCCCGAGTCGAGAGAACGCCCCCGTTCGGTGCTCTCGGATGGCGGCTCGTCGCCCTCAGCGCATCCATGCAGGCACACGGTCGGCATCGCCACGCCCCTCGCACGGAGTTTCGCGGGGCGCGGGACAGGAGAGCTCGGCCGCGGGTGCCCGCCGTGCTGACATCGTTCGACCTGGGGAGACAGGGCAATCATGGACTCAGCGGCAACCAGCAGTGCGTCGAGCGTGACCCTGGAGATCGACGACATCCAGAGCGGAGCTCTTCACCGCCGGCCGGTGCCGTACGTGGGCAGGTTCTTCATCCTGCGCGTCGACGACCGCCACGCTGGGCGTGCCCTGCTGCGGCGGCTGCTGCCGGCGGTCGATGGTGGACGCCCCAGCGCCGATCCCAATCAAGATGCCTGGGTCGCCGTGGCCTTCACCCACCAAGGACTACGAACCCTCGGGGTATCCCAGGAGTCGCTCGACAGCTTTCCGCCGGAGTTCCAGCAGGGCATGGCGGCCCGTGCGGACGTGCTCGGTGACGTCGGCGAGAGCGATCCGGCGCATTGGGAGGCCCCGTTCGGAACTCCCGACGTACACATCGTGGTGAGTGCGCTCTCCCCCGATGAGGGGCGTCTGGAGAAGGCGCTGGAGCGAGCCCGCGCGGCCCAGCAGGAGACGCCCGGTGTCGAGGTGATCTGGCAGCAGGAGGTCCACCAGCTCCCGACCGGGCGCACCACTTTGGGCTTTCGCGACGGCATCAGCTATCCGAGCATCGAGGGAAGCCCGGTTCCTGGCTCCAATCCCAAGGAAGCCCCCACCAAGGCCGGCGAGTTCATCCTCGGCTATCCCGATGAGACCGGAAATGTGCCGCCCATGCCGCAGCCGGAGGTCCTGGGGCGCAACGGTACCTACCTGGCCGTCCGCAAGCTCCACACCAAGGTGGCGGCCTGGCGCCAGTACCTGCGCGCGAACACCTCCAGTGAAGAGGAGGAGGCGCGGCTGGGGGCGAAGATGATCGGGCGCTGGCCGAGCGGGGCGCCGCTGGCCCTCGCCCCCGACAAGGACGACCCGGAGTTGGGCGCGGATCCGAAGCGCCACAATGACTTCCTGTACCGGGAGGACGACGACCGCGGCTTTAAGTGTCCCGCCACCGCGCATGTCCGGCGCGTCAACCCGCGTGACGCCACCATCGTCGGAGTGGCACGGCTGCACCGCATCATCCGCCGCGGCACCACCTACGGCCCGCCGCTGCCGGAGGGCGTGCTCGAAGACGACGGCGCCGATCGGGGCCTCGTCGGGGTCTTCATCGGCGCTCACCTGGACCGGCAGTTCGAGTTCATCAAGTCCGAGTGGGTCAACGATGGCAACTTCATCGGCTACCCGGGCGAGAAGGACCCGGTGGCCGGGCACCACGACGGAACGGGCAGTGTCACCATCCCCGAGCAGCCCATCCGGCGCCGCCTGCAGAACATGCCGAGCTTCGTGGTCACGCGGGGTGGCGAGTACTGCTTCCTTCCGGGTCTGCGTGCTCTGCGCTGGCTCGCCGACCTAGAGAACTGAGCGCTACCCGAAGGACCCCATCCGATTCCCAGATGCTTCATCGGCGCACGGCAAAGTGGCGTCCACCAAGGTGGTGTTCGACGGGCTCGTGGTCGATGGGACGAGCGCTAAGGCGCTCCCGTCGGCGTCGAGCTCGGCGAGGAGCGTGCGAGCCTCATCTGGGGTGAGGGCCTTCGGCGCCTTCTTGGCCGAGGTCTGGATGCTGCCGCTATCCCCGACGGGATTGCGTTCGAGAGCGTCATGCCGGGCGGCCAAGCCACAGACGCCGCTCAAGACGCTCTTGGTCATCTTCGCCACGGCCGGGCCGTGCTTGCCAGCGATGAGGCGCAGGTGCCGCTCGATCGTGCCGACGCTGAGCTCTCGCACTCGAAGGTTGCCCAAACCCGGGAGGACCTGCTGATCGAGGCGATTCCGTACGCCTGCATCGTTGTGGGGCATAGGTTCTTGAGGCCGGTGAACCACGCTTCAGCAAGTACGTTCACTCGCGTGTTCGGAGTGATGTCCCCGCCGACGTCGATCCGGGCACGGTCTCGAAGGGCGAGCCGTAGCGCTGCATCGGCGGCGGCTTTGGTCATGGCGCTGCGTTCGACCTGACGGCACTTTCCGTCGTAGTCCCGATACCACGCGACGGCGCGATGCCGTGACGACGTGGCGTGGAAGCGGATCCTGCCTGCCGTCCCGAGCGCCAGACCGGGCCTGCCCAGGGTTATTGGTTCGAGTCCAATCGGGGGAGCACAGCCCGGCTCAGACGGGCAGCATGCTTCACCCCTCCCTTGTCCTCATCGCGGACTCGTCTCTGCCGCGGCGCTCGCTCGGCGTCGCGCCCGCTTCGACCGAGGCTGGGCGCCCGGGGTCCCGGCCCGTCTGCCGGGTCATCCACGCCGGGTGATGCGCGTCCCTACCGTCGGCCCCTACCGTCCGTGTCGGTGCAGGAGGTGCTCATGGTCCAACAGAGTCCCAGCGCTGGGCGCACCAGCAGCACCGGTGGACTACCCAGCGGCATCCGTCTCAGCAGCGGGGTCATCACCACGC
>DASYMC010000047.1:0-3876 GCA_036009255.1 Pseudonocardiaceae bacterium
CCAGGCGTTCTCTAGTCACCTCAGACATTTCGAGCCAGCTCTTTCCTCCAGAAGATCGGCAGCGTGGGCAACGCTCACGGCGGGTTTGGTCATCTAAGTAGCGATGACGCGCGCACGGTCAACGTAATCATGCCTGAGGATTCGCCGCAGGTCCGCCACCATGGATTCCTTCGTAGTACTCGAAAGTCGCTAAGAGGTCCCGACTTTCAGCCGTTTGATCTGCGCGCCCCAGATTGACTGCACGGGGTCTGCGGCGCCGTGATGACGATCTGCGCTTATGAGCGATCCCCGCCAGAGCGGCAGCATACCCAACGCGGATAACGCGCCAAGCCAACAGCATTGAATGCCGTATTCTCGATAGCGGACTTTGCCGCCAAGCGCGCTAGTTTACGCTGTGCGCTCTCGACGACATATTTTATGCCATGATAAGTTCGCTAGCATTAGCTTTATGTGCACTTTAAGACGCCATGCCGACGTATGCGCAACTGATGGGCCGTCGTCCCGTTATTCCAGTAAGTGGCTGTTAACGGCGGCATAAGGCAGTCGTAAAATGAATACCGAAGCGCTGAACTCGGCATAGGAAAGTCATGGCCGAGTACCACCACTGCCCAATTACAGTGCTCCATTATGAGCCGGATTTTCATCCAAATGCCGGGCCGACGCTCTGGTCCTCAGGTAGCGTAAAGAAGATCCGCACGTCTCGACTGAATTCTCCGGACCATCGTCCAAATGATCCGATACATGGTCCAAGAGCTTGCTAGTGAGTCGGCGTGGTCATGGGCATTTGATACTCGACCGTATGGTCTGGGGGACGCGGTGGTCGAATGGAACTGACTGAGAAGAAATTGCCGCTCACGCGGCGGCAACTGGATATTTGGCTTGCGCAGGAGACGGGTTACACCGGTACGGAATTTCAGCTTGGCCTGTTGGTGAAAATCGCAGGCGCAATCGAAGCGGAGCCTCTCAGGCGGGCGATACACCAGGCGGTTCTAGAGGCCGAACCAGGCAGGGCGGCGTTTTTCGAGGTCGATGGTCAGGTCTTCCAAGAGGTGGTCGATTACCCGCACGTCGAGTTGGCGTTATATGACCTACGTGGCTCGCACGATCCCGTTTCGGCTGTCCGTGAGACAGCGTCGATCATCCAGCGCACGCCGATGCCGTTCACTGGCCCGCTGTTCAAATTCGCTTTACTACAGACGCAGCTGGATGAGTTCTACTTGTTTGCGTCCTGCCATCACATCGCCGTGGATGGATTGGGAATGGCGCTGGTAAGCCGCCGGGTTGCCACCATCTATTCTGCAATGGTTTCTGGCCACCCGATCCCTCCTGCATACTTCCGACCGTTGCGGGACCTTATCGCTTACGAGTCAGAGTACGAAGCGTCGGCGGAATATCTAGAGGATCAGGATTTTTGGCGGAGCAATCTTCCGCAGGAGAGCGGTCCCGATTATAAGTTGCCTCAGGCCTCCCTCGGTCAGGATCCGTACTCGCCATCCGCGCCGGTACTATTGAATGCCGCTGTCGTAAGTGGTGTTAAAGAGTTTGCTAGAGTCCATCACATTCGTTGGTTTTCCGTCGTTACCGCCGCCTGCGCGCTATTAGTGCACCGCTGGTGCGCCAACGGTTCAGAAGTGGCGCTCGACTTCCCGGTAAGTAGACGGGTGCGTCCCGAGTCGAAAACTCTTCCCGGGATGCTTGCTGGAATTGTGCCGCTTGTGTTGAAGACATCGCCGGTTGCCTCCGTTGCCGATTTTTGTCGCCTTGTAGACACTCGTATAAGGGAACTGCTTCAACATCAGCGCTTTCCCGTGCACCAGCTTGAGAACGATGGACGACTTCTTGGCGCCGGGCAACCGGCTAGGCGAGTCGCGGTGAATTTCCTTCCGTCCCGACTGACCCTCGACCTGGCAGGTGTTCCGGCCACTGCGACCTACACCAACCACGGACCCGTGGATCACTTTGGGCTGTTCTTTCTTGGCGCCAGTGACCACCTTTCGCTCAGCACAGCAGGGACTGGACTGCCGTTCTCGAACTTTGAGGTGCCGGACTTGGCAAACCGGCTGGAGCAGGTGATGCGGGCGATGCTCGCCGATCCGCAAGGTCAGTTGTCAGCGGTGGATGTGCTGGGTGTCGGGCAGAGCGACACTTTCGACTTGGCGGCTAACCGTTCGGTGCTGACTCGGCCCGTGCCGACATCGGTGTCGATCCCACTGTTGTTTGCCGCAAGAGTCGCGCAGGTGCCGGACGCCGTGGCGATCACGTGCGATGAGCGTTCTTGGACATATCGCGAGTTGGACGACTCCGCCAACCGTTTGGCACATCTGCTAGCCGCCCACGGCGCAGCCCCTGGCGAGCGTGTGGCCTTGCTATTTTCCCGATCCGCCGGGGCGATCATGTCGATATTGGCAGTGTTGAAGACAGGTGCGGCGTACGTGCCTATCGACCCGGCACATCCCGACACGCGAATTCAGTTCATGCTCAGCGACTCCAAACCGGTAGTCGCGATAACCACACCGGAACTGCGGTCACGGCTGGCGGGACAGGATCTGCCGGTCATCGACGTAGCGGACGCCCGCATCGACAGCCAACCAACCACCGCATTGCCAGCCCCTGCCGCGGTCGACATCGCATACATCATCTACACGTCGGGCACCACCGGTGTCCCCAAGGGCGTCGCAGTTACTCACCGAAACGTGAGCCAGCTTCTGGAGTCAGCAGAAGAAGTTCTGGAACTGGCGGGCCAAGTATGGACGCAGTGGCATTCGTTGGCCTTCGACGTCTCGGTGTGGGAAATCTGGGGCGCGCTGCTTTACGGCGGGCGGCTGGTGGTCGTGTCAGAAGCGGTCGCCCGCTCGCCGCAGGATTTCCTCGCCTTACTCGTCTCCGAGGGCGTCAGCATTCTCAGCCAGACTCCGTCGGCGTTCTATGCTCTGCAAACCGCCGACGCGCTACAGCCTGAGATAGGAAAGCAGCTGAAGCTCCAGACGGTGGTGCTTGCCGGCGAGGCGCTCGAACCACACCGGCTTCGGACGTGGCTGGATAGTCATCTGGGATTACCGCGGATGGTCAACTTGTACGGCACGACCGAGACGACGGTGCATGCGTCGTTTCGGGAAATCGCCGGCGTTGACACCGACAGCAGCGCCAGCCCGATCGGGCTGCCGCTGCCCCACCTCGCCTTCTTCGTGCTGGATGGATGGTTGCGGCCGGTGCCGGCCGGTGTGGTCGGTGAGTTGTATATCGCTGGATCAGGCTTGTCCTATGGCTATCTCGAGCGAGCGGGCCTGACCGCTACGCGGTTTGTCGGCTGCCCATTCGGTGGTCCGGGGGCGCGGATGTATCGCACCGGTGATCTTGTGTGCCGAGGCGCTGACGGACAGATGCAGTATCAGGGACGCGCCGATGAGCAGGTGAAGATCCGTGGGTATCGCATCGAGCTCGGCGAGATCCAATCTGCCCTGGCCACGCTGGATAGCGTGGAGCAGGCGGTGGTGATTGCTCGCGAGGACCGTCCCGGCGACAAACGCTTGGTCGGCTATGTTACCGAGGCGGTGCGCGAAGCGTTGGACCCCGCCGCGGTGCGCAGCGCACTGGCTGAGCGGCTGCCGGCCTACATGGTGCCGGCGGCGCTGGTAGTGGTGGAAACGCTGCCATTGACGGTCAACGGCAAACTCGACAAATCAGCGTTGCCTATGCCGGAATACGGAGATTTCGACAAGTACCGCCCGCCGTCAAACGCGGTTGAGGAGATCCTGGCCGGTATTTGCGCTCGTGTGCTCGGCGTAGAGCGCGCCGGGGTCGACGACTCTTTCTTCGAGCTGGGCGGCAACTCGCTGTCGGCGATGCGATTGATCGCCGCGATCAACAGATGCCTGA
>DASYMC010000048.1:0-23314 GCA_036009255.1 Pseudonocardiaceae bacterium
GTAGTCTCGCCTTCGTGCACTCGCTGCTTACCAAACGCCGGGCGGTCGATTTCTGTCGCCTGCACAGTAGCCTGTGTCGGATGCCCTGACTGGGCGGTGACTCGCGCCCGATCGCGGGTACATCAGACGATCATCAGCCGGGCCGCCGCCCTGACCTCCGGATACCCATCCCCCACGGTCAGGAGCATCCATGAACCCTGCTCCCATCCACCTCCCGCTGCCGGCGCCGTTGCGCGGCCGGAGAACACCTGATTGTCAAGAAGCACACACTGAGCGAGGAGCTGCCGCATGAGCCGCGAAAACGTCCTGGTCACGCCTGACTGGGCAGAGCAGAACCTGGGCACCGATGGCGTCGTCTTCGTCGAGGTCGACGAAGACACCACCGCCTACGATGCAGGACACATCCCCGGAGCGGTGAAGATCAACTGGAAGACCGAGCTGCAGGACCCGGTGATCCGCGACTTCGTGGACCGGGGCACCTTCGAGAAGCTGCTGTCGGACAAGGGCATCAGTAACGACGACACCGTGGTGCTCTACGGCGGCAACAACAACTGGTTCGCCGCCTACGCCTACTGGTACTTCAAGCTCTACGGGCACCGCGACGTCCGGCTGCTCGACGGTGGACGCAAGAAGTGGGAACTCGACAATCGCCCCCTGACCACTGACGAGGTGAGCCGGCCGGCCACCAGCTACACCGCGCAGGAGCAGGACACCTCGCTCCGGGCGTTCCGCCAGGAGACGATCGACGCGATCGGCACCAAGAACCTGGTCGACGTCCGCTCCCCCGACGAGTTCTCCGGCAAGATCCTGGCGCCGGCGCACCTGCCGCAGGAGGCGGCGCAGCGTCCGGGCCACATCCCCACGGCGCTGAACGTGCCGTGGTCCAAGGCCGCCAACGAGGACGGCACCTTCAAGTCCGACGACGAGCTGCGGGCGCTCTACGGGGCGGCCGGGCTGGACGAGGGCAAGTCGACCATCGCGTACTGCCGGATCGGTGAGCGCTCCAGCCACACGTGGTTCGTGCTGCACGAGTTGCTGGGGCACTCCGACGTCAAGAACTACGACGGATCCTGGACCGAGTACGGCTCGCTGGTCGGCGCACCGATCGCAATCGGCAGCGAAGGCTGATCATCATGTGCGGAGCACCGGAACAGGCCCAGGACTTGCCACCGGGCACGGATCTGAGCAAGCAGACCGTGCTGGCCGGCACGGTGCGGGCGGCGAAGGAACCTCTCGGAGGCGCCTTCGTCCGGTTGCTCGATGGCACCGGGGAGTTCACCGCCGAGGTGGTGTCCTCCGCGTCCGGCACCTTCCGCTTCTTCACCGCCCCTGGAAGCTGGACCGTCCGCGCACTGCACCACTCCGGCAACGGTGAAGCGGCCGTGACCGCCGATGGCCCAGGCCTGTACCCGGTGGACGTCGCCGTGTCCTGATCGCCTTCAGCAGGCTGGGCGGGGTTATCGAGTGCCAGATAACCCCGCCCAGCCCGGACAACGCAGTGTTGGGGGCGCTGTCTGGGGTAGGCGATGGTGCCGCGCAGCCGCTCGTAGCAGTACAAACGTATGTATATTTCCGAAGTATGGCCAGCACGTTACCTCCCGGCCCACCGCTGCTGGGTGTTGTGCAGGCCGGCCTGATCTGGCTGGATCCGATCCGCTTCGTGAACACCTGCCACCGGCTCTACGGAGATCTGTTCACCGTCCGGATACCCGGGATAGGCACGCTGGTGTTCCTGGCCGATGCGGATCACATCCGAACGGTGACCCGTGGGGACCCGGCGATCTTCCATGCCGGGGAGGCAGCATTCCCCCTCGCCCAGGTGGTAGGGAAGAAATCGCTGCTCATGCTCGATGAGGACCAGCACCGGCGAAGCCGCGGGATGATGCTGCCGGCGTTTCACGGCGACTCGGTGCGCCGGCAGGTCGCCGAGATGATCACCATCACCGCCGAGGAGGTCGCTCGGTGGCCAGTAGGAGAGCAGTTCCCGTTATTTCCCCGCATGCAGCGGCTCACCCTTGAGATCATCCTCCGCACCGTCATCGGAGTGCACGACGAGCGCAGGCTCGCTGCACTGCGAGCAGCGTTACCGCCGATGCTGGAGATCGGCTCGCCGGTGGAGCTGATCCCGCCGCCGGAGGCGCTGCTCCGGTTCGGCATGTGGCGCCGCCGCGCCGAGCGCAGAGCAGCAGCCCTGGCGCTGCTCACCGACGAAGTCACCCGCTGCCGCGCCGACCCGCAGCTGGCACAGCGCACGGACGCACTGGCGATGCTGGTACGCAGCGTGGACGGCACGCAGGCGCAGATGCTCGACGACGAGCTCGTCGACCAGCTCGTCACTCTGCTCCTGGCCGGGCACGACACCACCGCCACCGCGCTGTCCTGGGCCTTCGAGCGGCTCACCCGCCACCCCGAGCTGCTAGCCCGCACCGCGCACGCCGCTGCCGACGGAGACGACGCCTGGCTCGACGCAGTGTGCAAGGAGAGCCTGCGGGTGCGACCGGTGGTCTTCGAGTTCGGCCGCAAACTCACCGCTGCACTGGAACTGGGCGGCTACCGCATTCCGGCTGGAGTCATCCTGGCTGCCAGCATCAATCTGGTGCACCACAGCAGCCGGAACTACCCCGACCCCGACGAGTTCCGTCCGCAGCGCTTCGTCGAGGCGCGACCCAACCCGGCCGTCTGGCTACCCTTCGGCGGGGGAGTACGCCGCTGCCTCGGCGCCGCCTTCGCGCAAGTGGAGATGCGCACAGTGCTGCGGGAGGTCCTGACCAAGGTAGAGCTGGCGCCGACCACCGCGCCGGATGAGCCGGTACGGCCCCGCCACGTGACGATGGTGCCGCGGCAAGGAGCAATGGTTACCGTGCGTCGGCAGATCACCGCCGATCGCATCACCACGGTGTAGTCACCACCGGGTAACGGTGCGCTCAGGGCAGAGCACACCACCAGGTGACCGCCCTCGGCGAGGCGACCGGCCTTGCGTCCGGCGCGCGATGCAGTGCCGCAGCGAGCCACATGGCAGGCTGTTGGCCTTGCACAGGAAGTAACCGGGGAGGTACGTACATGAGTCGGGTGGCGGTTGTGTTGACAGCGGGAGCAGTCGCGGTGGGTGCACTCAGTGGCTGCGGGCATACACAGGATGGAGCCGCTTCAGCGCCCGGCTCCAAGCCGGCTGGCGCGGCAGCGGCACCGGCTGCACCGACCGTGCACACGATCAACATCAAAGTCCGGGGTGGAAAAGCCAGCGGCGACACCGGCCGGGTCGCAGTGCCCTTGGGCACCCCCGTCATCGTGTCGGTGACCAGCGATGTGGGCGATGAGATCCACGTGCACGGTTACGATCGCAAGGCCAAGGTTCCCCCGGGCGCCACCGGGTCGGTCGCATTTACTGCGAACACCGCTGGCGTCTTCGAGGTGGAGCTGGAGGGCTCCAAGCTCCAATTGCTGCAGCTGCAAGTGGGATGATGTCGGCGCACCGACCCGTGAGTGGCGATGTGAGCTGGCGCTCGCATCGCCACTCACGGGTCATATGATCTCGGGCGTGACAGCTCCCGGCGGGTCCAGCGGCGACGAGGCACTGCGGATCGCCGCTGAGCGCGCGCAGAGCACCGGCGTCCGGAATATTCCCGAGTTCACCGATCTACCGATTCCCGGCGACACCGCTAACCTGCGCGAGGGCCCCGAGCTGCACCCGAACTGCCTCATGCTGCTGCCTTTGGTCGGCGTCTGGCGCGGTGAAGGAGAGATCGTCTACCCGACCATCGACGGGCCGTACCACTTCGGTCAGCAGGTGGTGTTCTGCCACGACGGGCGGCCGTTCCTGCGCTATGAAGCGCGGGCCTGGCTGCTCGACGCGGACGGCCGGGTAATCCGGCCGGCGGCCAGGGAAACCGGGTTCTGGCGTCCCCAGGCCGATGACACCATCGAGGTTCTCGCGGCACACGGGACCGGCATAGTGGAGCTGTACTACGGGCGTCCGCGCAGTCAGACCTCGTGGGAACTGGCCACCGACGCAGTGGTGCGCAGCGCCTCGGCTAAAGAGGTCACCGGGGCGCACCGCCTATACGGCATTGTCGAAGGCGGCGACCTCGCCTACGTCGAGCAACGCGCGATGGTCGGCCACTCCATGCAGCCACACGTCTCTACCCGCCTCCATCGAGTGATTGGCTGAGGCTGCCGACGATCGGCTGAGGTGCGGCGAACAGCAGTCAGCCCCCGGGGAGTTGTCGGCGGAGCGACACGATCCGAGCGGGACTAGTGCTCGGACAACCCCCGGGGGCCGGGTGACTGCCTTGGATTCGCCGGCCGCCTCTCCCACTCTGGCGTTGACGTCAACGCCATCGGGGTGGAGGTGGCCTTCCACGGCCGTCGGCGGCTCTAGCTGACAGCCACCTCACGAGTCCTATAGCCGTTCAACCTTGGACCACCTCCTTTCCCGTGTGCTTTCACGCTATCCGCGCTGCGGTCGGTTCGGCAACGTCAATTGGTGGCAACCAATCCTGGCCGGGTGATCAGCCCGAGTGCGTGTTCGGATGCACTGCGTGGCGCTACCATCATGGTGTGGACACCAGCCTGCGCAGCACGCTGCATGAACGCGGGATGCGGATGACCCCGCAACGGCAACTCGTGCTCGACGCGGTGCGGGAGTTGGAGCATGCCACCCCGGAACGAATCTGCGCGCACGTGCAACGCGTCGCACCCGCGGTCAACATCACCACCATCTACCGCACCCTCGACCTGCTCGAGGGTCTGGACCTGGTACGGCACACTCACCTCGGGCACGGCGCGCCGACTTACTCCACCCAGGCGCATGCGCACGTCCACCTGGTCTGCCACCGCTGCGGAGACGTCACCGAAATACCTCCTGCAGAGCTCGTGGACCTCACCGAGCGATTGCGGCAGCGGTTCGGGTTTGTGCTGGACCCCAGCCACCTGGCGCTTTCTGGACGCTGTGCACAGCACGCCGACGCCACGGTGCAGAACGACGGCTCGTGACCTCCCCGCTGCTGGAGGCCTCGGGCGCAGTGCCCCCACCCGAGGGCTCTCCAGACTCCGGGGTGGCCTGGCACTACGGCGACCCGCTGGGTGAGCAGCGCGCCGCCGAGCGCGGCGCGGCCGTGGTGGACCGGTCGAACCGCAAGGTGCTCGCCGTGCCTGGCGAGGATCGGCTGAGCTGGCTGCACACCATCACGTCCCAGCACTTGCTCGCGCTGGCGGACGGGGAGCACACCGAGGCGCTGGTGCTGGATCTGCGAGGCCACGTCGAGCACCACGCGGTGGTCTCCCATGTTCGCGACACGGTGTGGCTGGACACCGAACCCACCCGTGCCTCGGAACTGCTGGCTTACCTGACCTCGATGGTGTTCTGGTCGAACGTGGCGCCGCGAGATGCGACGGCGGAACTGGCCGTGCTGTCCCTGCTGGGTCCGGCAACTGACCAGGTGCTGGCGCGGGCCGGGAAACTGGGTGGGTTCGTGCGGGCGGCGGCGGCCCGGACGGACCTGCTGGTTCCCCGGGGCGAACTCACCCAAGCCTGGCAGCGGCTCGTCGAGGCCGGCGCCGTCCCGGCCGGCAGCTGGGCGTATGAAGCGATCCGGGTTGCAGCGCTGCGACCGCGGCTGGGCATCGACACCGACGAACGCACCATCCCGCACGAAGTCGGCTGGATCGGTCCAGCGGTGCACCTGGACAAGGGGTGCTACCGGGGACAGGAAACCGTCGCTCGAGTGGCCAACCTGGGCCGCCCGCCGCGACGGATGGTGCTGCTGCACCTGGAGTCCCCCGAGAAGGCGCCCACCACCGGAGACCCGGTACAGGCGGGCGAGCGGATGGTCGGCCGGGTCGGCACAGTAGTCACCCATTACGAGCTGGGTCCCATCGCCCTAGCCCTACTCAAGCGCACGGTAGACCCCTCCACCGTGCTATCCGCAGGGCAGGCCGCTGCCTCCGTCGACCCCGACTCCATCCCTCCGGACAGCGGCGAACCTCCCGGCCGGGCAGCCCTACGCCGCCTCAGGGCAAATCCTTAGCACCAACCCGGGTCACTGGCGCGCTACGCGCAGCTCTTCGGTTCGGGGGGCTGGGAGCAACCCGAACCGGCTGGGGGGCAGGATGGTGGGGTGATCGAGGTGCGTCCTGGTGGGCGTCGGCGGATCGACCGGGTGTTGGACCCCGCGTACGTCGCCGATCTGGCGGAGCTGGGACTGGGTGAGTTGCGGGCGCGCCGGGATGACGCGGCGCAGGAAGAGACCGACCTGTCCTACCTTCGCCGGCTGTTGCACGCCCGGATCGACATCGTGCGGGCGGAGCAGCGGCACCGGCAGGAGGGGGGCAGCGCTCCCGTCGTGGCCGAGCTGGCGCGGATTCTGGCCGAGAATGCCGTGGGCCCGGCAACCGGCTCGGGCCGCCACCAGACGCTGCTGCCCTCGCAGGCCGAAGCACACCGACGCCAGGTCGAGGCCCTGGTCGCTGATGTCGATCTTTCCGATGTCGGGGCGCTGGCCGGTGACAAGCTCGACAGCGCCTTGGTGGCCTACCAGCGGGAGGAGGCGTCGGTATCCCGGCACCGCCGCGAGGTGCAGCGCGTGGTGGACACCTGCAATGCGGAGATCGGTTCTCGGTATGCCCGCGGAACCGCCTCTGTGGACGAGCTGCTCGCCGAGCAACGCGGACTCACCGAACCGGAGATCTGCGAGCCCTAGAGCCCCAGCAGTGACACGAGCACCGACACTCCGATGAGGGTGCCGCCGCGTCGCATCCACTGAGCGGAACCCTGTACGGTGGTAACCAACGGATGTTGTCGAGTGAACGAGGCCGCCGATCCCCCGGATGGCTTCGTCCCTGCGTGCGAGGGGGTCGAGCCATGGGGCGCGGCCGGGCTAAGGCCAAGCAGACGAAGGTAGCTCGGGAGCTCAAGTACAGCTCCCCAGTCACCGACCTTGAGGCACTTCAACGAGAGCTGTCGGGCGGCAACGGCAACCACAGCAATGAAGACGACCGCGCCGACGAGGCCTACGCGGACGAGTACGACGAGCGCCGCCGCTGACGCTGAAGCTGCGCTGAGGTTGAGACTGCGCTGAGGTTGAAATGGCAGAGTCGGAATAGGGAGCCGGCACTCAGAACCGTGGATGGTCCCCGTGGAGCACTGCGCGGACGGAGTTCTTCGCAGCAACCTCGATGACAACGTCCCGGGACTTGTGCACCTCACCCAGTACCCACGCCGGTACATGCCTGGCGGTGAGCACGGCCAGCGCACGATCCACTTCGGCCGGGTCGACCACAGCGACCATCCCGACACCCATGTTGAAAGTCCGCTCCATCTCGGCGCGCTCCACCCGGCCCCGGCGGGCGATCAGCGCGAACTCCGCCGCCGGCGTCCAGCTGCCGCGCTCCAGCACAGCGATTAGCCCCCGGGGCATCACGCGCGACAGGTTCGCCACCAAGCCACCACCGGTGACATGTGCGAAGGTCCGCACCTCGGTCTCCGCCACCAGCGCCAGGCAGTCCTTGGCGTAGATCCGGGTGGGTTCGAGCAGCTGTTCCCCCAGTGTGCGGCCGAACTCCTCGACATGCCCGTCCAATGGCATCCGGGCGCTGTCCAGCAGCACGTGGCGGGCCAGCGAATAACCGTTGGAGTGCAGCCCCGAAGAACCCATCGCCACCACAACGTCACCGGGACGCACGCACTCGGGCCCGAGGATGGCGTCGGCCTCGACCACACCCACTCCGGTGGCGGACAAGTCGTAGTCCTCGTCGGTCATCATCCCGGGGTGCTCGGCGGTCTCCCCGCCCAGCAACGCACAGCCGGCCTGAACGCAGCCATCGGCGATCCCCCGGACGAGCTCCGCGATCCGCTCCGGCACCACCTTCCCGACGGCGATGTAGTCCTGCAGAAACAACGGCTCGGCTCCGCACACCACCAGGTCGTCGACGACCATCGCCACCAGATCGATCCCGATGGTGTGGTGCACGTCCATCGCCTGCGCTACCGCGATCTTGGTGCCGACACCGTCGGTGGAGCTGGCCAGCACCGGTTCACGCCAGCGATCCAGTTTGAGCTTGAACAGGCCGGCGAACCCACCGATCGCTTCCAGCATCTCCGGGCGGCGGGCACGCTCGGCGTGTGGCCGCAGCGCGGTGACGGCCTGCTCCCCGGCGAGGATGTTCACTCCGGCCGCGGCGTAGGTGGCGTGTGAGCTGTCGATCTCGGTCATCGCAGGCGCTCCAGGACACAGTTGACGATGGCGCGAACGCTGCCCCTACGAGCTGTAACAGCCACGTTACCTGGTCGGAGTTCGAGCCGGCCCGAGCCGTCTCGATCAGGGCCGGCGCAGGGCATCCTGAGCGCCTGCACCCACGGGCAACACCGGCTCAGCGTCTCCCCCGGTGCCGCGCTGCACCCCGTCAAGGTCTTCGAGCAGGTGCTTGCCGATGAACTCCTCGGGCGGCAGCGGGATCGGGTAGCGACCATCGAAGCAGGCGGTGCACAGCCGGGAGGCCGGCTGCTCCGAGGCGGCGATGAGGCCTTCGAGGCTGACGTAACCGAGGCTGTCCGCCCCGATGGAGCGCCGTATCCCATCGACGTCGGCGCCGTTGGCGATCAGCTCGGCGCGGGAGGCGAAGTCGATGCCGTAGAAGCACGGCCAGCGCACCGGTGGGCTGGAAATCCGGACATGCACTTCGATCGCCCCGGCCTCCCGTAGCATCCGGACCAGCGCACGCTGGGTATTGCCGCGCACGATGGAGTCATCCACCACCACCAGGCGCTTACCGCGGATGACGTCGCGCAGCGGGTTGAGCTTGAGCCGGATACCCAGCTGGCGGATCGTTTGGGACGGCTGGATGAAGGTCCGCCCAACGTAGGCGTTTTTCACCAGGCCCTTCCCGTAGGGGATGCCCGAGCCCTGCGCGTAGCCGATCGCGGCCGGGGTGCCTGATTCGGGAACCGGGATGACGAGATCAGCCTCGGCCGGGTGCTCCTGCGCCAGCCGGCGGCCGGTCTCCACCCGGGTGGCGTGCACCCCGCGTCCGGCGATCGTGGTGTCCGGGCGGGCCAGATAGACATACTCGAACACGCAGCCCTTGGGATCAGGGCTGGCGAAACGAGAACTTCGCAAGCCGCCGGCGTCGATGGCCAGCAACTCGCCCGGCTCGACCTCCCGGACGAAGCTGGCGCCGACGATGTCCAGCGCCGCGGTCTCGCTGGCGATCACCCAGCCGCGCTCCAATCTGCCCAGCACCAGCGGGCGCACCCCGTGCGCGTCTCGGGCGGCATAGAGCGTGTCCTCATCACAGAAGATCAGCGAGAATGCTCCCCGCAGCTGGGGCAGCAACCGCTGGGCAGCATTCTCGATGCCGGTGTCCGCCGCCGCGGCGGCGAGTAACCCGGTGATCAGGTCGGAATCGGTGCTCGACCGATGGCGGGTAGGAGTATCGAGCTTGGAGGCCTGCGCCCGCAGCTCGGCGGTGTTGACCAGGTTGCCGTTGTGCCCCAGCGCGAGACCGGACCCGGTGGCCGTAGTACAGAAGGTGGGCTGCGCGTTCTCCCAGGTGCTGGCACCGGTGGTGGAGTAGCGGCAGTGCCCTACCGCGATATGTCCGGACAGGGTGGAGAGTACTTGCTCGTCGAAGACCTGGCTGACCAGTCCGAGATCCTTGAACACCAGGACCTGCGACCCGTCGGACACCGCGATGCCAGCGGCTTCCTGGCCCCGGTGCTGCAGGGCGTACAGGCCGAAATAGGCCAGCTTGGCGACCTCCTCGCCGGGCGCCCACACCCCGAACACACCGCACTCTTCGCGCGGTCCGGTGTAGTCGTCTGGACGGTCGGGGTCATGCCGGGGCTCTTTATTGCCCACCTGCGACTCCACGGGGAAGTGTCGGCAAACTTTTGGGGTGTGAGGGATCTGAGCCGACAACGTCCAGTCTAGGGGCGTGGCTCGCGGGCCGCGCTACGGCCGGCGTCCGAGCATGGCGAGCAGCCGGGATTGAGCGTCGGCATCGGCGCCCACGGCCATCGGTGGTGCGAACAATCCGCTGCTGGCCAGGTGCTCAGCCTGAGGTTCGATGAAGGCCAGCACGTCGTCCACCAGGTCCTCATCGAGGTGCTCGTCAGCCATGATTGCCCGGGCCAGGTCCCAGGCGTGCACGGCGAGGTCCATGGTCATCTCCTGGCAATATCCCTCGGCGGGTCGGCGCCCGTAAGACAGCTCAACGGAACGCCGCAGAGCACCTGGAGCTGCGAAAGCTGCTCGTGCCGCGGCCGCGGCATTCGTCCAGGCTGCCACCGGATCAGCGCCGAGCTGATCGCCCTCGAACCGATCCCCGACATCGTCCACAGTGGCCCCATCAAGCAGCAGCGGCGCCCAGAGCTGCTCGGTCACCAGGTGGTTCACCAGCGCGCGGACGTCCCAGTCAGCGCACGGGGTGGGGTTGTGCCACTGGTCAGGCCGGATCGCTCGCACTCTGCGATCGAACTCCGCCACAGCTGAGTTGAACTGGGATAACGTCATATTCCCCATCGTGGTCATGTCCGCGGTGATGTGCGACCCCGGCGCCTCAGCGTGGCTTGCCGGTGGTCATCAGCCGGACCGCGCACCGCCGCAGCCGGACACCAACGGTACCCACCTCGAGACATCAGCGCGAGAACCCGAGGCCGCTACCCGCCCATCACCCAACGCGTCAGCCCAGGAGACGCGCCCGGTGGCAAGTTCCAGCCAGGTGCGCGCGTCGGTCTCGACCACGTTGGGCGGGGTACCACGGGTGTGTCTGGGTCCTGCGACGCACTGCACCGCAGCGAACGGCGGTACCCGCACCTCCACCGTAGCGCCGGGAGCGATCTGCGCCAGCACGCGAAGGCTGAGCCGGACTGCCCGCGCCAACTCCTCGCGCGCAGGCCGCGCACCTTTCCCGTCCAGCCACGCCGCCACCGCGTCAAGCGCGCCGCTGAGCTCGCTGTCCATGTGCCGGTCCGTCATCCCGGGATCGGGGTACCGAACAGGGTGGGCAGGGTGGACTCCCAGGCGGTGCGGAGTTCGGTAAGAGTGAGGGGGGCGAGAGGAGCGATCTCCAGCACGGGCGCGGTGTGGATCTCGCCTAGCCGGGTCACCGGCACCCCGCCAGCTGAGCACAGCTGCGCGACACGCGGTGCATGAGCCCGCGACACGCCGAACAGGACGCGGGCTGAGGACTCGGAGAACAGCGCGACGAACGGGTCAAGGTGCGGGGGCAGGGTGACCTGGGCGCCGCGCCCGCTCAACAGGCAGGCCTCCACCAGTGCCTGAACCAGGCCGCCGTCGGACAGGTCATGGGCCGCGCTCACCAGCCCGTCCCGAGAGGCTGCGGCCAGTACTTTGGCGATCGCCTGTTCGCGGGCCAGGTCCACTGCGGGTGGGCGACCACCGAGGTGCCCGTGCACCTCATGGGCCCATTCGCTGCCGCCGAACTCCTCACGGGTGTCGCCGAGCAGCCACAGCTCGTCCCCGACGTTGCCCAACCCGGTCGGGATCCGGCAGCGCACATCATCGATCACGCCCAGTACCCCGATCACCGGAGTGGGCAGGATGGCGGTGTCTCCGGTTTGGTTGTAGAAACTCACGTTCCCACCGGTGACCGGAATGCCCAAGCAGGCGCAACCGTCGGCGAGACCGCGGACGGCCTGCTCGAACTGCCACATCACACCGGGGTCGGTGGGCGCGCCGAAGTTGAGGCAGTTCGTCACGGCCAGTGGGGTGGCGCCGCTGACCGCGACATTGCGGTACGCCTCGGCCAGTGCCAGCTGGGTGCCGGTGTAAGGGTCCAGCGCGCAGTACCGGGCATTGCAATCGGTGGCCACCGCCACTCCGCGCTGCGTGGTCTCGTCGATGCGCACCATGCCGGCGTCACTGGGTGGGGCGAGCACGGTGCCGCCCCGCACGTAGCGGTCGTATTGATCGGTGACCCAGGCTCGCGAGCACAACCCGGGGCTGGCCAGCATCCGCAGCACCGTGGCGCGCAGTCCATCCGTTGTGGAGGGTCGTGCCAGAACGTCGGGGGTGGACGCTTGCAGGTCGTCCTGCGTGGACGGTCGTTGCACCGGGCGTTGGTAGATCGGGCCCTGGTGCGCGACGGTGCGGGGCGGCACATCCACGACGGGCCGGCCCCCAGACGTGATAACAAGTCGCTCGCCGCCGGTGACCTCACCGATCACTGTGGCGGTGACCTCCCATTTGGCGCAGACCGCCATGAAATCGTCCACATCGGAGGGATGCACCACCGCGCACATCCGCTCCTGGGACTCGCTGCACAGGATCTCGGCCGGTGTCATGCCCGGTACCCGCAGCGGCACCACGTCGAGATCCACCTGCATGCCGCCGTCGCCGGCGCTGGCCAGTTCGCTGGTCGCGCAAGACAGACCGGCCCCACCGAGATCCTGGATGCCGGCCACCAGATCGCCCGCGAAGAGCTCCAGGCAGCATTCGATCAGCACCTTCTCCGCGAAGGGGTCGCCTACCTGCACGCTGGGCAGCTTCTTTCTGCCGGCGCCATGGTCCGCGCCGTCAGGGCCTCCGGAATTGGCGCTGAAACTTTCGCTGGCCAGCACCGAGACCCCGCCGATGCCGTCGCGCCCGGTGCGCGCACCGAATAAGACGATCTTATTTCCGGCGCCGCTGGCGTGCGCCAGGTGCAGGTCGCTCACCCGCATCACTCCGACACATAGCGCATTGACCAGGGGGTTACCCGCATATGACGGGTCGAACACCAGCTCGCCACCGATGTTGGGCAGGCCAAGACAATTGCCGTAACCCCCGATCCCGGCGACGACTCCGGGCAGCACCCGGGCGGTATCCAGCGCACCGGCCGGTCCGAAACGGAGCGAGTCCGCGACCGCGATAGGGCGGGCACCCATGGCCATGATGTCCCGCACGATCCCACCGACACCGGTCGCCGCGCCCTGGTAGGGCTCCACATAGGACGGATGGTTGTGGGACTCGATTTTGAACGTCACCGCCCAGCCGTCGCCGACCTCGACAACGCCGGCGTTCTCCCCGATACCCGCGAGCATCCGTTGGCGCATCTGCTCAGTGGTGGTCTCGCCGAAATATCGTAAGTGCACTTTGGACGATTTATACGAGCAGTGCTCGCTCCACATCACCGAGTACATCGCCAGCTCCGCAACCGTGGGTTGGCGCCCCAAGATCTCCTGGATCCGCGCGTACTCATCATCGGCCAGGCCCAGTTCGCGGTAGGGCTGGGGCTGCTCAGTGTTGCTCACCCATCGAGACTATGCGGCGTCCTAGACTCCACCCACCAGGAGGAGGCCACGATGACCGAGCCAGCGCTGACCATCCCATCCGGTGGCTGGAGTGTCGATGATCTCGACGCGTTCCCGGAAAGCCACCACCGGTACGAGCTCACAGATGGAGCGCTGACTGTGTCACCCTCGCCGTCGAGCCTGCATCAGGCCGTCGCGGCCCGCCTGCTGGTCCGTCTGGAGGCGGTCGCGTCCGAACCACTCGCGGTCACGCAGGCGGTGGAGATCCGCTTCGGGCGACAGTTGACCCGGATTCCCGACGTCCTGGTGGTGCGCAGCAACCAGCCGGGGCGGCATTGGTTCGCGCCGTCCGAGGTGCTGGTGGCCATCGAGATCGAGTCACCGGGCAGTCACCTGGAGGACCGCGCGACCAAACCCGCCCTGTATGCGAACTACGGAATCCCGAACTACTGGCGGATCGAGCTGGAGCCGCCGCTAGTCAGTACTTACGGCATCAAACACAGTGGCACGTACCATATGACCGGCACCAGCCCGCAGCTGTCCGTCAGCGAGCCCTTCGCCATCAACGTTGCGATCGCCGACCTGCTACCAGGCTGGGCAGGCCGCGGAGAGGGCCCTACCGTTCCGGAGCAAGGCCTTTAGGCGCGCACCGAGGCGAGCACGGCGTCGACGGCGGAGCGGAACAGGTCCAAGCCATCGCTGGACGGACCGGTGAGCGGGTCGATCGCGTGCTCGGGATGCGGCATCACACCGACCACCCGTCCATCGGCCGACGTGATCCCGGCGATGTCGTTGACCGCACCGTTCGGATTGCCGCCGAGGTAGCGAAACACCACGCGACCGTCGCCCTCCAGCGCGGCTAGCGTGAGCTCATCGGCCACATACCGGCCCTCGATGGACTTCAACGGCACGACGATCTCAGCGCCGGGGGCGTACCGACCCGTCCACGCCGTCGCATTGCTCTCCACCCGCAATCGCTGATCACGGCAGAGGAAGTGCAACCCTGCGTTGCGTACCAGCGCGCCAGGCAGCAAGTTCGCCTCGCACAGGATCTGGAAACCGTTGCAGATGCCCAGGATCGGAGTGCGGCGACTGGCCGCATTGACCACAGCGCGCAACACCGGTTGGTGCGCCGCGATCGCGCCGGCCCGCAGATAGTCGCCATAGGAAAACCCGCCCGGCACCACCACGGCGTCCACCCCGTGCAGGTCCTCGTCGGCATGCCACAGCGCTACCGGCTCGGCCCCGGCGTGGCGCACTGCGCGGAGGGCGTCGACGTCATCGAGCGTGCCGGGAAAGGTGATGACGCCGATGCGAGCCGTACTGAGCCCGCCGGTGCCCATCCCGTGATGGCTCACAGCCTGCGCACCGTCCAGTCTTCAATGACCGGGTTGGCGAGCAACTCGCCCGCGATGCGATGCAACGTCTGCGCGTCAACGTCGTCCTCGACGTCGAGGACGAAATGCTTGCCCTGCCGCACGTCGCGAACCCCGTGCACGCCCAGACGGGGCAACGCACGCATGATCGCTTGACCCTGCGGGTCGAGAATCTCAGGCTTCGGGACGACGTCGACGACCACTCGTGGCACCCTGGTGAGGCTACCCGCGCTCGGCCGGGAGGTGACACGCTGGCCGGATAGGAAGTAGGTGCCGTGCAGATCGTTCACCTCGGGCAGTCCTGCGTGCTGGTCGAGACCGGGACCGCGCGGCTGCTGCTGGATCCCGGGATCTATTCCACCGGCTTCGACCAGCTGACCGAGCTGGACGCGATTCTGGTGACCCACCAGCACCCTGATCATCTGGACATCGACCGGCTGCCCGCCCTGCTGGCTGCTAACCCGACGGCAGAGCTACTGGTCGACTCCGGCTCGGCGCCATTGCTGGCCGCCGCGGGCGTCGTGCACCGGGTGGTCGGTCCTGGCCAGCAGCTGGAGCTGGCCGGCGCAGGCGTTGAGGTGATCGGCGGTGATCACGGTGTGATCCATCCGGACATCCCGGTGGTCCCGAACAACGGCTACCTGATCGATGGTGACGCCGGAACCGTGCTGCACCCCGGCGACTCCTTCAGCGCACCGCCTCGCCCCATCGATCTGCTGCTGCTGCCCACCGCTGCGCCATGGCTGAAGGTCTCCGAGGCGGTGGACTACCTGCGCGCCGTCGCTCCATCCCTGGCTGTGCCGATCCATCAGGCCATCCTGGCCACACCGGAAAAGCACTACGGGTTGTTCCGCGAGCTCGCTCCAGCGGGCACCGACATCCAGATCGCCGGCCACGCCGAGCCGCTCAAACTTTGACTCGGCAGCACAAAACAATCCGGGGGCGACGACCTGGTGTGGCCGACGCCCCCGGATGGGACTAACTGAAAAATTCTGCGACTACTTCGGTGCCACCACCTGGCCGAGGAGGTCCCCGGTGTCATTCAGCACCGGCAGGCCCTGGAGCAGGTTGCCCAGTACCGACGGGAGTGCAGTGGTGGGTAGCGGCGGCAATGCGGGCAATCCGAGCGCGGAGATCTGCGGAAGCAGATCGAACGCCGGGATTCCCTGCTGTGCTGCCGCAGGATCCTTGCGCGCCGACGCAAGAATCATTTCCTTCATCACTCCGGCGTTCCCACTCCTCAGGAGGAGCGGGTTCTGTTCGATCGCGTAAGCATTGCCGTTGACCGTGCCGCGGAACGGAGCAGTGCCTACCGCATTGCTGATGACCGAGGTGTCACCATCGATGGTCTTAGCGGACCGGTTGATGTCATCGGCCTGACCGGTGACGGTGACGACGCGGGCCCTGATGTCGTACACGTTGTCCAGCGTGCCGGCGAGCTCCCCATCGATCGAGTGCACCGAAGCGTTGATGGACCTGGCATTACCCAGGACCGTGGTCAAGTTCGGCCCGATCGTCTGTACAGCGCTGTTAATTTCCAGCACCGAAGCATTGATGGCCTTGGCCGACTTGTTGATCGGCCCGACAGCTTCGTTCACCGACTTAAGGCTGGCGTCGATACTGGCGGCGTTATCCGTGATGCGACCGATGGTGGGGCTGAGATTCGAAGCAGCATCGCGGATCTGATTAGCGGTGTCCGAAACCTGAGTGAGGACCGGGACCGTGTTGAGCTTGCTGTTGATCGGAGTCAGCGCACTATTGATGACGCCGACCCGGCTCTCGATCCGGTTGGCCGCAGCCAGGATACCGGTCAAGAAGATCACCGCGACCAACGCCCAGAGGATCACGATGACGAGCATGATCCCCGGGAGAGCCGTGGATGTTAAACGTCGCATCAGTCACCTCCTACGGGCGGCACTTGAACGGAGGCAGCAGAGCTGGCACCGGACCAGAGCAGATGTTGACAAGGTGCTTCTCAGCCTCGAAGAGCTGAAGGTTGATGTTGAACAGGTCCTGCTCAGCTCCGATGAGGGAGTTGTTGATGTCGTTGACCTGAGGGACCACCAGGGCGGTTCCTCGGCTGTCCGCATTCTGAATCGACTCCAGGGTACCGTCGATCGACTGAGCAATGCCCAGAACATTGAGCAGCACGTTGGAGGTGTCCACCAGCGAGGTCGAGATGAACTGCGCTGTCTGCGTGACACTGACCAGGGTTCCCGAGGTGTCGACCAGCGAATTCGACGTGTTGACCAGTGACCCGGAGGTGTCCTTCAAGGACGCGTCGATGCTCTGGGCAGTGCCCTTGATGGACACCAGCGACGCGGTGGCATCGGCGACCTGACCCCGGATCGGCTTCAGGGCCGTGTCGATGTCGGTCAGCGCTGCGTTGATCGTCTGGATGTAGTTGGGCAGGGGCTGAACGTTACCTGTGGCACCTGTCACCGAACTAGACGCTGTGAACAGACCGTTGTCGATCGACTCCAGCGCCCGGACGATACCGATCAGGAAGCCGATGACGACGATAACGACGACCAGACCGATGGTGGTGAAGATCCATAGAAACCGAGCGAACGAGCTGGACCCAGCAGAAGGCGGCGCGGTCGACGACGTTCTGGAGAATTCCGTTGTTGTCATCTTCCATCCTCCTAGCAGGCCGGAACCGGCGGGTTGATCAAGCTGAGACGCAGCTTGGCATCGATGCAGCGAGACGTGAACTCAATGTTGATCGCCTGGCCGATGATGTTGCCGGCGTCAATCCGGATGTTCCTGGCGATGACGACGGTCCGAGCCAGGGCGTCATTGATGTTCGCGGCGTCCACGTCGATGCGCTGTGCAACGTCGAGGATGGCTGCTGCCCGGTTGTCGATCCCCTTGGCGGTGCTGTTAATGGTGGCCGCAGTGCCATTGATCGTCGCGACGCTCGCGTTGATGTCGCGTGCCGAACCGTTGATCGTGGTGGCGGTGCCGTTGATGGTGCCGGCCGTACCGTTGATGGTTCCCGCGGTCCCGTTGATCGACTTAGCCAGGCCGTCGATGTCCCGGGCGGTGGCGTCGGTCGTGTTGAGCAGACCCTGGAGAGGCTTGGCGCTCTGCAAGATCGAGGCGGCAAGCTCATTGGTCCGATTCAACTCGATGACCGGATTGGTCGCGACGTCGATCTTGCCGGCGTTTCCGGCGATGGTCTGCGCCTTCTTATCGATGCTCTGTGCCGCCGCCAGCGTCCGGGCGAGCAAGGCGGCCGCGATGCCGATGGCCAAGACACCGACAACGAGGATCACGACACTGATAACGTTGAACAGTCCAGCTCCTCCAGATCCCCTGGAACGAGCATCCGTTCTTGCCAACTCCACCACCGCTTCCTTAGTGCAGAATTTTTTCATGCTAGGGAAGCGTGCTGGGCGGGGAGTTACGGCACCACTGAGCTAGTAGTCGCCGCAACGGCCGACGCCGCTGGACGGCCTCCTTTCTCAGCACGCCTTCCCCGGGGCAGCTGCTCCCGTCAGGTACGCGGCAGCTTGGAGGATGTGGACCAAGAAAGCAAGTGGGTGACTCCCGGAGACGGAGCGTAGTGGCGTCTCCCATCTCTACGACCATTCATACCCGCCAATGGCGACGGCAAAGACCGTTTTAAGCCTCTTCGGCGCACTCGCAACCGTAACCTTGGTGATCAGTGTACCGACGCTGAGCTGCGCTAATGCCGACATACGACGCGACAGAGAGCAGCGCGCGGTCTCGCTGATCAGCCCAACGTCTGGGCTGATCAGCGGCCCAGTGACCCGCTATGGTCGGTTACCCAACGTTACACTCAAGAGGAACAACCCGGCTGTTACATACCGAGGTCGAGCGTCGTTCCCGGCCGATAATGACAGTAAGTTATGCATTCACTCTAGTGGGTGGAGATTGCCTCATTCACCCGGAATAGTCGCCGAGCGGCGCGCCCAGTGTCGGCCCACAGCCAGTAATCGGCGCCTGGAGGACAGCAGGCTGATTGACCGGGTGACCGCTGTGGTGGCTGCTCAACCGAAGCGTCGCACCAGACGTACCAGTACCCAGGTTGCGATAAGCCAAACGGCGGCAGGCAGGCCGTAGTCGACGACGACGCGCGTCTTGGGGTTTTGCGGGGCGAACAGACCGCGGAAGCCCAGCTGGAGTCGGTCCGCCCAGTACGCCACCAGCCTGGTGATGCTGTTAGCCGGGTTCGCATCGCCCAAGGTCAGCACGATGTGCGCAACCAAGATCAAAACAAACAGCCCGCCCACGATCCGGAGCAGGGCTGCAAGGCCTGCGGCGACCCTGGTGCGCCTGGCGCGGACCGACGTGCGGCTAGTGGTCATGCCTGAAAGTCTGCCACGGTTGACACCGTGCGTGCACGGGCACTCACCGGTGAAACCCGCCGTACTACGGCGTCATCTCTCCCACCATTCGGGAGACCGGTTGCGTACCGGCCGCTCCCCCGGGCTACGGTCAGCGTGTGGCACGCGCCCTCCTGCTTCGCTGCCGCGACGGGGTCTGACGCGACCGGCCCCCCGTCGCGGAGTCGCCCGCGCGCGCATCTGCCGGTCGGATTTCCCGACTCGCCCAGAGCCCAGCGGCCCAGAGCCCAGAGAGCGCAGAAGCAGAAGATGACTCCTCAGTCCAGAAACATTGGCCGCAATACATTCATCGCAGGCAATACCAGCCGTATCCGACTGCCCAAGGGTTCCCCCCTGGTTGACCAGAATAGCTGGAATCCCCAGCGCGGCAGCGCAATGCCCATACACCGCTACCGAGCCTTTTCTCAAACCGTGGAACCGGTCTCCCTACCGGACCGGTCCTGGCCAGACGTGACGATCAGCCGGGCACCGCTGTGGTGCGCGGTCGACCTACGAGACGGCAATCAAGCGCTGATCGATCCGATGAGCCCGGTCCGCAAGCGACGCATGTTTGATCTGCTGGTAGGAATGGGCTTCAAGGAGATCGAGGTCGGGTTCCCCTCCGCTAGCCAAGCCGACTTCGACTTCGTTCGCGAGATCATCACTGAGGACGCGATACCCGAGGATGTACGTATCCAGGTGCTCTCCCAGTGCCGACCTGAGCTGATCGAGCGCACCTTCGAGGCGCTGCACGGCGCCCAGCAGGCAATCGTGCACATCTACAACTCGACGTCGATCTTGCAGCGCCGGGTGGTGTTCCGGGAGGAGCGCGAAGGAATCAAGAAAATCGCCACGTCGGCGGCCGAGATGCTGGTGGCCTACGCGGGCAAGTACTCCGATACCGACTTCCGATTTCAATATTCACCCGAGTCCTACACCGGCACCGAACTCAGTTACGCCGCCGAGGTCTGCAACGCGGTCACCGAGATCTGGCAACCCACGCCGGAGGCGCCGGTAATCCTGAACCTGCCGGCCACTGTGGAGATGGCCACCCCGAACGTCTACGCCGACTCGATCGAATGGATGCACCGCAACCTGGAACGGCGGGATGCGGTCGTGCTCTCGCTGCATCCACACAATGACCGCGGCACCGCGGTGGCCGCCGCCGAGTTGGGCTACCAAGCCGGTGCACAACGCATCGAGGGCTGCCTGTTCGGTAACGGGGAGCGCACCGGCAACGTGTGTCTGGTGACGCTGGGAATGAACCTGTTCAGCCAGGGCATCGATCCCCAGATCGATTTCTCCGACATCGACGAAATCCGCCGCACGGTGGAGTACTGCAACCAGCTGCCAGTGTCCGAGCGCCATCCCTATGGTGGCGACCTGGTCTACACGGCGTTCTCCGGCAGCCATCAGGATGCGATCAACAAGGGCTTCCAGGCAATGCAGGCGGATGCCGGCCGGGCCGGGGTGGAGGTGGATGAGCACCGCTGGGAAGTGCCGTACCTGCCGATCGACCCCAAGGATGTCGGACGCACCTACGAGGCCGTGATCCGGGTGAACTCCCAGTCCGGCAAGGGCGGCGTCGCCTACGTGATGAAGGCCGAGCACCAGCTGGAGCTGCCACGCCGGTTGCAGATCGAGTTCTCCCGGACCATCCAGCAGCACACCGACACCGGCGGTGGCGAGGTGTCGCCGCAGCAGATCTGGGACATCTTTGCCGAGCAGTATCTAGACCGGCGCTCTCCCCTGGAGGTGCTAGGGCACCGGCTCTCCGATGACGGCAAGGGGCACGACGAGATCGTCGCGACCGTTCTGGTGGAGGGCGAGGAGCACCACGTCACCGGCTCAGGTAATGGCCCGATCGCGGCCTTCGTCGACTCCCTGACTGTCCTGGGTTTTGACGTCCGGGTGCTCGACTACTCAGAGCACGCGATGTCCGCCGGCGACAACGCCGCGGCTGCGGCATACCTCGAATGTGCCGTCAGCGAGCAGGTGCTCTGGGGCGTCGGCGTCTCCGGATCGATCGTCACCGCATCACTCAACGCGGTGGTATCCGCGGTGAACCGGGCCTTGCGCTAGCTGCACTCAGCCTCCCGAACTCAACAGCAGCGTTGCCCAGCCGGCCTGGAACAGCACTGCTGTTGAGTTCGGGAGGAACAGAGCGAACACTGCGGAGCCTCAGAGATCGAAATGGCCGTTCTGCACGCCTGAAACGAAGCGATACCACTCGTGCTTAGTGAACATAAGAGGCTCGCTGATGCGGTCCCTGCTGTGGCGCACGGCAGCACCGCCGTCAGGCAGCAGCGCCACCTCTACGCACCCCCCTGAGCTGCACCGGCTGCTCCTCCGGAACAGAAGTTCGGAGCGAAACACGTCGGCCATGTAGGTCCCTTAAGCTGGACGATCAGCAGTTGCTCAGCCAGAATAGCTGACTGCTCAAAACTCAGACATTTGATCAATCCAGCACACTGATCATAACTTCTTTAAGGGCTCAGGGGCATCGGAGCTTCGACACTGTCTGTAGTATCAAAATCGAACTCGCCATTCTTCACACCCGAGACGAAATCGGCCCACTCCTGCCTGTCGAACATGAGTGGCTCACAGGCGCGATTCTTGGTGTCTCGTACGACGGCACCGCCGTCGGGTAAGGGTGCCACCTCCACACAGCCCCCCGTCGTGCACCGGCTGCTCGTCCGGTACACCGATGCGGAGTGGAACGCACTCGTCACTGGTTCCTTCTTTCCCCTCAGTCATCCTGCAGAAACTGGGCAAGAAGGGCAGCGGACTGCTCGGCGGTGAGTGACCTGTCAACCAGTGCATCGAACATCTGTTCGTAGACGTCGACGTCGCGCTCCTTCTCGAAGTAAACATCACCCAGATGGCCCTCGACATACACGAGCTCAGTGTCGTCGGAGTTAGGGAAAGCTAGCACCACGAAGGGACCAGCCATCGCCTGGTGCGCCCCGACACTGAACGGATGCACCTGGATGGTGATGTTCGGACGTTGCGCGTCGTCCAGTAGGCGCTTCAACTGTGCCCGCATCACCTGCTCACCCCCGACCGGGCGGTGCAGCACCGCTTCGTCAAGGACTATGTGGATCTTCAAAGCATCTTCGTTGACATACAGTCGATCCTGCCGTCGCATCCGAAGCTCGACGAGACGGTCGGCGACCTCGGGATCCGCCGTGGACTTTGCGGTGAGAACAGCTCGGGCATAGTCCTCGGTTTGCAGCAGGCCGTGCACGAGGGTATTTTCAAAGCTCCGGACTTCGCTCGCGTCCTGCTCGAACGCGACGTATCGATCAAGGTCGTCGGGCAGCAGCGGATCCTCGGGGTCTGGGGCCAGCACATCGGAGAAGTTGTGCCACCAACCCTGGCGTTGCCCTTCTCGGACCCAGCGCATGATCCGGTCGCGATGAGCCTGGTCTTTGACCTTGTAGCGCTCCAGCAGGTCGCGGACGTCACGACCCTTGGGGATGCCTTTACCGGTCTCTAGCCTGCTGACCTTGGAAACCGAGCACTCCAGTTCCGTGGCTACGTCTTCGATGGTGAGTCCGGCCTGCTCGCGCAGCGTGCGGAGCTCGGCCCCGAGCCGGCGTCGGGGCACCACCGGACCACGTACTGGGGACATCAGGCGCCTCCACGTTGTGTGACCATCGCCTGTGAGCAGGATGTCCAACCACTCACGGCCCGAAAAGACGACACGCTACTCCCGTTCGGTGAATTTCATGGAAACAAATCACGTTGCAATTGCATCACGGTCTTGCCTACTGCACCCTAATAACTAGCTTGCAAACGAGCTGAGCCGGGCCCCCGTCGAGCCTCACCAGGTGCATCCGCGGACCCGACCACCGGACGAGGGAAGGGGCAGGCGATCATGTCGGCATCTCACCGGAGCGCGACACGCTTCCCCGAGGCCCAGCGGGTGGGCCACGGTCGGGAAACGAAACGTCGCGGCGGGACCCACCGCAGCGCGCAGTGACCATCCAGCTGGCGGGCCTGATCCTGCTGGCATGCCTGAGCTTGGGAACGCTGCTGGGAACGACCTTGGCGGTACAAGCCCTCCAACCCAACCTGCGCCGGCAGGCGGAGGAGCGTCGCAGGCTCAATGCACAGTGGCAGGAGGTCCGGGAGGCACGGCAGCGAGCCCGGCCGCGCCGGTGCCCGCGTTGCGGATGTCGATTGCGCTAGGGAGCCGGGTACCTCGCGGAGGACGGCAGGGCGACGAGGACGATGACTGAGCGTGAATGTCCAGACAGGTCGACAACTCAACGTTGATGCAATTGCATGACTGCTTCTACACTAGCTGGGGTACGAGCCGAGCGGGCTGCTGC
>DASYMC010000049.1:0-7507 GCA_036009255.1 Pseudonocardiaceae bacterium
CAGTCAGCGGCGGGTCAGCTCGGCCAAGCAGCAACCCGCGGGCATTAGCGGCCACCTGCCCATGGCGGACGAGGATCAGCACCTTCACAGACTAGGGCTCGCCGTAGTGAAGAGATAGGGAACTTGCCGGGACGGCCCTTCATGATCGCGGACAGACAGGCAAAATGAATCGACTGCGGTTCGTAATCATGCTCGGCCATGAACGAAAGTAGGGCGTATCCCGTGGATCTCGGGGGGTCAAGTGCGATAGATCCTCGTCATGCTTGATTGTCATGATCTGACCGATGATGAGTGGCTCGTCTGGAGCCGTTGTTGCCCGATCGGAGCCCGTGTCGAAGTGGCCGGTGGGCTGATCAGCGCATGGTGAATCAACGGGTGATCTGGCGGACCCGTAGAGGCGCGACGTGGCGGTACCAGTCGGGTGTTTACGGGAACTGGAAGACCGTCTATAACCGGCATCGCCGTCGGGATGGTCCGCGCCCATCAGCACGCCGCGGGGCCGGCTGCTGGCGGAGATGGTGGTGGGCACTGGGCGCGGTCGAATGACCTGACTCCGACGCTGGCTCCGATTGGGAGGCACTCGGACGATGGGAGTTGGTATTTCCCTGTGTCGGTGACCAGTCTGATGGGTCGGCGGGAGCGGGTGCGTCGGGGCGGCTATCCCACCCGGGCGGCAGCCCGCCATGCCCGCGATGAGGCGCTGGGCCGTTCGCGGGAGGATCAGAACAGCCATGCGTGGACCCTCGAGCGGTGGCTGCGGTACTGGCTGTCCACCCGGGTCGGAATCCGGCCCACAACGCGGCTGTCGCACACGCACTACATCGAACGGTTCCTCATCCCCCACCTCGGCAAGATCCGGCTGGCGGAGCTGACCGCGCGAGGGTTGACCGCGTTCTTCGCCGCAGTCAGGCAGGGAACGAACCGGTTCGGGCAGCCGCACACACCCACGACCTTGGCGCACATCCGGACCACACTGCGGGACGCGCTCAACAGCGCGACCCGGGCGGGCTTGATCCAAGACAACCCGGCCCGCCAGGTCGAGCTACCCTCGCGGCGGCGCGCACACGCCCTGGTCTGGACTCCCGGGCGGGTAGCCGACTGGCACACCACCGGCATCCGGCCGACCATCGCCGTGTGGACCGCGGCGCAGCTGGCCACCTTCCTCCACTCGGTACACCCAGATCGGCTCTACGCACTGTGGCGGCTGGCCGCCTTGCGGGGGCTGCGCCGTGGCGAACTGGCAGGGCTGCGCTGGGCCGACCTCGACCTGAACCACCGGCAACTGGTGATCCTCCGAGCAAGGACCACCGCCGGCTACCAGGTTTTCGAGGGTCCACCGAAATCAGCGGCGAGCACCCGCACCATCGCCCTGGACCGGCACACCGTCGCCGTGCTGCGCCAGCACGCCCACCGGCAACGCCAGGAACGCAACACCGCTGCCAGCCGATGGCAGGACACCGGATACGTGTTCACCAACCGGCACGGCGACCCACTGCACCCCGGGTTCCTCACGCACCGCCTGGCTGCCCTGGTGGCCGCGGCCGGGCTACCCCCGTCCGCCTGCACGACCTCCGCCACGCTGGCACTAGTTCGGTACCGATCTGAAGACCATTCAGGATCAGCTCGGGCATTCCAGCATCGTGCTGACCGCCGACACCTACACCAGGGTGCTGCCCGCGGCATAGTACAAGGCTGTCGAAGCCACCGCCCGGCTGGTGCTAGCTGCCGCCCGCAACGACCGCGACAAGATCGCGATTGTGGCGCGGCGAATCCAGGGAGGCACGCAAATATCAGAAGGTATCGCCTCCCTCGTCGGCAGCAGACCAGGGTCATCACAGCTCACCGGCCGTCAGCCGGACGCCCGAAGCGATCACCGGCCGTGGCAACCGCTAGGCAACCACCGTCCACACAGAACTCAATGAACAGCTATATCCGCTGCTGAGAGTGGCGCGCCCGAAGAGATTCGAACTCCCAACCTTCTGATCCGTAGTCCCATTTGAATACATGTCGGACGGTGGCGAATAATGTCACCGATAACCATTCTGACTTGTCAGCGACTCCCTTGCGTGCCAGTCCATATCGCATTCTGTCGGGCCATCCCGGTCCGTGCGTTGTAACGACGTTCTCACGTCCGTGGCCCTCCGGCGCTCTCCTGCCACCGACAACCAGGCGGTCGTGGAACCGGTGTGATCTGTCCACCCGGCCCCACGCTTGCCCGTCCGTACCCAGCGGTAACCATGCCTCATGCGACCACAGACGGCGATCATCTAGCTCTGCTCGACGCGCCTGACGACAGCCGGTCGCAGCGGGGACAGGAGGTGTTGCCGGTGGTGGTGATGGAGGAGATCGAGCGGCTGCGGTGGGCGCTCAGCCAGATCACCGCGTTGGCCGATAAGGCGCCCGGGCTGACTGACGAGCAGCTACGGGAACGGCTGCTGGCGCTGGTTGACAAGGCACGCCCCCCGGGGCAGTGAATAAGATCACCCACCACAGCGCCGGCGTCACCGTCGGTGGACGGCATGTCTGGCCCTGCACGGGGCCACAGCGCAGCCCCGTGCAGGGTGGAGGGCCGGTGCGACGACGGTGAGGAGGTACCCCATCGCCGGACCGGCCCAGCTCAGGCGGCGACTCATCGCGCCGCGAGGTGGTGTTGGGTCAACATGAGGCGCTCGCACGGCCACGCGCACTCAACATCGCGCATAGGCAGCACTCGTCGCGGTGAGATGTAGCAGATCCAGCACCACTGGCGTTCACTTGCAGCAGCGACCGTTGATGGCTGTCGGTCACGAGTCCACAAGCTTCAGGTGACCAAGCGCGGAGCACGCCTCATTGCCAGCGGCTACCGCGTCGACAAGGGCTGACTCGACACGCGAGAGGCCCCAAAAGATCGTCTCACTGTGATCTCTTGGCAACGTAGCGTCGTCGGAACCGACTATGAGTCCGTCTGCCTCGGCAGCTTCGTCGATCTTTCCGACTTGCCCGCGGATCATCTGTGTCGTCTGGCGCAGGTAACCGAGTACCTCGACGAGGGTCCCGAGTCGTCGGTACAGCTCTACGGGCACGCGCGAGGCGCGGTGCGCAGTGTGGTTGGATTCGCGAACGGCGTCAGCGGCATCGCGTAGAGCTCGAAGGGGCGGCTCGATCTCGTCCATGACGCGAGACCTTTCATAGCTGTAGGACTACAAGTAGCTAACTGTGCGGCTTAGTAAGCCGGCCGAGCTGCTCCCGCTTGTCCGCGGCGACTGTCTGGCCTTGCTTGCTGTCGGCCACCGGCATCAGGGCCTCGTGCACAGCCAGCCTCGTGGAGGTGTGCGTGAAGCACGCTCGTCGCGGTGAGACGTAGCAGATCCAGCACGACCGGCGTTCAGTCGCAGCAGCGATGGTTGATGGCTGTCCCTTGGCTGGCCATGGCGAGTGCCTCCGTTGCTGTGCGTAAGTAATGGATCCGTAACCTGAGACAACCGTGAGTAACGGGCCGTGACCAGAGCACGACAGTCGCGTCATTGATGCACCCGTGCTGCACCGCGGCCCCACAACTGCGGAAATGCTCTCAGCGGGAAGTGACAACATGGCGCTTGACAACACCGTGTGAAGAGCAAAAGCGTGTCTGGAACCGCACTGGCGGCTCCGACCATGTGCGCGACACTTCATTACCCGAGTCCGAGCAGGCGAAGTTCCGATCATCCCGATGAGCGGCTCGCCCCAACCGGTTTCAACACCAGCTTACCGAGATGAAGATCAAATGACACCGGTGTGCGGAAACAGCGAAACGCCAGCATCGGGGCTGGCCACGGTACGGCGACGTCCCCAGTAAGAAGATCTACAATGCGTAGGGTAAAGGGTGGCCGTACCGGGCCCCCGACCGAAGTAACCGGTACGGCCACTCGGGGGATTAACGACTAACCTCAGTGATCAGTTGTGATGACGTCGTGGTAGCGCACCGCGCTGACCGCGGGAAGCCATGCCGATACAGGGTCGGGGGTCCCATATCGGCACGGCCATTGGGGAAACGACCGCGAGCGCGGCTGGTCACGCTTTAACAGCAGATGAGACCCGCAGTGTTGTGGCGTGTGTTGTTGTGGTCACGTTGCAGCGCGGTGTCGGACGAGGCGGGGCCAAGAAACGCCACCAAGCCCGCTCGACGCGCTGGACGGCATGGCGCGGTCCGACGGATTCGAGACGCATCGCCGCGGTGATCACCCGCGTCCAGCAGGGCCGGAAGGGCCAGCAGTAGCCTGGAATCCCCTCCTCACCGAGGTTTCCGCCTCGGGGCGACGGCTCCGGGCATCGGTGAGAGGTTCCAGTGGAGAGAGGGTTGTCGTGGACGCTGAGGAAGCGTCGGCGATCGGCGCACGTGCCCGCATGATCCGCCGTCGTCGCGGGTTGAGCCTGGACCTGGTGGCCGGGTTCGCCGGCATCAGCACGCCGTACCTGTCGATGTTGGAACGTGGGCAGCGTGGGTTCAATCGGCGTGGGCTGCTCGAAGACCTGGCTGGCGCCCTGCGCTGTTCCGTCGTGGACTTGACCGGGCAGCCATACCCCGCAGCGGATCAGGAATCAGCCGAGGCACTGGCGTCACTTCAGGACATCCGGCTGGCGCTCAACGACTACGCCCCTGACGAGAGACCCACAGGATCACCGCGGCCCTTGGAGGCGCTGGTGAGCGAGACCGACGACGCCTCAGCACACCGCGACCATGCCCGTTACAACAGCGCAGGCCACAACCTCCAGTCCGTGCTGCTCGAACTGCAGTGCCACGTTCACTCTTCGAAATCGACCGATCGGCAGACCGCCCTGGCGGCGCTTGTGGACGCCTGGATGATCGCTGCCGCCGTGGCGAAAAACTTCGGCTACATCGACTTATCACTGGCAGCCACCCACCGGGGACACCACTATGCCGAGCTGCACGGCGGTCCGGGTGTGCTCAGCTTCGCCCGCTGGTACCTGGCGCTTGGACTGATGCGGCTCTCGGCCCGCAACCGAGCGGCAACCATGCTGACCCAGGCGATCAACGACTTCACACCGAGTGTCCAACTCAGCACATCTGACACCACCGCGGCGCAGATGGTCGGACTGATGCACCTGACTTCAGCCCAGACCGCCGCACGCTCAGGGTCATCGGATGACGCCCACAGCCATCTCGACGAGGCAGACCGGATCGCTCAACGGGTGGGTGAGCGCAACGCCCTGCGTCGGCACTTCGGACCAACGAACATCGCGGCCTGGCGCCTGGCGGTGGGCATCGAGCTGGGCGAGGGCGCTCGGGCCTACGCGGACGCCACTAGCCTTCCGATCGATGTGCAGGCTTTGGGCAGCAGCGAGCGGACCTCGGCGCTACACCTCGACTTTTCCCGGGCGCTGGCCCAGGAGGGCGGCCAGCGTGACTGGAATGCGATCCGACACCTCGACGCCGCCGACCGAATCGCGCCGCAATTGATCCGGCCAGACCCGATCGCACGTGACCTTCTTACGACGCTGGACCGGCGCGCGAAGCGGCAGGTGTGGGAGCTGGACAGCTTGCGTAACCGCTTCGGTATCGGCAGACCGGTTTAACGGAACGTGAAGCGCTAGCGTCGATCTTTACAGCATTGTCTTGCGGGTGAGCGCAGGAGAGCAGCCGTCCGAGACCGAGCATCGGTCCCACAGCAACCGCAAGGTGATCCACGCGACCTGTGCGCTGCACCGGGGTCCGGTGGGTTTTGCCAATGTGGTGCTGACCAAGCGCGGCGACGAGATCGAACTCGACCCGCATGTGACTGGTTGCTGCGTGATCACCTTTGAGGAGGACGCGGCCACCGCGGTGCGGGACACGATCACTGAGTGGCTGGGGTGAGCGCGCCGCGAGGGGCTCACCTGCTTTCCGCTGATGAGGCGCTGGCCGAGGGGTATCGGCCCGGGGGTTACCTCGCGCTCTGCGGTGAGCCGATCGACGCGCCGGGCGCCAGCTACCCGGAGGAGTGTGAGTGCGAGGTCACCTACTGCCCGGCGTGCCTGCACACGGCCACTGAGCGCAATTGGGAGGCCGGGGTAGAGGTGGGCTGTCCACCCGGGATCATCGTGGTGACGGGCTCGCGGCCGGTGATCCGCCGGTGAGCTGGTATCTGCGGTCGCTGACGTTGGACGCCACGATGACCACCGCGACAGTGCTCACCCTTGCGCAGGCCGTCGAGATGGCGCAGGCGACTCTCCCGGCGGCTGCCCGGTGAGCGCCCCGATGACCGGCCCGTCCACGGTCACCGGCACCGGGAACGAGGCGTGCCCCTACTGCGGGTCACCAGGGGTGTGCAATCCACGCCCACCCCCTCCAGGGTTCAGGCGTGGACGTGCACGGTGTGCCGGACGGACTGGGCGATCACCGTCGTCAACCCGCAGCCCTACTTTGACCGCCTCGCCGCGACCGTCGAGCAGTTCGGCGCGACGCGTTCGGTGCTGCGGCAGCTGCTCAGGCTGGGTGGCGACGCGCCCGGGCTCACTGACGAGCAGCTGCGGAACAAGCTGGTGATGCTGCCGACAGGGCAAGGCTGGTGCAGCCCGCCTGAAGGACCCCGACCAGCTGCCGGTTGAGCCCGGCCCCGTCATGCTTCCGGCGGCCGGTCGGTTCCAGCCATCGACGCCCCACAGACACCGACCGGATGGGGCAGATCCGCGCCCACGCCCGCCAACAGGAAAACGGGAACAGTGGAACACATGGCAATAATTGCATCCGTCGTGTTCCGTTCTTGCATCGGTACGCGACGTCCATAAGGAAATTGCATTGCTCGTGCATCCGCTCTTGCACCGGCACGCGCGGCCTCAGGCGATTCTGGCGGCTGCCCGGTGACCGAGCACAGCCCGCCCACGGTAACCGGCACTACCGACGACGAGGCCTGCCCCTACTGCGCTGAAACCCACGGTGTGCAGCCCATGCCGGCGCCGCCAAAGCTCGCCGCGTGGAGCTGCTCGGCGTGTGGGCTGGACTGGATGATCACGGTGGTCAATCCACACTTGCGGTCCGCGTACACGGTCCACCTGGCTGCGGCAGTCGCGGAGATCCACCGGCTCCGCTAGATGCTGCGGCAGGTGGTCGCGCTGGCCGGCGATGCACCCGCGCTCACCGATCAAGAGCTGCGGACCAGGTTGCTGGCGTCGGCCGCGTCAAGGCCACCCGGTGACCCGCTGGGGGGTTAGCTCAGTGCGCGGGGAGCAGCGGATTCACTGGCAGTGGTATCGCTCCGTGCGCGAACGTGCCAACGAAAGCCTCGGCGAAGCCGGGACCGTCAGCCAGCATGCTCAGCACCCGATCCTCGGGACGCACGCCGAGCTCAGCCAGCGCAGCGACGATTGCGGCCGTTTGATCGACCGATGTGAGTAGCTCATCGACAGTCCACCTGGGTGACGGAGGATTTTTCGTTCCGCACGACCGATTTGTCTCCATTCTCCGCTGTGGACGGAAGAGGCTAACGGGCCTATCAAAATGTTTGTCAACCGGGTACGGACGGCACTTTCACCGCTGCATATGCACACAGCA
>DASYMC010000050.1:0-2640 GCA_036009255.1 Pseudonocardiaceae bacterium
CCTGCCCGCCACCGCCATACCAGCGGGTCGGTCCCCCGAGGGGCTGCCGGTGGGAGTGCAGCTCATCGGTCCGATGTTCGAGGACCGCACCCCGCTGCGGCTGGCCGAACTGCTCGAGCAGAAGATCGGCGGCTTCCAGGCGCCTGTGGGGTTCCGAAACTTGACCACGGGCCTTGACCTGCGACTTTAGGCGGCGCGTTGGTATTCGCTGATCAGTCCTCCGAGGACCGGTCGGCGTTTGATCCGCTGGCGGTCGAGATCCGGCGCTGGACGCGGTCGGTTAGTTCGGTTCTGGCGGTGAGGACGAAGTGTTCGGCAAAGCAGTTCGCTCTCGGACATCGCGGCGGGGTCTTGACGGTGTCGATGCCGGCGTCGGCCAGCACGGCGTCGAACGATGTGGTGAATTGGCTGGCGCGGTCGCGGACGAGGAATCGGAAGGTGGCGGCGCGGTCGTCGAGGTCCATCAGGAGGTTCCGGGCGTGCTGGGTTGTCCAGGCTCCGGTCGGATGGCTGGTGGTGCCGAGGATGTGGACGTAGCGGCTGCCGATTTCCAGGGCGAAGAAGACGTAGATCCGTTTCAACGTGACGGCGCAGTCGACGTGGAACGGCCAGCATGGTCGAGGCTTGTGCACGCAGGAACCGTCGCCATGACGTGTCGGTGGACCGCAGCGGTGCGGGCGGTATCCGCCGAAGCTGAAGAATTCTGCGAATCGTGGATGCTCCGACACGGTAGCCGAGCTTGAGGAGTTCGCCTTGGATGCGCTGGTAGCCCCAGGCCTCGTTCTCGCGGGCCATTCGCTCAATCATCGCCGTGATTGTCTGGTCGACCGTGGGGCGACCGGAGCGTTCGGGTAGGTCCGCTTCTTGGTCACCAGGCGGCGGTGCCACCGCAGGACCGTGGCCGGGGTGATCAGGCGGTGACCGCGCAGCACCGCGGGTAGGCGTCGGATCAATGCGTCCGGCCATGCTGCTGATCATTCCCTGGCATGATCAATGGTGGACCTGCGGGTCGCGGGCCTAACATTGAGTTTTGGGACGCTACAGGCTGCTGGCCGAGGGGAGAGCATAACCGAGGCGTCAGCGCATCGCCGCCGAGGCCGGTGTCGCCCGCTCGTCGTTCGACGTGCATTTCCCTGACAAGCCCGCGCTGCTGGTGCGCCTGGCGGAGGACCTGCGGCAGAAGTCCTACGAGCTCGTGTCGGCCTGGCAGCGGGATACCTCCGCCGATATGCCTGGAAAGCCTGCTCGCCCTCTACCGCGGTGTGGTGTCGCTTTACCGCGACAACCGTCCTGCTCACCGCGATCAACGAGGTGTCAGCCTATGACCTGGTGGTGCGGCACGGCACCTCTGCCCGTGGGCGACCTCGGTTCTGCAAGCTCGTCGGGGGTGCGCCATGTTGAGCGCCGTGGTCGGGATAGGCGTCCTACTCGGCGAGCATCCGCATCGGTTCGCGCAACGATGGCCGGCTGATCCCGAGCCGTTCGCTGAGGCGAGCTTCGAACAGACGCTCGGCAGGTGGTAGTTCGCCAGCGACGATCAGTCTGAGGATCTCCCGGTCGGCCATGAGCACGAGGCTGTTCTCGACCAGGACGTCAAATTCGCCCCCTTCGTCCGGTTGTAGACTCCCCAGGGTAGTGGCCGGACGCGGCCATTTTCTCGGTACTGTCCGGTTGAATGCATGGCGCCGCAAAGGGCGGGCAGCTCCGCAAAGTATCATTTCGGTCTGCCGATTTGCCCCAAATAATGCCAGTCTGGCTGATCATGTCATCCTTTAGAAACATCCGGAGGGTCACAGTTTACGCGGCGGTTGTAGACAATCCTGCGCTCGCCTCAGATTATGGCCGTAATGGATCGGGGGCTCGACGGAGCGTCCCCCGACCGGTCGGCTCGCGACACAGTTCGAGAGTTCTCTGGCGAGTGAAAGGTGCCTGCGTGTGGCGATCACGACATTTACTAGACAACTGAATCTGCCGGAAACACTGGCGATGTCCGTGGCGCTGATGGCGCCAACCACCGGAATGGTCTTCGTGACCCCATTCCTTGCCGCTGCGTCCGGTTACAACGTCCCGCTGGCGTTCGTTGTGTCCCTCATCGGGGTTCTCGTCATCGGATTCAGCTTTGGCCGGCTGGGGAGAAGGTATGCTCATGCCGGATCCGCCTATGGGCTGACCAAGGACGCGCTAGGGCCCACCGCCGGCCTGTTCGCCGGCTGGGGTCTCGCCCTGACCTACCTCATGCTGACAGCGGCGCTGCTGGCTGGCACCGGCGAGTTCGCGAATCTCGCTATCGCACAGGTGACCGGACTCCAGGTGCCATGGGGTGTGCTCGCGTTGGTGGCCGCCGCGATCGTTCTGTGGTTTGCGATCCGCGATGTTCGTGTCTCGATGCGAATGATGCTGCTCCTCGAGGGCCTCAGTATGGCGCTGATCGTCGTGGTGAGCGCGCTGCTCATCGGACACGCCCACCTCACCGCGACAACTGCGATCAAGCCCTTCGTCCTCAATGACAGGGGTGTCGTCGGTATCGCTGAGGCCATGGTCTTCGGGCTCACCAGCTTCCTCGGGTTCGAAGGCTCCGCCACCCTGGGCGAGGAATCGAAAGATCCCAAGCGAATGGTTCCACTCGCTATCATCTTCAGC
>DASYMC010000051.1:0-3603 GCA_036009255.1 Pseudonocardiaceae bacterium
CCGATCGACGCCCCGAGCGGGCGGGTCAGGATGTAGATGATCCAGAAGGAGAGAACCGAGTTGAGTCCGCATCGCCATGCGACCGCAGTGATGGCGATCAGCGACGCCACGATGATTCCCGTCACCAGGTAGCCGAGCCCGAGCACCTCGGCCATGAGATCACCGGTTGCCGTACCGAGCGCGAAGGTGAAGAGAATCGCGAGCCAGTAGAACGCCTCTCGCCCCCTGGTGAAGATGGAATGGATGGAGAGCGTCTTCTCGATCAGGTACCACACGAGGAAGGTGAGAGCGAGAAGAACGCCGAAGATCAGGGTGCTCGCTTCGAGCGGCAGGCCGACGTTGTCCGTGAGGTTGTCGGTCACCAATGTGCCGAAGACGCTCACGAGCGTCACCGTCAGCCAGTACCTGCTCGGTATGTACCGGCTCGCGCTGAATTGGACGATCAGAGCGACGACGAGCAGGACGCCTGTGACGACGGACGTACCGGTCAGGCCGAGGTTCAGGCTGACGTTGAGGAAGTCGGCTGCCGTTTCACCGACGGTCGTGCAGAGCACCTTGATAATCCAGAAGTAGATGGTGACTTCTGGCACTTTGCTGAGGAGTTGGCGGCTCGGTGCGAGGGTGTGTTGTGCAGTCAATTGAGCACTCTTTCGGTATTTCCGCTAATGTCGGCAGATCGGGCAGACAGAGATCCGGGTACAGCACCTAAGTGCGGACGGGCGGTGGCCAGCGCTGGGAGCCTAATCGGGGCGGGGAACGCACATCGAAACGCAGCTTTCACCTGGACGCAATCAATCCCCCTACTGGAGAGCGGAAGCCTTCGGACACGCCAGAAGAACCTACCAGAACGGGCAGGAGTGCGAGCGTTCGCCGGGGTAGTCTCATCGATCTCTTAGGTACCATTCTCATCGAATTCTCATCGTTTACGGTGAATTGGCATGAACTGTTTCGATGACGTTAGGGCGCGATGAACAACATTGTTCAGCTGCCGCTCTGCCGCACGTCACTTACCACAGGGAGATCCACATAATCCCCGGGCGCCCTGAGATTCACCTAACGGCGTGGTGCTCATGATCATGCACTAATGGTCACGGAGGTTATGCACGATTCTCCGCTGCGAGGCGCTACCGAGGCCCCGCAACCGACACCCTACGCAGACACACGAAATCCCGTACAGATCTGAGAACCACGATCCCGCCACGGCGCCCAACGGCGTGCCGCTCGCGACAGCAGACCGGACGCTTCCGCCACATGCCGCCCTTGCCTGCTCCGATCGACCGCACGCTGTCCTCAGGCACGGCTCCAGCCGACCCCACTCCGCATCGGTCAGATCATGACGATCCTGCATGAGGATGAGCTATCGCATCCCACTCCCAAGATCCGACAGACACGCCCTAGCTCTCCTAGCCGAATGCGGCCTCGCTGGTGGCGTCGAGCACAACTTCGACCGTACGATCAGCGACTCGGCTCTCCGTTCGGGCCGCGGGGCAACGGGCCCGCACCATCCCCGTCGTCCTCGTGGAGGGTAAACCCGTGGTGTCCGTGCTCGGTGCCGACCGACGCGACCTTGCCCAGCACCAGCCCGGCGCCGCCGCCAAGAACCGTCAGTGCGGTGAACAGTGCCGCAACGACTAGGACCAGCCGCAGCGGGACTCTCCTTAGCCGGCGCGTCCATCGTGCTCGCGGGGTATCCGACTCCGCGTCAGCAGCGGATTTCGAACTCGATTCCGCGGTCATAAGTTCCCGTCCTCCGTTGGTGGTCGAACGCTGAGAATTCGGGCCTGATCAGACCCGCGTCGAAGGGGGGCATCAGCCGAGCAGGCCGACGGAAAAGCCGACTAGCAGGCACAGGAGCACCCAGAGCGTGCTCGCGACCAGCACGACGGTCATGGTCTGCTGTTGGCCCCTGCTGGGATCAGTTGGTTGCGTCCCGCGCACACGTGCCAGAGAGACCCACGCCTGCCTGACGATCGTCAGCCACACCTGGGCCCAGCCGGCCCGAAGACCTCGAGGTTCGGCGGCGGGCAGATCCGCAAGCAACGGGAGCAGATCGGACCGGTAGCTAGATCCGTAGGCCGTCGCAACGCGTTGCTCGGTCTCGTCGAGTTCCAGGCGTCCCTCACCCAGCGCGGTATGCAGCCGTTCAACCGTCGCTGCCCGTTCGGCGTGCGAGGCCCGCACCGACGATGAGGCCAAATCGAGAGCCCTGGTGGGCGCATCGGTGGAGTCGTGGCGGGTGCTATCGATCATCAAGGCTCCTCCCGGAACGGGGTCCATGCTTGGGACCCGAGTGTCCCTCACCCGCCTGAGAGTTCGATGAGTCTGGAAACTGGTACAGGTGCAATTGCCCCAACTTGCGCCGCCCGGGGTCGTTCGTCGACACCTTCCCCCTCCGTGCATACGGGACATATCGGGTCGAGACTGGACTGTTGGGGTCGTTCGGTTTACACACCCATGTCCTGGGCAGCGGGTCCTGCGGCGCGACCACCGTCTGTCCCGAGCCCGGCTATCAACTCCTCGGCCGGCTGGGACACCACCAGTCTGGCGGCGTAACGGCGCGCCAGCCACGCACACACCATCAGTTGGATCTGGTGGAACAGCATCAGCGGCAAGATGGTCAGGCCCACTGTGGCTGCGGGGAGCAGCACGATGGCCATCGGAACGCCGCTGGCCAGGCTCTTCTTGGACCCGCAGAACACAATCGCGATCTCGTCCTCGCGGGAGAAACCCAGCTTGCAGGAGGCAAAGGCCGTAGTCGCCATCACGATGGCTAGCAGCACGATGTTGACCACCCCCAGCAGCACCAGCGACATCGGGGTCAGTCGCTCCCAGATGCCGTCGACGACGCCCTTGCTGAAGGCTGTGTAGACCACTAGCAGGATCGCGCCACGGTCGACGTAGCCGAGCACCTTTTTGTGTTTGGTGACGAAACCACCGATCCAGCGCCGCAGCAGCTGTCCGGCCACGAACGGCACCAGCAGTTGCAACATGATCTCGCGCACGGAGCCCAGCGACACCGCCCCGGCGTGGGTGCCGGTAAACAACAGCAGCGTCACCAGCAAAGGGGTGAGCACGATCCCGATGAGGTTGGACAGCGACGCGCTGCAGATCGCCGCGGCTACGTTGCCTCGTGCGATCGAAGTGAACGCGATCGAGGACTGCACAGTAGACGGCAGACAGCATAGGAACATCAGGCCCGCGTACAGCTCGGGGGTCAATACACCGGGCACCAGTGGCTTCGCGGCCACGCCCAGCAGCGGGAACAGCAAGAAGGTGCTGGCGAATACGACTGAGTGCAGCCGCCAGTGTTTGAGCCCGTCGATCGCCTGCTTGGTCGACAGCCTGGCTCCGTAGAGGAAGAACAGAAAACCAATGGCGATGGTCGTGGCGTAGTCGAAGCCGGTGGCCACCACGCCGCGTGCCGGTAGCAGCGAGGCGACCGCGACCGTGGCCAGCAGCGCCACGATGTATGGGTCGATCCGCAGCCGCGACCGGATCGGAACGCGGGACATCTGCCCCCTCTCCCTCAGACGCGGCCAATCAAATCAGGCCCGGGCGGTCTCCCGGGTCTCGTGGTGGCGGCTGATGTTGCGTTCCAGCAGC
>DASYMC010000052.1:0-2692 GCA_036009255.1 Pseudonocardiaceae bacterium
TCGCCGCGGCCAGCGACTGCGGATGATCGGGGAACCGTGGTCGAGGGCGCGAACCGTGCAGCAAAGTACGGAGTGGGCTCGATATGAGTCGCTGGTCAACGCCGCACTTGGCTGGTCCAACGCCGCGCTGTTGTGCACTTACGACACCGGTGTTGTGAGTCTTGATGTCGTGGCCCAGGTGGTCCGGACCCACCCGGAGCGGGTGGTCAACGGAGGCTCCCGGTCCAGCCCGAGCTACCTCGACCCGGCGGTATTCAACGCGGAATGCGACAGGTCCCCGCTGGCTGAGTTGTCGGCCCCAGCGCTGTGGCTCAGGTTTGACGGACTGGGTCAGCTGGTCATCTTGTGTCGAGGCGACAGCGTTTGTGCCCAGATTGGAGGGGGACATGAACGCTCCACCGCCGCTCTATGGTGGACGCGGCGGCAGGGGTCTCCCGGCGGCGCGCGTGTAGCGTTGGAATGGTCCGTCGGCGCCGATCGAGTCCCCGTCGTGTTCCGTCTCGCGACTAACATGGATCGACAGGCGGCTGGCTGCCATGAGACTGCTCGGTGTGAGCCTGCGTGGTGGGGTCGGTGCGGGTGGCTGAGCTAGGTGTGGTGGCGCGGGCGCTGCTGGGGATCGCCGGTGACGTCCGGGATGAGCGCGCGTTGGCCGAGCAGGTCTGTCGGGCGTATGTAATGGGCCTAGACGTCGATGGTGCGGCGATCTCGCTGCTGACCGCGAGCACGTCGAGTCAGACACTGTGTGCCACCGATGCGACAGCGGAGTTGCTCGAAGAACTTCAGTTCAGCCTCGGGGAGGGCGCGTGCGTGGAGGCGGCGGTGACCGGGCGCCCGGTGCTCGTCGCTGACATGCACCACAGCACCGAGGTGAGCCGCTGGCCGACCTTTGCCGCAGCCGTGGTGGAGCAGTCCGACGTCGGGGCGTTGTTCGCGGTGCCGTTTCAGTGGGGAGCGATCAACCTCGGGGTGCTGGATTTGTATCGCACGGCTCCGGGTTCGTTGAGTGACGTGCAATTACGTGACGCGATCAGCGCTGCGGACATGGCCGCGCTGATGTTCCTCGGGGTGCGCACCGACTCCGGTGACGGAAAGTGGCTGGATCATTCGGTGTACGGCCGCGCGGAGATCCACCAGGCGACTGGCATGGTGTTGGCCCAGCTCGGGGTCAGTGCGACCGATGCTCTGGCCCGGATGCGGGCGTATGCTTTCGTCGAGCAGCGGTTGCTCAGCGACGTCGCCCATGATGTGGTGTCCAGGCGATTGCGCTTCACCCAGGACATGAAGTAGCCGGAAGATCCTGCGGCGTGTCATTGGCGGAGGGGATCTGGGATGAGTCCGGTGGGAATCGGTCGCGAGCAGCTGCTGAGCAGGGCGTTCGTCAGGCTCGCCGATACCTTGGTCGATGATTACGACATCATCGATTTGCTGGACCGGCTGGTGGGTTACAGCGTCGAGCTGCTGACCGCCGACGCGGCCGGGATCTTGCTGGTCGACTCCCAGCAAGCCCTGCAGGTTGTGGCGTCTTCGCATGAGGACGCCAATGTGATGGAGCTGCTGCAGCTCCAGTCCGACCAGGGACCCTGCATGGAGTGCTTTAGCACTGGTGAGGCGGTGAGCGTCCCGGATTTGGCGGACGTGGGCGGACGGTGGCCGGTGTTCGTGGCCGCTGTCGCGGAGCGGGGGGTTTACCGGTCGGTGCATGCGCTGCCGCTGCGGTTGCGCGGCGAGACGATCGGGACGATGAATCTGTTCCACGGCCAGTCAGGTATTCTGCCCGCCGCCGATTTGGTGCTGGGTCAAGCGCTAGCTGACGTCGCGACGATCGGGATCCTGTCCGAACGCGCCATCCGCAGTCGTGAGGTGGTCGCTGAGCAGTTGCAGACTGCACTGAACCATCGGATGATCATCGAGCAGGCGAAGGGAGTGCTCGCCCACCAGGGAAACCTGACCATGGCTGCGGCCTTTGACCGGCTGCGCCGCTACGCCCGCAACCACAACGCACGACTGTCCGAGGTGGCCCGCAAGGTCGTCGAGACCGACCTCGCCGCCGACGTGCTCGACGCACCTGCCGTGCGCAGCCAAGCAGCCCACCAGCGGTAAACTCGGCTCCTGTCGTCGTCCTCGACCGGTGTGATAGATCGTGTGGGTACGGATCGACGGTCTGCCGAACCCTGGAGTTGGGCACGCCGGAGAGTTGCGCGACTGGTTGAACTCCCTGGTGTTGTCCGGATCGAAACGCGCTACCGCCAAGATCATGGTGCTGGATGGCGGACACCAGGCAGTCGGAGTGGTAGCGATCGAGGGGCCGATCTGGCAATCCATGTGATTACGCTGCGCAGCTAGGGTGCTGGTCATTGGTGTGGCCGCAACGATGGACTGCGTCCCGGGCGTGCGGCGCGTGATCTGCTCATTGACCGTGTCGGCTGTGGCGGCACACCTGCCGGGGGATTCTGGCCGTGAACGGCACCGCGACCGAGCACGGCCCGTCAGGGCCGCGCGCAGTGTCGTGGTTCCGGTCGCACGGCAAGATGACGACCCCGCTACCGATAGTGGGCGCGCCGGCGCAGACGGCGCCTTGAGTACGCCCGGCATGGGCGATCGATTGGGGGTGGAAGTCCCCTGGAGGAAGAGGTGGTGCTAACTCCGAGCCGGAGGCAACTGCGTCGTCGTGAGGCGGGGTGGGAAGGAA
>DASYMC010000053.1:0-22234 GCA_036009255.1 Pseudonocardiaceae bacterium
GTCTTTGGTGGACACCGTCCAGCCGTCGGGCCAGACGTCATAGTCGATGGTGCCCAATGTGATCATCGGCTCGATGGTGAAGGTCATCCCCTCCTCCAGAACGGTGTCCACGGAGGGCTCGTCATAGTGCAGCACGACCAGCCTGCCGTGGAAGGAGCGGCCGATGCCGTGGCCGGTGAAATCACGCACCACGCCGTACCCGAAGCGCTTGGCGTACGCCTCGATGATCCGGCCGACCACGTTGAGCTGCCGGCCCGCCCGCACCGCCCGGATCCCGCGCATCATCGCCTCGTGAGTGCGCTCGACCAGCAGCCGGTCCTCCTCGGACACGTCACCAGCGAGGAAGGTGGCGTTGGTGTCGCCGTGCACCCCGCCGATGAATGCCGTGACGTCGATGTTGACGATGTCGCCGTCCTCGATCACAGTCGAGTCGGGGATGCCGTGGCAGATCACCTCATTCAATGAGGTGCAACAAGACTTGGGAAAGCCCTTGTAGCCCAGGGTCGAGGGATAGGCGCCGTGATCGAGCAGGAACTCGTGCACCACCCGGTCCACGTCATCAGTCGTCACGCCGGGCGCCACGGCGCGACCACCCGCGGCGAGAGCCTGCGCAGCGATCTTTCCCGCCACTCGCATCGCCTCGATCACCTCGGGCGGTTGGATCGACGATTCGGTGCACGGGCGGGGCTTGGCTCTACCGACGTACTCGGGCCGCCGGATCTCCGAAGGGACCGGACGCATAGGTGTCTGCTGGCCAGGACGCAACGGAGTTCGCACGGGCATACCCCCACTCTATGTGGTGGGTAATTCTCATGGTGGGCCCAGTGCGGACAGGAAACTCCTGGAGACATCCACGGCCGGAGCGGACGAGTCCGCGCCGACGACGAGAGTCGCGAACGCAAGATCTCCGCGGAACCCGACGAACCAGCCGTGCGCACCCGCTGCCGTGTCTTCCGCGGTCCCCGTCTTGCCGAACACCTCACCCTGGCCGCTCAACGCTGTCGCGGTGCCCTGAGTCACCGCTTCGCGCATCATCAGCCGCACCGCGTCGGCGACCTCGCGCGGCATCGGTGCCACCGGGCCCAGCACCATGCGTGTATCGATGCCTCTGATCAGAGCCGGCGTGGGCAGCCGCCCACCGGCCGCGACCGTCGAGGCCACCAGGGCCATGCCGAATGGGCTGGCCAGCACCCTGCCCTGGCCGAACCCGTTTTCGGCGCGCCGCACCATCGACTCCGAAGGAGGAACCTGACCGGTGACGGTGGCGATACCGGCGATGTCATAGTCCATCCCGATGCCCATCTGGTGTGCCGCATCGGTCAATGCACCAGCTCCCAGCCGCGCCGAGAGCTGAGCGAAGGTCGTGTTGCAGGAGCGGGCGAACGCGGTGTGCAGCGGCACGGTGCCCAGGTCGAATAAGTGGTCGTTAGGCACGACCCGTTCCCCCACGATAGTGGTCGATGGGCAGGCCACTGGCGAATCCACGGTGACCTGCTTCGCCTCCAACGCGGCCACCGCAGTGACGATCTTGAAAGTGGAACCAGGCGGATACCGCCCGGTCACCGCCAGCGGGCCCTGGGTATCGGCCGCGCTGTTCTGCGCAACCCCGAGGATCTCCCCGGTGGATGGTTGGATCGCCACAATCATCGCCGGGTTTGGTACCGCGTCGAGGGCGTGTTCGGCGGCGGCCTGCACTGCGCGGTCCACCGTGGTGGTCAGGGTCGGTACCGGATGTGGCTGCTGGGCGGCGAGGGTCTCCACCTCCGCACCCATCGAGTTCACCGTGACGATGCGCCACCCGGCGGCATTGTTGAGCTGATCCTCGGCGACTTTGCGGATGCCCGGAACCAGCTGAGTGGCAAAGTCGCGCTCCGGTGCGAGCAACTGTTGCTGGGTGGGGAAACTCACGCCCGGCAGCTCGTGGATCCGGTCGCGCACCGTTTGGTAATCCCGTTCACGAAGCGCGGCCACCGCGCTGGGCGCTCCAGCAGGGGCCGCATTCGCTGCCGCGGTGATCGATTGCTGGGTGATCTGGGGGTCGAATTGTCCAAGGGCGGCCGCCAGCTGGGCGGCCACCGCGGGCAGATCCGGCGTCTTGCCGCGGTCCAGCGCGACGGTCACCACGGTTTGCCACGTCAGCAAGGGCGCCCCGGAGCGGTCGGCCACTGGAGGCGGATCGACCGGCATCTCGCGTGGCGCCAGCCGTTGCTCGGCGGACAAGCGTGGGTGCAGCACCGCTGGAGACCACCGAACCGACCAGCCGTTATCTGCAGGAACCAGCTGGAAAGTACCTGAGTACCGCCACTGCCGGCCCCGGCCGAGATCCCAGTCCGCAACGAAAGACGCCGAGGCGACGTGGTCGCCGGAATGGACATCGCCCGGGACGAGCTGCAACCGCTGCGGTTTCAGTTCATCGCGAACCTGGCGGATCAGCTCGGTAGCGGCCACTGGATTGTCGGTCAGCCGCCCCGCTGCGGCGGCGTCGCCGCGGGCCACCGCGTCCAGAAACGCGGTGGCTGCGTCACGCGGGTCAGACCCGAAAATGCCACAGCCAGCGAGCAGCGCCCCTACCAGGGTAAGAGTCATCGTCAGGATCGCTACCGATGCGGCAGCCACCAGACGTTGTCGGCGCACGGCGGCGAGTATGCCCCTTAACTGATCAAAACGGCATTTGGTCAGAACAGCACCGTGGCAAAGCAGCCCACCTGGGTGAAACCCACTCGACGATACGCGGCGCGGGCCGGCTGGTTGTAGGCGTTGACGTACAAGCTGGCGATCCTGCCCATCCGCTGTAGCCGCACCACGACAGCTGCGGTGGCGGCCGCCGCAAGGCCCTGCCCACGCCGATCCGGGTGCACCCAGACGCCCTGGATCTGACCCACCGTGGTCGACATCGCCCCGATCTCCGCCTTGAACACCACCTCACCAGCCTCGAACCGGGCGAACGCACGACCCGCCGCGATCAACTCCGCCACCCGGGCCCGGTACCCGGCACCCCCGTCGGGAAGCTGAGGGTCGACCCCCACCTCCTCGGTGAACATCGCCACGGCAGCCGGTAGGTAGTGATCCAGCTCATCTGGCCGCACCATCCGCACCAGCGGGTCCTCCAACACCTGGGGATGGTCGGCAAGCACCAGCAGGGGCTGGTTCAGACGCTCCTCGCGAGCCGGCCCCCAGCAGTCGCACAGCTGTGACCACAGCTCCAACACGCGATCAGCGGGTCCGACCATCGATGAGCAGGACCTGGCCCGGCTCGCCGCCCGCTCGGCGAAAGCCCGCATCGCCGGCCGTCCGCCGTAGAGCGGTACCAGGTTCGCGCCGGAAAAGCAGAGCCCGTCCAGCGCACCGTCGCGCCCTCCCCCGGGGTCACCCGGAAAACCCCACAGCTCACCGCCAAGCCGCCACGGCTCCAAGCCACCGTGTTCAATCCGTGCGGCGACCATGCAGGACATCACCGGGTCAGTGGCCAGCACCGTGCGGACGCTGCGTACGTGGCGGTCGTCCAGCAGATGCGCGCTCGCGTGCTTGAGCACATCGACTAGCGTGCCAGAACCATGGCTGCCCGCGTCAGGAGCCCTCCCCCGCCAGGCGGAAGGCTTCCTCGATGAGAGTCTCGACGATCTGCGCCTCGGGCACGGTCTTGATCACCTTACCCCGGACGAAGATCTGGCCCTTGCCGTTACCCGATGCCACCCCTAGGTCGGCTTCGCGGGCCTCCCCCGGCCCGTTGACCACGCAGCCCATCACCGCCACGCGTAGTGGCACCTCCATGCCTTCCAGGCCGGCGGTCACCTCCTCGGCGAGCTTGTAGACATCCACCTGGGCTCGTCCGCACGACGGGCAGGACACGATCTCCAGTCGGCGGGTTCGCAGGTTCAGCGACTCCAGGATCTGCAGGCCGACCTTCACCTCCTCGACCGGCGGTGCGGATAGCGAGACCCGGATGGTGTCCCCGATGCCTTGGCTGAGCAACGCCCCGAACGCGGTGGCCGACTTGATGGTGCCTTGGAAGGCCGGACCGGCCTCAGTGACCCCGAGATGCAACGGGTAGTCGCACTGCGCCGCGAGCTGCTCGTAGGCCCGCACCATGACCACCGGGTCGTGGTGTTTCACCGAGATCTTGATGTCGTGGAAATCGTGCTCGGCGAACAGACTCGCCTCCCACAACGCGGAGGCGACCAGCGCCTCCGGGGTCGCCTTGCCGTACCGGGCCAGGATCTTGGGATCCAGCGAGCCGGCATTGACGCCGATCCGGATCGGCGTGCCGGCGTCCTTGGCGGCCTTGGCGATCTCGGCCACCCGGTCGTCGAACTTCTTGATATTCCCTGGGTTAACTCGCACAGCCCCGCACCCCGCGTCAATGGCGGCGAAGACGTATTTGGGCTGGAAGTGGATGTCGGCGATCACCGGGATCTGGGACTTGCGCGCGATGGCCGGCAGCGCCGCGGCGTCGTCGGCGCTGGGAACGGCAACCCGCACGATGTCGCAGCCCGCCGCGGTGAGTTCGGCGATCTGCTGCAGCGTGGCGTTGATGTCGGAGGTGAGCGTGGTGGTCATCGACTGCACCGACACCGGGTGCTCGCTGCCCACGCCCACCGAACCAAGGAGCAGCTGGCGGGTCTTACGGCGTTCGGCGAGTACCGGTGGCGGTAGGGCCGGCATACCGATCATCATCGAAGGCCTCTTGTGATCGGTAGGGGTCATCGGTTCAGGCGGATCGGATTGACGATATCTGCGGTGAGCGTCAACAGGCTCACCCCGATGAACACGAGCACGATGGCGTAGGTCAACGGCATGAGCCGGGTGTAGTCCACCGGCGGGCCGTCGGGGCGGCCGGTGGCCCGCCGGATGGCGTTGCGGACGCCTTCGTAAAGGTTGACGGCGATGTGCCCGCCGTCCAGCGGCAGCAGCGGCAGCAGGTTGAATACGCCGAGGAACAGGTTCAATGCTACGAGCAGGACCAGGAAGAACCACCAAGCGCCGACACCTGCGGCATCGCCCCCCAGCACGCTGGCACCGACCACGCTGACCGGCGTGTCCGGCCGGTCTTTCCCGGCGATCCGATCCAGCAGCGCCGGGGTCCGCTGCGGGAATTCCTTCAGTCCTTGCCAGGTATTGGCGAACATGGTGCCGGTGAAGCCGACCGTCTGACCGATCGCGTCCACCGGACCTACCTGCGGCATCACGACGACCTGACGCGGCGGCGACACGCCAATTGCGCCGACGATCTCATCGCCCTTGCCGCCCAGCGACGAAAGCGGAACCCGGGCGACATCGATCACGACGGTGCGCTGCTGCCCGTTACGATCAAACCGCACCTCGGTTGGGCCGGAACGACTGTGGATGGCCGTGACCAGGCCATCGAAATCGCGCACTGGGGTGCCCCCCACGGCCAGCACGCGGTCGCCGGGCTGGAGGCCCGCGTCCCTGGCCGGCGCCGGGGAGCCCGGCTGGCAGGAGCCGTCGGCTTGCACTGCGATGCACGGGCTGACCTTCGACACCACCGCGGGTGTCGGTGCTGGGTTGAGATTGGGTAGGCCGGTCGATACCGCCATCACATAGATCAGCACGATGCCCAGAACGAAGTGGGTCAGCGCACCCGCGGAGAGCACCACCACCCGTCGCCAGACGGAGAACCGGATGAACGCCCGCTTACGCTCGTCCGGGTCAGAGAGCTCTTCCAGCGCGGTCATGCCGGCGATATCGCAGAACCCACCGGCCGGGATCGCTTTGAGGCCGTACTCGGTTTCACCCCGGCGAAAGGAGAACAGGGTGGGGCCGAAGCCGATGAAGTATCGACGAACCTTCATCCCGAAGGCCTTCGCGGTGTACATGTGGCCGGCCTCATGCAGTGCGAGGGACGCTCCGATGCCCAACGCGAACAGCACTACCCCCAGCACGAACGTCACGCTGTGTTCCTCCTCATTCGGGGCTCCTGACGGCCCGGGTGAGTCGTCCACCCAGCAGCTCGTTGGCCCTGCTCCGGGCCCATTCCTCGGCAGCTAACACGTCCTCTACCGTAGTCGGATCGGTTCGCCAGCCCGATGACTCCTCCAGCACTGCCGATACCGCCTCGACGATGGCACGGAACGAGATGCGACCTTCAAGGAAGGCCGCCACGGCCTCCTCGTTCGCCGCATTGAACACCGCTGGGACACAGCCACCGGCGGCACCCGCCGTTTTGGCCAGCTCGATGGCGGGGAAAGTCGCCCTGTCGACCGGTTCGAAGGTCCAGCTCGCCGGGCTGGCGAAGTCGCAGGCCGGGGCCGCACCGGCCACCCGGTCCGGCCAGCCCAGCGCCAGCGCGATCGGCAGTCGCATGTCCGGCGGGCTGGCTTGGGCGATCGTCGAACCGTCGGCGAAGGTGACCATCGAGTGAATCACCGACTGCGGGTGCACCACGACGTCGATTCGGTCGTAAGGGATGCCGAAGAGCAGGTGGGTCTCGATCACCTCCAGGCCCTTGTTCACCAGGGTGGCGGAGTTCACCGTGACGACAGGCCCCATCCGCCAGGTCGGGTGCGCCAGCGCTTGCTCAGCGGTGACTCCGTCGAGGTCCTCAGGGCGGCGCCCGCGAAACGGTCCTCCGGAGGCGGTCAGCACGAGCCGAGACACCTCAGCCCGGCTGCCCGCGCGCAGGCACTGGGCGAGCGCGGAGTGCTCGGAGTCCACTGGGACGATCTGGCCGGGTGCGGCGGAACTGGTCACCAGCGTGCCGCCCGCCACCAGAGACTCCTTATTGGCCAGCGCCAAGGTGGCGCCGCTGCGCAGGGCGGCCAGGGTCGGCGCCAGGCCCCGGGAACCGGTCACGGCGTTGAGCACCACATCGGCGGGCTGCGTCGCGACAAGCTCGGCCACCGCCTCGGGACCAACCAGGATCCGCGGCATCCGGTAGCCGCCCTGGTTGTACCCGCATCGCTGCGCCTCCGCGAACAGAGCCAGCTGCAGATCCTGCGCCGCCCGACCTCGAGCAATGGCGACCGCGGCTGCACCGGTCTGTAACACCTGCGCAGCCAGCGCCTGCGGATCCGCCCCTCCAGCCGCCAGCCCGACCACGCGGAAGCGCTGCGGGTTGCGGTGGATGACGTCGAGGGCCTGGACGCCGATCGACCCGGTACTGCCCAGCAGCAGTACCGAGCGCAGCCGCGGTGAAGGGGCCATCCAGGTCATTGTTCCCGACGGCAGCATCTTTGTACGTGCAAGGTGGCCTCACACCGATCACACTGATCCTGCGTGCACACGGAGGGAGTTGGGGCATGGGTATTCTAGGCTGGATTGTTCTAGGGCTGTTAGCCGGCGTGATCGCTAAGTTGATCATGCCGGGCAATGACCCCGGCGGGTTCATCGTCACCATACTGTTGGGCATTGTCGGGGCTTTGATCGGCGGGTTCATCGGTTCCGCCATTTTCGGCAGGGGGCTGGAGAGTTTCTGGAATCTTCAGACCTGGATCATCGCAATCATCGGATCGCTCATCCTGCTGTTAATTTATCGGCTCGCCGTCGGGCGTAGAGGAGTGTGGCGCTACTAACCCTGCTGGGCTGGCGGGAGCGGCACGCGGCCGGATCCCGCTGGCCCCTCGGTGGTATGCGATGATGCTGCAGTGGCCGTGACAGACGAGCATCCCGCCAAGGCCCACTCGACCCATGGCGTCGACCCGCAAGAGGAACCGTCGGCCGACTGGGGCTGGCACGGCGGCTTCCCCGTCGCCGGCAAGCTTGCCGGGTGGTTCACCGCTCTCGCATTGTTCGCGATGCTCATCGGCAATCACCACAGCCATGTCGAGGACGTCTACCTTGTCGGGCTCGGTACGCTGCTTGTGGTGATGCTGCTGGGCAGCCACCTGAAAGCCTACAAAGCCAGGCGGCGCTGGCGGGATTGACCGGCGCACCGGCCCTCGAGCTGGAAATCGGCCACCGAACCGTCCGGATCACCAATCCGGACCGGGTCTATTTCCCCGCCCGAGGGGAAACCAAGATCGATCTCGTCCGTTACTATCTTGCGGTCGGCGAGGGCATCGTCCGTGCGCTGCGCGAGCGTCCGTGCATGCTGCACCGGTTTCCCAGCGGAGTCACCGGGCCCAAGGTGCATCAGAAGCGGCTGCCTGCCGGTGCTCCGCCGTGGGTGCACACCGTGCGAGTGGACTTCCCCTCCGGGCGCTTCGCGGACGAACTGTGCGTCACCGAGTTGGCTGAGGTGATCTGGGCGGTGCAGATGAGCACCGTGGAGTTCCATCCCTGGAATACCCGCTGCGCCGACGTCGAATGCCCCGACGAGTGGCGCATCGATCTGGATCCGCAACCCGGTACGGGCTTCGCGCAGGCCCGCCAGGTGGCCATGGTGGTGCAGGAGGTGCTCGCCGAGCTCGGCGCGGTGGGCTGGCCGAAGACCTCCGGTGGCCGCGGAATGCATGTTTACGTGCGGATCGAGCCGCGTTGGAGCTTCGCCGACGTGCGCCGCGCGGCCCGGGCCTTCGCCGTTGAAGTAGAGCGGCGCCTACCAGATCTGGTCACCACCGCATGGTGGAAGCGGGACCGGATCGCCGCGGTGTTCGTCGACTGGAACCAGAACACCCGCGACCACACCATCCGCGGCGCCTACTCGGTGCGAGGCGTGCCCGAGGCGGTGGTGTCCACCCCGCTGCGCTGGGAGGAAGTGCCTGATGCCGAGCCCGGCGATTTCACCCTGGCCACCGTGCCCGAGCGGTTCGCACGCCTGGGCGATGTGCACGCCGGGATCGACGACGCGGTGTTCTCCCTGGAGCCCCTGCTCGAGTGGGCCGAACGCGATGCGGTCAACCGCTCGTGAGCACGTCGGCGATGCTGAACCGGACCGGCCGCTCGAGCTGCTCGTAGGTGCAGGAGCGCGGGTCGCGATCGGGACGCCAGCGGACGAATTGCGTCGTGTGGCGGAACCGGACACCTTCCATGTAGTCATAGCGGACCTCGATGACCCGCTCGGGGCGCAACGGGATGAACGAAAGATCCTTGCCGGCGTTCCACCGGCTGGTTTCGGACTTGCGCGGGGTACGTTCGCCCTCCTGCTGCCGCGCCCAGGCCCACGGGTGGTCATCGAAGGTGGTGACCAGCGGCTGCAGCTCGACCAACAGCTCCCGGCGCCGATCCATCGGGAACGCACCGACCACACCGACCGACACCAGCACTCCCCGGTCGTCGTGGAGGCCGAGCAGCAGTGAGCCAAGGGCGTCGGGTCCTGACTTGTGCAGCCGGTAGCCGGCGACGACGCAGTCGGCGGTGCGTTCGTGCTTGATCTTGGTCATCACGCGTTTATCCGGCTGGTAAGGCAGATCGAGCTGCTTGGCGATCAAGCCGTCCAGGCCGGCACCTTCGAACTGCTCGAACCACCGCCGGGCCAGCTCGAGGTCCCGGGTGGCGGGGGTGAGGTGAACCGGCGCCGCGGCTCCGGCGAGGGTGTCCTGGAGCACGGCCCACCGTTGGGCGAGTGGCGCTTCGGTGAGATCCTCGTCTCCGAGTGCCAGCAGGTCGAAGGCGACGAAGCTGGCCGGGGTCTGCTCGGACAACAGCTTCACCCGGCTGGCGGCAGGGTGGATGCGCTGCTGGAGCGCCTCGAAGTCGAGGGTGTTCCGGTCGGTGTTGGCGATGACGATCTCACCGTCGATCACCGCGCGCGGCGGGAAGTTCGCCAGGACGGCCGTCACCACCTCGGGGAAGTAGCGGGTCATCGGCCGCTCCTTACGGCTGCCGATCTCGACCTCGTCACCATCCCGGAAGATGATCGACCTGAACCCATCCCATTTCGGTTCGTAATGCTGGCCAGCAGGAATGGCGGCAGCGGGCTTGGCCAGCATCGGTCCGACGGGCGGCATGACGGGTAGGTGCACGAGCTTGAGTCTCCTCTCCGCCCTCCGGGAGGACGGATATGGATCCGTTGCGGACGTGCCGCCGACGGCAAACTCTGGACCAAAGTTGCCGTCCACGGCACCTCGGCGCGCAGCAACAGTCCTTCCCGTCTCAGCGGCCACCTGCGGGCATGCGTGCAGCGCGCATGCCCAACGGCTCCGCGATGTCAGTTCACACGGTCTGCCTGGCCTGGCATTGGTATCCCTACCGCTATTCGCGGACCGTGGACGATGGCGATGGGTCCCAGGTCAAGGCGTTTCCGGACTGGCTCGCTGATCTCGGCCGGCGGGCGGTCGCCGATGCTCACCGGGCTCCGCGGGCAGGAGCCCGGTACAATTTCGGCGGCCCTTCGAGATTTGCCTTTCACGGCGTGCCCAAGACCTTGCCCGGCACCGGGGACAGCGACATCGGCCTGCGAAGCGGACGACTCAACATCACGCTGCGCGAATCCGGACTGGAATGACGACGCGGTTGCCCCGCTCGCAGGCGCCGGATCAGGGCTGGGACGCTGCGAGCTGTCCGCAGGCAGCGGCGATCTCGCGGCCTCGAGTGTCTCGGACGGTGCAGGCCACCCCTGCCGCGCGCACCCGAGTGACGAACTCCTCCTGCACGGGAAGCGGACTGGCATCCCACTCGCTGCCGGGGGTGGGATTCAGCGGGATGAGATTGACATGCGCCATCGACCCGAGGCGTTCGGCCAGCAGCCCACCGAGCAGATCAGCCCGCCACGGTTGGTCGTTGACGTCCCGGATCAGCGCGTATTCGATGGACACCCGGCGCCCGGTGGTATCCGCGTAATGCCGGGCCGCGTCGAGGACCTCGGCGACCTTCCACCGGCGGTTCACTGGGACCAGGGTGTCCCGCAAGTCGTCGTCCGGAGTGTGCAGGGACACCGCGAGCGTGACCTGCAAGCTCTCCTCAGCCAGTCGCCGGATCGCCGGCACCAGACCCACGGTGGACACCGTGACCGACCGCTGGGACAGGCCCAGTCCGTCTGGAACAGGATCCGTAATCCGGTGTAGTGCCGCCACTACCGACTGGTAGTTGGCCAACGGCTCACCCATGCCCATGAACACGACGTTGGACAGCCGCCCTGGCCCTCCGCTCAGTTCGCCCTCGCGCATAGCCGCCGCAGCTGCGCGCACCTGGTCGACGATTTCGGCAGTGGACAAGTTACGGGTCAACCCACCCTGACCGGTGGCGCAGAACGGGCATGCCATTCCGCAGCCGGCTTGGCTGGAGATACACACCGTGGCGCGGTCCGGGTACCGCATTAGCACGCTTTCGGTGAGCGACCCGTCGGCAGCACGCCACAGCGTCTTGCGGGTAGCGCCATCATCGCAGCTGAGGTGCCGCACCGGGATGGCCAATTCCGGTAGCAGCGCCGCAATAAGCCGTTTCCGCACCGTGGCGGGGAGGTCGGTCATCGTGGCCGGATCGGTGTTCAACCGGGCAAAATAGTGCCGCGCCAATTGGTCAGCGCGGAAGGCAGGCTCGCCCAGCTCCATCACCGCGGCGCGGCGCTGGTCACGGTCCAGATCGGCGAGGTGCCGCGGCGGTTTTCCGCGGCGTGGGGCATCGAACACCAAGGGCAGCGCAGTCATGTCAGATTCACTGTCTCAGGCCTACGCTGAGCTGCTTCCCCGGGGTCCGGCAGATTACCTCCATACCCGCCGAGTATTCGAGTAGAAAACCGCGCGGCGGGTGTGCAGGCGGTAGCGCACCTGGATGGTCAGGCCCGGGGTCTGGGTAATCGCCCGCGCCGCCACCTCGGGGGTGAACTCGATGCGCAGCGCGTCCTCCAGGTCGCGACGATCATCGAATCGCCACACGGTATCCACCCGTTGGCAATCGAAATCCTGGGCGGCGAAAAAGGCCTCGACCGCAACCGGCCGGTAGCGCGGCGCCGCCGTGCACAGCCACTCACCGTAGGGGGCGTGGGTGCCGTCCAAGTCGATGACGACCAGGGTGCCACCGGGACGCAAGACCCGCGATGCCTCGGCCAGGCCGGGTTCGCAGCCAGGACCGAAGAAGTATGCGACGCGGGCATGCACTAGATCGGCACTGGAATCAGGTAGCGGCAGCCGCCCCGCACAACCGGCGAGCACCTGGACGTGAGGCTGGCCGCGAACGCGGTGGCGGGCGCGAATCACCAACGGAGGATATGGCTCCACGCCGACGACGCTGCGGGCCCGTTCCGCGAATCGAGGCAAGTGAAACCCGTCTCCGCAGCCGACGTCTACCACGTCGGTACCACTCCAGTCGACCCGGTCAGCCAATGCTGCCCATAGCGCCCCGTCGGCGTCGACGGCTTGATTCTCCCGCTCGTACACCTCGGGCCAGTTCCAGATATTAGGGCTGGCCAGCACGCCCCCGTTGGTCACCGATTGATTGTGGACCTGCCCCACAGCGACCGGCCCGGCTACCGCTAGGAGGGGACGAGCAGGCTCAGCAGCAACCAGGCCACCACCGCCGAGGGCAGCAAGGAGTCGAGCCGGTCCATCAACCCACCGTGTCCAGGCAACGCGGTGCCCATGTCTTTGACGCCCAGATCGCGCTTGATCAGTGATTCGATCAGATCCCCGCCGGTGGCGCTCAGCACAATCGCCGCGCCGAACAGCACTCCCTGCCACAGCTGACCTCCCAACAGCAAGGTCACCGGCAGGGCACCGGCCGCGGTCCCGATCACCAAGGATCCGACGAAGCCCTCCCAGGACTTTTTCGGACTGATCGACGGCGCCATCGGGTGCCGCCCACCCAGCACACCCATGGCATAGCCCCCCACGTCGGAGGCCACCGCGGCGAGCATCAGGCAGGAAGCCCGCGCCGCGCCGTCGGCGGGAACCACCAGCAACGTCGCGAAGGCAGCAAATCCCGGCACGTAGGCCGCGCTGAACACCGACGCGCTGACGTCCCGGACGTACCCCGCCGCACCGGAAGGGAAGCGCCACGCCAGGCAGAGCAGCGCAGTGATCACGAACGCGACGAGAATCCCGTCCCGGCCAAACGGCCACGCCAGCCACACCATCGCCTGCCCACCGATCAGCACCGGCGGCAGCGATATCTCGATACCGGCCCGGCGCATCACCCCGGCCAGCTCCCAGGTGGAGACCGCGACAGTGGCGGCCACGATCCCGATGAAGACGTGACGGACGGTGAACAGCGCCACCAGGATCGCGGCACCCATCGACAACCCGACCGCGATCGCCGCCCACAGGTTCCGGCCCGCCCGTGGGGTACGAGGGCGCTGCGCCGGATCCACCGCGGAAACGGGCTGCTCGGGCCGTCTGCTGGCGGACACTCAGACCTCGAGCAGTTCGGATTCCTTGTGCTTGACGAGCTCGTCAATCTGCGCCACGTACCGGTGCGTGGTGGCGTCGAGTTCCTTTTCGGCCCGGCTCACGTCGTCCTCGCCGGCCTCGCCAGCACGACCGATACGGCCGAGCTGTTCTTTGGCCTTGCGACGGATGTTGCGGATGGAGACCTTCGCATCCTCACCTTTGGTATGCGCCACCTTGACGAGGTCCCGGCGGCGCTCCTCGGACAGGTGCGGGATGATCACCCGGATGATCAGGCCGTCATTGGTGGGATTGACGCCCAGATCGGAGTCCCGGATGGCCTTCTCCATCGTTCTGAGTTGACTGGGATCGTAGGGCTTGATCACCGCCATCCGGGCCTCCGGGACTGTGACGCTGGCCAGCTGGATCAGTGGGGTGGCAGCGCCGTAGTAATCCACGACGATCTTGGAGAACATCGCCGGGCTGGCCCGGCCGGTGCGTACTGTGGAGAGATCCTCCTTGGCCACCGACACGGCCTTTTCCATTTTCTCTTCGGCATCGAAGAGGGTGTCGTCAATCACGGCTGCTCCTTGTTACAAACCTGACGCCCCTGGGCCGCAGTGCTGACCAGGGTACCGATCGGCTCACCGCGCACCGCACGAGCGATGTTTCCTTCAGTGAGCAGATTGAACACGATGATGGGCAGCTTGTTATCCATGCATAGGCTGAACGCGGTCGCATCCGCCACCTTGAGTCCGCGTTCCAGCACCTCGCGATGGGTGATGTGGCTGAACATCGTGGCCGAGGGATCGGTTCTGGGGTCAGCGGTGTAGACCCCGTCAACCGCCTTGCCCATCAGCAGAACCTCACAACCGATCTCCAGCGCCCGCTGGGCACCGGTGGTGTCGGTGGAGAAATATGGCATCCCCACCCCGGCGCCGAAGATCACCACGCGGCCCTTCTCAAGATGCCGGATGGCCCGGCGGGGGATGTAGGGCTCGGCGACCTGACCCATGGTGATGGCCGTCTGCACGCGGGTATCAATCTTGTGCTCGCGTTCCAGAAAGTCCTGCAGGGCCAGGCAGTTCATCACGGTGCCGAGCATTCCCATGTAGTCGGCGCGGGAGCGTTCCATGCCGTCCTGCTGCAGCTCCTCGCCGCGGAAGAAGTTCCCGCCACCGATCACCACGGCCACCTGCACCCCGCTGGCGACCACGTCGGCGATCTGCCGCGCGACAGCCTTCACCACCTCGGGATCAACCCCGACTCCCCCGCCGCCGAACATCTCCCCGCCGAGCTTGAGCAGCACTCTGCGGTATCCGAGACCCTCCAGCCGGCCGCCGTTCATCAGTGACTCAGGCCTGGCCGACCTCGAAGCGAGCGAACCGTCGCACAGTCACGCCAGCCTCGTCGAGAAGTGCCTTGACGGTCTTCTTGGAATCCTGCACGGAGGACTGCTCCAGCAAGACGGTGTCCTTGAAGAAGCCGCCCAGGCGACCTTCAACGATCTTCTGGAGCGCCTGCTCCGGCTTGCCCTCCTCCCGGGCAGTCTCCTCGGCGATGCGCCGTTCGTTGGCCAGCACGTCACTCGGAACCTCGTCCCGGCTGACATAACGCGGCTTCATGGCGGCCACCTGCATCGCTACCGCCCGGGCTGTCTCCGGCGAACCACCGTCATATTCCACCAGCACTCCCACCGCCGGTGGGAGGTCAGAGGCGCGACGATGCAGGTAGGTGGCCACCTCGCCGTCAAAGGACACGACCCGGCGCAGCTGCAGCTTCTCGCCGATCTTGGCCGAGGTTTCCTGGACCAGCTCGTCGACCGTGCTGGCGCCCAGTGGCGTACGCGCAAGCGCTTCGGTGTCGGCGGGGCGGACCTGGACTGCCTCGGCGAGGATCCGGCTGGCGAGTTCCTGGAAGTCGGCGCCCTTCGCGACGAAATCTGTCTCGCAGTTGAGCTCGATCATCACGCCGCCCTCGGCGGCTACCAGCCCGTTCGCGGTGGTGCGCTCGGCTCGTTTGCCGACATCCTTGGCACCCTTGATGCGCAGCAGTTCGACAGCCCGGTCGAAGTCGCCATCGGATTCTTCCAGAGCCTTCTTGCAGTCCATCATCCCGGAACCAGTCAGGTCCCGGATCCGCTTGACATCGGCGGCGGAGTAATTCGCCATCGTGGCTTTACCATCCTGAAGTTTGTTATCGGATCGGGAGATTCGGTGCCGCTGGGCTCTTAGCCCTGTGACACGCCATTGTTGGCAACCATCGGTTCGGGCTGCGGTGGTGCGGTTTCCCGCTCGGGCGCACTGCCGACAGCAGTATTGCCGGAGACCATCAGCTCTTGCTCCCACTCGGCCAGCGGCTCGTCAACTCCTACTCCGGCCGCCGGCTTGTCCGTTCCGTCGGCTCCGCTGGAGCGTCCGGCCCGCGACATCAAGCCGTCAGCGGTGGCGTCTGCCACCACCCGGGTGAGCAATGCCGCGGAGCGGATCGCGTCATCGTTACCCGGGATGGGGTAGTCGACCTCGTCAGGATCGCAGTTGGTGTCCAGGATGGCCACGATCGGAATGCCCAGCTTGCGGGCCTCGCCAACGGCGATCTGCTCCTTCTTGGTGTCCACCACCCAGACCGCGCTGGGAACCCGCTGCATGTCTCGGATGCCACCCAGGGTCTTCTCCAGCTTGTCCTTCTCCCGGGTGCGCATCAGGATCTCTTTCTTGGTCAGCCCGGAAAAACCGCCGGTCTGCTCCATGGCCTCTAGTTCCTTGAGGCGCTGCAGGCGCTTGTGCACGGTGGAGAAGTTGGTGAGCATGCCGCCCAACCAGCGGTGGTTCACGAAGGGCATGCCGACCCGCTGGGCGTGGTGTGAGATGGCTTCCTGGGCCTGCTTCTTGGTGCCGATGAACAGGATCGAACCACCGTGAGCCACAGTCTGCTTGATGAATTCGTAGGCTCGGTCGATGTAGGTGAGCGTTTGCTGGAGGTCGATGATGTAGATGCCGTTGCGCTCGGTGAAGATGTAACGCTTCATCTTCGGGTTCCAACGGCGGGTCTGGTGCCCGAAATGCACGCCGGAATCGAGCAGCTGCTTCATGGTGACGACGGCCATGGCCGGTACACACCTCGATGTGTCGGGGCGCACCGGTTTCCGCCGGCGCGCTCATGCGGTTGTCGCGACGGGCCGGGTAGACCGCCGCCCTGGCGCCAGGCCAGCGTCCGGACCCCGTGCGATCTTCAAGATCGCAATGAGGACCGCCGGACACCGAGGCCCCGTGGGGGCGTAGCGCTGGCGCGCGAAGTCGACCCGCATGCGAGTCGCTCCTGCAGTGTACGGCGTTACCGATGACAACCCCAGTGGAGGTAGGGCTACGAACTTCAGCTATCCACATTGCCCCCTGCTATCCACAACAGTGGGCTTCGTCTGTAGGCCGCCCGCCTCGACGGAGCCAGGCTGCTGTCGTGTCTCGGATTCTCATCAGCAGCGTGCTGGCGGTGGTGCTGTCCGGCGGAGCGCCAATCATGAGCGGACTGGCCACCCGGCCCGCTCACCCGCTCCCCGCCGGACTGGCGACCCAGGCACGACCGGAGGTACGCCAGCCGCCCCGCCAGCAGTTCGGTTGGCCGCTTCCCGGTTCGCGGGTCGTGGTTCGAGGCTTCCATCCGCCGCCGTTCCGGTACGGACCGGGTCATCGCGGCGTTGATTTGGCCGCGGTGGCCGGTGCGCCGGTACTCGCTGCCGGCGCCGGTACGGTGATCTTCGCTGGGATGGTGGCCGGCCACGGTGTGGTGTCAGTGAGCCATCAAGGGGGGCTGCGAACAACGTATGAACCGGTGTCAGCCATCGTCGCCGCCGGCCAACGGGTAACTAAGGGACAGCAAATCGGCACGGTGCAACCTGGTCACGCCGGCTGTCCGCTCGCTGTTTGCCTGCACTGGGGCGCCTTTCGTGACCCAGCGCCAAGCGGCCCGACCCGCGCGGGCTCAGACCCGGGCAGGGACTACTTGGATCCGCTGCGGCTGATCGTCGCGGCGCGAGTGCGCCTCTTGCCGGTCGACGGCGCGTCACATCACCCGTGACGCCCAGGAGCGCGGTCTTCAGCCGGTGCAGGCGTCCAGCATTTTGCTCCGGAGCCGAAGCACAGCTCTCGTGTGCAATTGGCATACCCGCGATTCGGTGACGCCGAGCACCCGGCCGATTTCGGCGAGGGTCAGATTCTCAAAGTAGTAAAGGGAGACCACCACCCGATCCCGGTCGGTGAGCTGCGAGACCGCTTCAGCAAGCAGCCGCCTGCTTTCCACCGAATCGAGCAACGCGCCCGGTTCTTCCGCGGCGTCATCAGGCAGCGTCTCGGCGATCGACGTGCCACCTCGCCCAACGGCGATGAGCTCGTCCAGCGCGATCACGCTGGTCAGCTGAAGTTGGGCATAGAGCTCCCGTAACTCGGCAACGGTGATCCCGAGCTCGGCGGCTACTTCGGCGTCGGAGGCTGAACGTTGCAGGCGAGTCTCCAAGCGCTCCAGCGCGCGCTCCACCTCACGGGCCCGGCTGCGTACCGAACGGGGAACCCAGTCCTGAGCGCGGAGTTCGTCCAGGATCGCTCCCCGGATACGCTGCATCGCGTAGGTCTCGAACTTCAAACCCCGCTCGGGCTCGAATCGATCGATGGCGTCCCACAGGCCGAAGACGCCCGACTGCACGAGGTCCGCGATATCCACATGGGCGGGTAATCCGGTGCCGACCCGGCCGGCCACGTATTTCACCAAAGGCGCGTAGTGCAGCACCAATCGATCACGCAGAGTAGCGTCGCGCTCCCGCCCGTAGGCTTGCCAGAGCGCAACGATGCCAGCATCCACCTCCTCTGTTCTCACGTCGCCAGTTGAACTGGACGGGGCAACATCGGCGCGGGGGATAGCGGTCAGCACGCGATCATGACCCCCGGAGTGCTCAGGAACGGGGGTGGCTCCGGTCATGGATCGCCTTCAGTCGCTCGACAGTGACATGCGTGTAAAGCTGCGTGGTGGCGAGCGTAGCGTGACCGAGTAACTCCTGAACGGTGCGAAGATCTGCGCCGCCTTCCAGCAGATGGGTCGCGGCACTGTGCCGGAGCCCGTGCGGACCCATATCCGGGGCGCCCGGTACAGCACCGACCGCGTCGTGCACGACGGTCCGGATAATCCGCTGATCGACCCGTCCACCGCGCGCCCCCAAAAACAATGCCGCCGCCGAATGCGGACCCACCAGCGCCGGGCGTCCCTCGGCGAGCCAGCGGAGCACGGCCCGTTGCGCTGGCAACCCATAGGGGACTGCACGCTCCTTAGCGCCTTTGCCAAGTACCCGGAGAAGACGCCGCGGCTGATCGAGATCACCAAGGTCGAGACCGCACAGCTCGGCAACTCGTATCCCGGTCGCATACAACAGCTCCACTGCGGCGTGATCACGCAGGGCGAGCGGATTCGCCTCGGCGGCGCCGCGCTGCGTGGCCTCCAGTGCAGCCGCTGCCTGTGCCGGATGCAGCACCGCGGGCAGGGCGCGTCGCGGCCGTGGCGCGAGCAGCCGCGGCCCCGGGTCGCTTTGCAGCACCCCGGCTCGGGTGGCCCATGCGGTGAATGCGCGGGCTGCTGCGACTCGCCGCGCGAGCGTGCTGCGCTTGTGTCCGTCCCGGTGCTGCCCGCCCAACCAGCCACGCAGCACCGGCAGGTCCAGCGCCGCCAGATCGTCGCGACCCGAATCGGCCAGGTATTGCAGCAATGTGGTGACGTCTCCGCGGTACGCCCGCACGGTGTGCAGCGACAGGCCACGCACTGATCGCAAGTGGGCAACAAAGCGCTCCCGGTACGCCGCCAGGCCATCCGGTAGCGAGTCGGGTGCCAACCGGTCCTCGCGCACCCGCAGCACGCTGCGCCCTCAAGGGCGCCACGTCAAGCACCGCCACGCCCACCATCGCCAAGCACTCGATGCCAGCCGCCCGTCCCACACCCGACAAGACCCTGCAGCTCCAGCAACGGCAATGCCGAGCGCACCCGGTTCAGCGGCACTCCGGAGTCGCGCACCAGCTGCTCAGGATGCCGGGATGCGCGGGCCGGCAATGCCTCGTACACCGCGAGCAGCTCCGGGCTCAGGCCGTCGGTCGGATGGCGGGGGCTGATCAATGCAGGCGCGAGGTCCGCGCCGATCCGCCCCACCGCCTCTAGTACTTCCGCTACCCGAGTGACCAGCACCGCCTGCTCCTCACGTATCAGCAGGTGGCAGCCGACGGAGAGCGCCGAGGTGACCGGACCTGGCACCGCCATCACCACCCGACCCAGCGCGAATGCGGCAGAAGCAGTACTCCGGGCACCGCTGCGGATTCCGGCTTCGATCACCACGGTGCCGGCCGCGAATGCGGCGATCAGGCGGTTGCGGACCAGGAAGCGGTGGCGCGCCGGCCGGATACCAGGTGGGTACTCGCTGACCACCACGCCGGCTACCGCGATCCGCTCCAGCAAACCTTGATGGCCGGCGGGATAGGGCACGTCCAGCCCACAGGCCTGCACTGCGAAAGTGCGGCCCTCGGCGGCGAGCGCGCCCCGGTGCGCGGCACCGTCGACGCCGAACGCGGCGCCGGAGACCACCGTGAGGCCGCCCTCAGCAAGCCCGTAGCCGAACTCGGCAGCGACGTGCTCCCCGTATCCGGTCGCGGCCCTGGCTCCCACCACCGCCACCGCCCGCGCACCAAGCTCATCAAGTCGGCCACCTCCCCGCACCCAGAGCGCCACCGGGGCACGCCAGCGTTTGTCGGCTTGGGCAGCGAGCGTGCCGAAACAGGTGAACTCCTCGGCAGGCCACTCGGCGTCCTCGGGAATCACTAACCGGCCCCCGAATGCACCCATCGCAGCCAGGTCAGCCTCAACCCGATCGTCCGCCCGGCGAGCACCGGTCTCCGCGGCCACCTGGCCAGGAACCCGCCCAGCGGCCACTAACCGGCTCGCCCGCACCGGACCGACCTCATCAATCAGCTCCGACAGGGCCGGGGCCGGGGGCTCAGCGACCCGGCTGAGATAGGCCCGAGCCCCTCGCAGCTCCCGATCCCCCGGCGTCACGCCGCACTCCGATCCCGAAGCCCCATCGCGGCGGACACGTCCTCGACCAGTGGGCGATCGCGCCCAGCCAGGTCGGCCAGCGTCCAGGCCAACCGCAACGTACGGTCCGCTCCCCTGGCCGTCACCAGGCCGCGATGCAGCGCCGCCTCGATCGGCTCGGTCACCACCCGCGGCAGCCCGAACCGCCGCCGCAGCACCGGTCCAGGCACCTCGGCGTTGGTGCTCCAGCCGGTCCCCGCCCATCGCGCTCTGGCGGCAGTGCGGGCCAGCAGGACCCGTTCCCGCACTACCGCGGTGCTCTCCGGCTCTGCGTCGGTCTGACCCATGTCCTTCAGCGGACGCATCGCGACCCGTACATCGACCCGGTCCAGCAGCGGCCCGGATAACCGACCCAGGTAGCGCCTGCGAGCCGAAGGGGCGCATATGCAATCCCGCTCGTCGGGGGGTGCGCAGGGGCACGGGTTGGCCGCCAGCACAAGCTGGAACCGGGCCGGGTAACGCACCACCCCGTCGCGGCGGGCTAACCGGACCTCACCGTCCTCCAGGGGGGTGCGAAGTGCTTCCAGGGACCGCGGGCCGAACTCAGCGACCTCGTCGAGGAACAGCACCCCACGATGCGCCCTGCTCACCGCACCGGGTTTCGCCAGCCCGGAGCCGCCGCCCACGAGCGATGCCACCGAGCTGGTGTGGTGCGGTGCGACGAACGGCGGCACCGTGATCAGCGGGGTGTCCGGGGTGAGCAGACCAGCGACCGAATGCACCGCAGTGACCTCAAGCGCCTCGGTGTCGGTGAGCATGGGCAGCAGCCCAACCATCCGCTGGGCCAGCATGGTCTTACCCGTCCCCGGAGGCCCGGTCAGCAGCAGATGATGACCACCTGCGGCGGCAACCTCCACCGCCCAGCGGGCATCACCCTGTCCTAGCACGTCGGCGAGATCCGGGACAGCTGGCGGCGGTGCCGGATTCAGCGGATCGGGCCGGGCCAGCCCGGCGGCTGGATCTTGCAACCAGCGGAGCACGTCGGTGAGGCGCGTCGCGCCGTACACCCGCACACCGTTGACCAGCGCCGCCTCAGCCAAAGACGCGGTCGGCACCACCACCTCGTCGATGCCCACGCGGCGGGCCGCGAGCACGGCCGGCAGCACGCCACGAACCGGACGCAGCCGGCCATCCAGAGCAAGCTCTCCGATCAGGACCAGGCCGCGCAGCCGATCGGCCGGTATCCGGCCATCAGCCGCTAGTAGGGCACAGGCAAGAGCAAGATCGTAACCACTGCCTACCTTCGGCAACGTGGCCGGTGACAGCGCTAGGGTCATCCGGCGCGGCGGCCATCGCCGCCCCGAGTTGAGCACCGCAGCACGGACCCGGTCCCGGGCCTCAGACAGGGCGGCATCGGGTAGGCCGACCATCTGCAGGCCCGGCAAGCCTGGACCGATGTGGGCCTCGATCTCCACCAGCACACCGTCGACCCCGTGTAGCGCTACGGCCCAGGCGCTCGCCAGTGCCATCAGAACGCACCCTGTAGGTGTTCCACGGTGACCGGCCCCTCCGGCGGACACAGCACCGCCACCACGTCGAAGCGGACCTCGCACCAGCCCACCCGATATGACCGCAGCCACGCCGCCGCGACGCGCCTTATTCGCGCTGCCTTGGCTGGCGTCACGCTCTCTGACGGTTCTCCGTAGCCGGTGCCCGACCGGGTCTTGACCTCGCAGACGACCAGACGCTGCGAGCTAACAGCCATAGCGCAGAAGTTGCCTCGCGACCACCGAGGGCCGCTCGTTGGCCAATGACGTCCGCGCCGGTGAGCTGACACCAGTGCACCGGAGGGCTTGGTCGCACTGCTGCTCAGCGTGCACACAGCAGCCCGACCGGCCCTGAGGGCCCAGGGATCGATATCGATCCTGTCGCACTGACCTACGTGTCCTGCAATGTGAGAATCGGTCGCCACTGGGTATACCAGCTGGCCATGATCGCCTGCCTGCCACCATCACGCTGAG
>DASYMC010000054.1:0-3675 GCA_036009255.1 Pseudonocardiaceae bacterium
ATCACTGTGCGCGCCGGCACCGTCGACGACCATCGAGAGGTGGCGAGTCTGCGCTACCGCATGGACACTGAAGACGACAGCCCATCAGGCTCACCCGCGGACTTCGCCGCTACATTCGATCAATGGCTGGACCGGCACGGCGATGCATGGGAATTCTTTGTCGCCGAGGACGATGGGCACCTTATCGGCATGCTTTGGCTGGCCAAAGTGCCCCGGATTCCTCGGCCCAGCAATCCGTGCCCGCCCCCGATCGGATACGTCACCGCATTCTTCGTCGAAGAGCGGTACCGAAACGTCGGCGTGGGTCAGGCGCTCCTCACGGCGATGAACTCCGCCGCTGAGCAGCTGCCGTACGAGACCCTGGTCGTGTGGCCTAGCGAACGAGCCGCGTCGGCCTACCACCGTGCCGGCTTCCACCCGCCTGAAGAGCTTTTCGAGCGCCCCATACTCCACAGCTAGGCGAACAAAGGTGTTCGGTCAGGCTTAGGAGACGTCGGTTGGACGAAGGCTGACCGGTCTGTCTGTGCCCGCGGAACGTCGGGTGGGCGTCGTCAAACCCGGGCAGCTGAGGATCAGCGCTCACTCCGGTCGCTGGCCCCAGCGAGTTCTACGTCATGACAGCGGGCGAGTTGTCAGAGTCCGTAAGGACCCACATGCCGTAACAGCCTCTATCACGGTCAAGTCAGCCAGGGCAGCGACGACCGCCTTGCAGACATCGGCGCGGTGCTCGACGCGGAGTACGGTGACGAGGTGTATCGCGTCGTCGATCTCGTACAGGATGCGCCACTCGGCTTGTCTAGAGGGTACCGTGCGGGCGATGGTTGACGGCTACACCTGGACTCGGTACTGGGCACCGACGTTGCGGGGCGGGTTCTGACGGTCCAGTCTGTAACGCTGCGCTACCGGCTCAGGTCGACAGAACTGGGGGAAGAAGTGACACAGGCCGAAGAGTCCGACCTCATTGAGAATAATTACACCCATGGACCAGTAAATCTCGCACTCACCGTTAATCCAGCCAATCGTCAAGCTACGCTAAAAGTCAAAGTCTCTGAAGACGTCACGGCAAGTGCCACGGTGCACGAGGGGCGTCCAAGCGACAAAGTTGTGAGCCACCAACTCCCCGGGGGAAAGCTGACCCTCCGGCTCGAAGCGCACAAAGTGACAATCACCGGAATGCTCCAGGACGGTCCCGTGAACCACGAAGTCACATTACCTTGAGCCTCAACGTGGTGACCGTATCCCGGCCCTGCGCCCACCCTCGACGAGCACCCGGCCCGGGCGATCGCGGGAACCGATGGTCTGATATCAGAAGCGCGACTTCAGACCTGCGAATTAGATTGGTCCTTTCACGAAGCCGGTCTCGTCGGCCGTTATGACACCACTGGGGTCAGCGGACTGATCCAGCACATTCCCGGGCAGACCATCGCGCACTGCATCAGCGTCTCGGGAGTGGGAAGTTCAGCAGCCGCTGCATCTCATCCGGCGGGGGTCCCCGGCATGCTCGGTGATCAAGGAGGGCTGATCGTGACAGAAAACGCGACGCGTAGCCGTGGCGAGGGGCTTGATGAGGTTGATGTCTTGGTGGTCGGCTACGGGGCGGCGGGAGCGGCGGCAGCGCTGGCCGCGCATGACGCGGGGGCGCGGGTGTTGGTGGTGGAGAAGTGCGCGCAGCCGGGCGGCAATTCGTTGGTGTCCTCGGCGAACACCGTTTACCCGGCGCATCCGGATGATGTGGAGCGCTTCGGCCGGTATCTGACCGAGGTCTGTGACGGCACCACTCCCGCTGAGGTGATTGAGGCTTACGTCAAGGGGCTGGTGGCGCTTCCGGCGTGGCTGGAGAGCATGGGCGGTGAGCTGGAGAACCTTGACGACCCGCCGATGGGCTCGTTGTCGTCGTATTACATCCCGAATCTGACGTTTCCGCAGCTGCCCGGCGCCCACGGGCTGAGCCTGGTGCTGCGCCAGCTCAAGCAGACCCAGCGGTGCCCGCAGCCCACCGGTGGAGCCCGAATGTGGCACCTGCTGGCCGGCCAGCTCACCAAGCGCGGTATTCCCGTGCGCTGCGGCACCTCAGTGCTGGACTTGCTAACCGATGGGTCAGGGCGGGTGACTGGCGCGGTAGTGCAGTCCGACGGCGGGCGAGAGCAGGTCCGGGCACAGCGGGCTGTGGTGCTGGCGTGCGGTGGGTTCGCCTATAGCGAGGTGCTTAAGCGTGAGCACTTGGCGGCCAGTGCTGTGGGCGCCCTGGGGTCTCCGGGCAACACCGGCGACGGGCTGCGGATGGCGCACAAGGTCGGGGCCGGGCTGTGGCACTTGGGTGAGGAGGCCAGTGCCTTGGGCATCGTCGTCGAGGGCTTCGACGCTGGCTTTGCAGTCAACCTGCCCCGACCGGGGTTTGTCTACGTTGACCGTATGGGTCACCGGTTCGTCGATGAGGTGCGGGTGGAAGCGCACACGGCCTGTCGGCTGACGGCCAACTATGACCCCGCGACCTTTGACTATCCCCGGGTGCCGTGTTTCGCGGTCTTCGATGAGGAGAACGTCGCGAGCGGGCCGATTGGCATCAGCATGTTTTCCTACAACGTCGTCAAACTTGGGTATGAGTGGAGCCAGGACAACAGCGTCGAGATCGATCGCGGGTGGATTGTCCAGGCCGCCACCCTCGCAGAACTCGCCGAGACACTGGGGATACCGGCCGAGGCTCTGGCGCGGACCGTGCAGGCGTACAACAACGGCTGCCACGCTGGCCACGATGTGGACTTCGGACGTTGTTCGGAGTCGCTGAAGCCGCTACAGCCGCCCTACCATGCGCTGCGGCTGGTCCCGCTGCTCTACAACACCCAGGGCGGCCCGTGCCGAGACAGCCGCGCGCGGGTGCTCGACATCGACGGCCAACCTATCCCCGGGCTGTACGCGGCAGGCGAGTTGGGCTCGATTTGGGGATCTCGCTACCAGACGTCGACCAACTTCGCGGAGGCGCTGGTCTTCGGCAGGATCGCCGGCCAGACTGCCGCCAGCTGACTGTGCTCCCTGCCCAGCCCGTCACCACGTGACGGTCCGCTTCCGGCGTAGCTCTGATGGCAGTCTCACCGCGAGGGATCCAGGGCCGATACTCCTGTCTGAACCTCCACTTCGACTACCGAGCATGGGGCCAAGTGATCATTACTCCCGACAACGGTGCCCAGACCGACGGTGCCCAGATCGATGGTGACCAGGTCATGGCGGGTAGTGCAGAAGCGGATACCACACAGGCGGCGATTGACCGGTTTCATCAGATCCTGGGGAAGCAGGACGTCGCAGAGGCCACATGGCGGCTGCTTGTGCGTGAGCAGCGTGCCGTCGGTCTGCAGGTGCAGGGACGGCCTCTGACTCAGGTGCTGCGTCCGCGGCTGATCAGTGGTGGAGACCACGCGCGGGTGTGCTCGGCCGGTTCGCTGTTGGCCGGAGCGCTTCAGCGGCTGGTTGGGTATGCGCTGGACGACGGCGAAGTCGGCGACCATGTACGCGAGACCTTGGCTTTGACGCCGGTGGAAACGGCCCTGGCCGCGATGTCCCCGCCGACGGATGGGGACAGCCCACACTCCAGACTCGATGGCTTTATCACCACTGACCGGCTGGTCTTCGTGGAGTTCAATCCCGATTCCCCAGCGGGCGCACTCACTCAGGAAGCGCTCG
>DASYMC010000055.1:0-15524 GCA_036009255.1 Pseudonocardiaceae bacterium
CTGGGCGGCGTGCTGGGTGCGCTGCTCGCGATGGCAGTGCTGCGGCTGCGGGCGCGACGGACCCCCGACATCAAGGCAGAGGTCGGAGCCGGATCAGCACGTTGAGGCACTCGGTCGCAGAGTCCGCAGCCCGAGTGACCCGACGGTCCCGCCGTTCGTCGTGGTGGTGCGCGAGCATCATCGCAGGACACGGAGCCGGTTGAGAATCGTCGCGTTGATCGAGCTCAGGTCGCCATCGTGCGCCACCTGCACGGCGCGCTGCGCTGGGTTCAGTCCGGCCGCGTCACGCAGCGGCGCCGCCATCCACGTCCACGCCGGCATCGCCGAACACAGTGGTCACCGGGAGCAGCCGCACCTCCGGGCTGGCGGTAGCCATCATCAGCGCCACCGCGTCTCCACGCCGGGATCGGTATCGATGATCATCCGCACGGTCACCGGGCCAACACCTCGTCGATCTCGGCTGCGGTGGGCATGGACGGTTGGGTACCGGGCCGGGTGGCCGCCAGCGCGCCCGCAGCGCAGGCCCTGGAGAGCAGGTGAGCGTCTGGCAGCCCGTGCAGCAAACCTGCTACCGCTGCACCGATGAACGCGTCACCGGCACCGGCGCCGTCCACGGCGTTGACCGGCGGGGGCGCTGCGGCGGCCACCTGCGAACCGTTGCGCAGCAGCACCGCCCCGCGCGGCCCATCGGTGACGGCGACGGCACGGGCGGTGCACAGGCCAGGCAGCGCCGCGTATTCGGCCCGGTTGACCACCACCAGATCGGCGCGGTCCAGCACCTCCGGTGGTACCGGGCGGGCCGGGGCTGCGTTGAGCACGAACAGCCCAGTGGCGTGCCGGGCGGCGGCGGTGACGGCCTCGTCGGGCACCTCGAGCACGGTGAGCACCGCATCGGCACCGGCCAGGGCCTCGGCGTCCACCCGCAGAGCCGCGTTCGCGCCCGGTACGACGACAATGGTGGTCTCGCCTGCGGTGTCGACGGCGATCAGCGCCAGACCGGTCGGCTCGGCGACGCGCTGCAGCCGGTCCAGACCGACGCCCTCGCGACCGAGCAGTTCCAGCGCGGTATCGGCCTCGGGGTCGGTGCCGACCGCGGCGACGAGCCGGACCGGTAGTCCGCACCGCCGGACGGCCAGCGCCTGGTTGGCCCCTTTGCCGCCGGGAATGCGGGCGAAGCCGACGGCGGTCAGGGTTTCGCCGGGCTCGGGTAGCCGCGGCACTGCAGCTACCAGGTCGAGGTTGACGCTGCCGACCACGGTCACATCCACAGGGCCATCTCACCACCACGCCGGAACGGGACCAGCCCGCTACCGTCTTGAGGAATGCTGACCGCCTCGCCACCGCCGTGCACGGTGCTTCACTGTCCCGATGAGCCAAGCGACCTGTGGGATGAGCTGCACATCGAGGGCAGCGATGGGACCTGCGCCATGTATCTGTGTGCGAACCACAAGGACCGAATCGACCAGGGCGAATCATGGCTATGGGTGCCGTGGAACCGGTTGAAGGGTGTCGGCTCCGATATGTCGGAGGGCTGCATCCTGATGGGCGAGAAGTTGGCCGGCTTTGGTCTCGTTGTCGGCGCCGATGTCCGGATAAGTACCAGCTTGATTTTCAGTCCCGACCGCGCCGAGGGCCGGGAGACGACCACGCTGGCGATCGATGGTCGGTTGTACGGGGCCAATCAACATGTCTCACTTGAACTAGTCCTCAATTCGGAGACCGTGGCGCGCCTCAAGGAGACATTACGTTTTCTTCGCCCATAAGGGTTCCTCCGCTTTAGTGACTCAGCAGTTCAGAGAGCGTGACCAGCCGGTATCCGCGATCCCGGAGTCCGGTGATAATGGTGGGCAGCGCATCAGCAGTCCGTGGTGCGTTGGCTTCGGTGATGTGCAGGACGACTATTCCACCGTTGTGCGCCCCTCGTAGCACATTGTTACTGATGGCAGTTGCGTCATTGTTAAATGGATCACCGCCGACGATGTCGTACTGGATCACTGTGCAATGGGCTGGGCCGATCGCTCGCAGGGCGTTCGCGTCGTAGCAACCACCCGGGAATCGGAAATAACGAGTGTGTCGACCGGCGAAGGGCATGAGGACCTGGAACGAGCGCTCGACGTCCGCCGCCATCTGCTCGGTGGGCATCGTCCCCAGGCCATAACAATGGGGCGTGAAGCCAAGATGGGCGTATGAATGGCTGGCCAGCTCGAAACTCGGATCGGCGGCGATCCTGCGGGTGAGATCGGGATAGCGCTCGACCCATTTGCCGGCGAGGAAGAACGTCGCGGGTATGCCGCTACGCTGCAGCTCGTCAATCACTGTGACGTTGGCGTAGGACTTGACCTTTCCGCTGTTCAGTTTTCTGAGCATCTCGTCAGTCATGTTGGAGTCGAAGGTCAAGGCGATCCGGGGCGATGCGGTCGGACCGTGGCTGACCACGGATCCGGCAGGTGCGGGCTGCTGGTGGTCCGCCTGGAATACGAACGCGGCGGCTACGCACGCCAATGCGCCTACGGACTGCTGCAGGGGCCCGATCATCATCATCCGGGTAGCTTGCCACCGAACCCAGTGAGCGCAATCACCCTGCGGTAGTTTGGAGAGCTACTCGCCGGTAACGTTGCGGGCATGAACATCATAGTTCTGATCAAGCAGGTGCCGGATACGTGGTCAGAGCGCAGGCTGGCCGACTCCGACCACACCCTTGATCGTGGCGCGGCGGACGTCGTCCTCGATGAGATCAACGAGCGCGCGGTCGAGGAGGCGCTCAAGCTCAAAGAGTCGAGCAGTGGGGACGTCACCGTCGTCACGATGGGTCCGCCACGAGCCACCGACGCCATCCGCAAGGCGCTGTCGATGGGAGCGGACAAGGCGGTGCACCTGTCCGACGAAGACCTGCACGGGTCGTGCGCAGTGGGCACGGCCAGGGCGCTGGCCAAGGTCATCGACACGCTCGGCGATGTCGATCTCATCATCGCCGGCAACGAAGCGACCGATGGCACCATGGGCGCCATCCCGGCGATGGTCGCCGACCTCCTCGGGCTGCCGGAGCTGACTCACGCCCGCAAAGTCACCGTCGAGGGACGCACCGTAACTGTCGAGCGGGAGACCGACGACGGAGTCACTATCCTGCGGGCCGATCTGCCTGCTGTGATCAGCGTGAACGAGAAGATCAACGAGCCCCGTTACCCGTCGTTCAAGGGCATCATGGCCGCCAAGAAGAAGCCGGTGCGCACGTTGTCGTTGGCTGATGTGGGCGTCGATCGCAGCGCCGTCGGTCTCGCCAACGCCACGTCAACGGTGACCGAGTCCAAGCCGCGCCCGCCGCGCGAGGCCGGACAGGTGGTCACAGACGGAGGAGACGGCGCGGCTGCGTTGGCTCAGTATCTCATCGGCCAGAAGTTGATCTGAGGAGAACCGTCATGGCAGAGGTCCTGGTCCTCGTCGAGCATTCGGGCGGCGAGGTGAAGAAGGTGACCAACGAACTGCTCACCGCTGCCGCGAAGCTGGGCGAGCCCTCAGCGGTCGTAGTCGGTGTGCCTGGCACCGCGGGCAAGATCGCGGACCGGCTGGCGGCCTACGGCGCAGCGAAGGTCTACATCGCGGAGTCCGACCAGGTGGATCAGTACCTCACCGCGCCCGCCGTGGCCGTGCTCGCGGCGTTGGTGGCATCGGCCCAGCCGGCGGCGGTACTCATCGCTGCCTCGCCGGACGGCAAGGAGATCGCCGGTAAGCTCGCCGTGCGCACCAACTCGGGCCTGCTGTCCGACGCCGTCGAGCTGGCCGAGGACGGCACCGCGACGCACTCCGTCTTCGGCGGTTCCTATCTCGCCAAGTCCAAGGCCACCACGCCGGTCGCGGTGATCACCGTCAGAGCCGGAGCCATCGAGCCGATCGAGGTCCCGGGCGCGGCCGTGCCGCAGGCCGTGGATGTCCCTGCGGTGAGTACCACCAGGACAGCGAAGATCATCGAGCGGCAGCCGGCGAAGGGCGGTGACCGGCCAGAGCTCGCCGAGGCGAGCGTGGTTGTCTCCGGTGGTCGTGGCGTCGGCTCGGCGGACAATTTCGCCGTGGTGGAGAAGCTCGCCGACGCACTCAGTGCTGCGGTCGGGGCATCCCGGGCCGCGGTCGACTCCGGCTACTACCCGCACCAGTTCCAGGTCGGGCAGACCGGCAAGACGGTCTCCCCACAGCTCTACGTCGCGCTTGGCATCTCCGGCGCTATTCAGCATCGGGCGGGGATGCAGACGTCCAAGACCATCGTCGCGGTCAACAAGGACCCGGACGCGCCGATCTTCGAGATCGCCGATTTCGGCGTGGTCGGCGACCTGTTCACCATCGCCCCGAAGCTCGCCGAGATCGTCACCAAGCGCAAGACCTAACCCCCGGCGTGTCGTGCTCTGGTGCACGGTGTGTGGTGCTCTGGTGCCTCTAACTTGTAGACCTGCCGACGCTGGGCTTCGGCCTGGCAGGTACGACCGTGTCGTTGATTGACGGACCGGCAGCACTGGAATGTGCCTTTATACGTGAAAGGGTCGCGGTGTGGAACCCCGTGACTTCCGAACTCGACAGTCGACGAGAACCGACATCGTGAGAATGATCCGAGCGAAGGAGAAATGAATTAGCTACTGGTAAGTTCAACCGGGCTGTGGTACGGACTGGTGGGTGCAACGGGGTGAAGGACTCGGCTCAGCGAAGTGGACTCCGGTTCGCGCCTGACGCTCGGCGAACGTAGGCAATCTGGGCGAATTAGCGTATGGCCAGGACGCGATGTGAAAGAGATCGCCCACAACCACTGGGAACCGTTGCGTACTTGTGCCATCACGGCTGGTTACCCGGGGATTCACGGACATTCCACCGGCTGGTCATGGCAGTGTTGTTCGCACAACGTGCGAGACCGATATACCCAGCGCTATGAGCACATCGTCGCTGTTGGTGACAGCCTCTGCCTCCACTGGCTCCTCTCACTACACGCTGCTGATGGCTCAGCGGCAAGCCGATGTCCGCGCCGCCCAGCGGCTCCGTCACCGGGTGTTCGCCGGCGAGATGGGCGCTGTGTTGCAGACGCCGGAGCCCGGCCTGGACATCGATGACTACGACGCACACTGCGATCACTTAGTGGTACGTGAGGACTCGACCGGCGAGATCGTCGGCACCTACCGGATGTTGTCCCCCGAGGGCGCCCGGCACGCCGGGGGCTTGTACTGCGAGACCGAGTTCCTTGTTGCCACGCTGAGCGGCCTGCGCGAGACCATGGTGGAAACCGGCCGCTCTTGCGTACACCCGGAGCACCGTACCGGGGCCGTGGTGAACCTGATCTGGACGGGGATCGCGCGTTACCTGCTACTCACCGGTTACCAGTGGCTTGTGGGCTGCGCGTCGGTGCCGCTGCGTACTGCTGGCGCTCCGGAGGGCGCGCTTGCCCGCAGTGTCTGGGATACGGTGCGTGCCCGGCATCTCGCGCCCGAGCAGTACCGGGCGATACCGCGTCGGCCATGGCATGCAGACCTGTCGTCGCGACCTCAGCGCGCCGCCCTGCCTCCGCTGCTGCGCGGCTATCTACGCTTGGGTGCGTGGGTGTGCGGGCCACCTGCGCATGATCCCGACTTCGGGGTGGCCGACTTCTTGGTGTTGCTGGCCCTGGACCGGGTAGATCCCCGTTACCTGCGCCATTTTCTGGGCCACACGGTAGATCATTCAAGGGGCGACTCACGGGGTGCGGAGACATGAACGGCCAGCATCCGTGGATGCCGGTGTCGCCATGCGGCCAGAGGTGCCTTCCACCGGCCGATTCGGTGCCGGCGGTGGCGCCGATCCGCCAGCTGCTCCGGCTGCTGGCCACCGCAACGATGCTGATGGCTGGAGTGGTGCTGGCTGCCGTGCTGCCGCTGCTCGATTCGGCGCAGCGGCAGCGGGCGCTGCGAGCCTGGCACCGGGCGGTGCTCCGGGCGTTGCGAATTCAGCTGGAGATCACCGGTGGCGACCGGTTCGCCGCTCCAGCCGCTGGCATCCTGGTGGTCAGCAACCACGTATCCTGGCTCGACTTGGTGGTGCTGGGCGCGGTGCAGCCACTGCGGATGGTCGCCAAGAGCGAGATTCGAGAATGGCCGGTAGTTGGCCCGCTGGCTCGCCGGTCCGGCACGATCTTTGTGGACCGTGAGCGGCTCTCGACACTGCCCCGCACGGTGGCAGCGATCTCTCGTGAACTAGCCGGCGGCGCGGCCATCGGCGTGTTCCCGGAGGGGACGACCTGGTGCGGCCTCGCCACTGGACGGTTCCGGCCGGCGGTCTTCCAGGCTGCTCTCGACAGCGCGACTCCAGTGCGGCCGGTGGCGCTGCGTTACTGCTTGGCGGGTACGGGCGCTACGACGGTGGCCTCCTTCGTCGGCTCCACCACCCTGTGGGAGGCCGTGCTGCGGGTGGCTGGAGTCCATGGCGTGCTGGTCAAGGTGCACCTGCTCCCGCCATTGCCGACCGCCGGCCTCGACCGCCGCACCCTTGCGACCCGCGCCGAGGCCGCCGTCACCGCAGTCACCATGCCAGCGGTGAAGCAGTCCGCGATCATCAGCGTTCTGGAGACGAATCGCACTCATTCCCAGCGTGCTTAGGCATTCTGTCCCCTCCAACGCAGACACTGCGGGCGTGGTTAGGCTGGGGGCGCGATGACTTATCTTGATCACGCTGCTACGACGCCGATGCTGCCGGAGGCGGTGGCGGCGATGAGCCGTGCGCTGTCGACCTTGGGTAACGCCTCGTCGTTGCACGGTTCAGGGCGCCGCGCCCGGCGCACCGTTGAGGAGTGCCGAGAGAGCATCGCGGAGGCGCTAGGTGCCCGCCCGTCCGAGGTGGTGTTCACCGGGGGCGGCACCGAGGGCGACAACCTCGCCGTAAAGGGCCTGTTCTGGCAGCGGCGCACCGCCGACCCCCGCCGTATCCGGGTGCTTGCCTCCGCAATTGAACATCACGCGGTGCTCGACGCGGTGTCCTGGCTGGATGATCACGAGGGTGCCGTGGTGGAGTGGCTCGATGTGGACGGCTACGGCCGGGTACAACCCGAGACGCTGCGTGCCGCGTTGGCCCGGGACCCGGGCTCCGTGGCCCTGGTGACTGTGATGTGGGCGAACAACGAGGTAGGCACGGTTGCGCCGATCCGCGAGCTGGCCGAGCTCGCCGCCGAGTACGAGGTGCCGCTGCACACCGATGCGGTTCAGGCGGTAGGCCAGCTGCCGGTGCACTTCGGCCGCTCTGGCGCCGCGGCGCTTACCCTGACCGGGCACAAGCTGGGCGGCCCCTACGGGGCTGGCGCGTTGCTGCTGGGTCGTGAGGTGGTGGCCACTCCGCTGTTGCACGGTGGCGGCCAGGAGCGTGACGTGCGTTCCGGCACCTTGGACGTGCCCTCAATCGTCGGGCTGGCCACCGCGATCCAGCATGCAGTGCGTGCGCAGCCACGCACAACGTGTGAGCTCGCCGGCCTGCGGGACGAGCTGATGGACGGAATTCTGGCCAAAGTGCCCGATGCGGTGCTGAATGGGGATCCGGGCGAAGGCGTGATCGACGGCGGCCCCTCGCGGTTGCCGGGTAACGCTCATGTCACCTTCCCTGGCTGCGAGGGTGACTCGTTGTTGATGCTGCTCGACGCACGCGGTATCGAATGTTCAACTGGCGCGGCGTGCACTGCCGGCGTGGCGCAGCCCTCGCACGTGCTGCTGGCGATGGGGGCTGCTGCGGCCGCGGCGCGTGGGTCGCTTCGTTTCTCCCTTGGGCGTACCTCCACGGCAGCGGACGTGGCCGATGTGCTCGGCGCTATCGAGCCGGTGGTCGCCCGTTCCCGTAGCGCGGCAAACCGGCGGACCAGGGCGTCGTGAAGATCCCGTGCCGATGAAGACCCCGTGCCGATGAAGATTTTGGCGGCGATGAGCGGTGGAGTCGACTCCGCGGTGGCGGCTGCTCGCGCGGTGGACGCCGGACACGAGGTGGTGGGGGTACACCTCGCCCTGTCGGCGCAGCCCGGAACGCTGCGCACGGGCGCCCGCGGGTGCTGCACGAAGGAGGACGCTGCCGACGCGCGCCGGGTCGCCGACGTCCTCGATGTGCCGTTCTACGTGTGGGACTTCGCGCAGCAGTTCAGCGCCGACGTGGTGGATGACTTCGTTGCGGAGTACGCCGCCGGTCGCACCCCTAACCCCTGCCTTCGATGCAACGAACGGATCAAGTTCACCGCGCTGCTCGACCGCGCCTGTGCCCTGGGCTTCGATGCGGTCTGCACCGGTCACTACGCGCGACTGTCCTGGGTTGATGGACGCGGTGTGCTGCGCCGGGCCGTGGACGCCGATAAGGACCAGTCCTACGTGCTGGCCGGGCTCAGCGCCGACCAGCTGGCCCATGCCCTGTTCCCGGTCGGTGATACGACCAAGGCCGGCATTCGGGCCGAGGCGACAGTTCGCGGTCTAGCCGTCGCAGGCAAGCCGGATAGCCACGACATCTGCTTCATTCCCTCTGGCGATACCCGGGCATTCCTCGCGCAGCGGCTGGGGTCCCGGCCGGGAGAGCTGGTCGATGGGCAGACCGGAGAGGTCCTGGGAAGCCATCACGGAGTGCACGGCTTCACCGTCGGCCAGCGCCGCGGGTTGGGGTTGGCGCGGCCCGCGTCCGATGGCCGCCCGCGGTTCGTTCTGGGGCTGGAACCAGCGACTGGAACCGTGCGGGTGGGATCGGCGGCGCATCTGGACGTCGGCGAGATCGAGGCTGAGCGTCCGATGTGGGCGGCCGGTGTTCCGCACGGTTCTGTTGAGTGCATCGCGCAGGTCCGAGCGCACGGCGGGTGTGCCGGCGCCGTCGCGCGGCCCGCGGGCAACGGCCTGTTGGTGCAGCTGAGGGAACCGCTGCGAGGGGTAGCTCCAGGGCAAGCCGTCGTCCTCTACCGCCCCGACCCCGATGGCGACATCGTTCTCGGCAGCGCCACCATCACCGCCACCCGGTAACCCGACATGGAGCCTTATCGGGGTTCATCGGCTATGCCTGACCCCGATAAGGCTCCATGTCGGGCGCGGTCAGCTGCCATTGGCGCTCTGGCCGGCGCCGCCGACGGCGTTACCTGAGCCGGGGAAGAAGTAGCTCAGGATGGGGATCCCTAGGCCGATGCCACCGAAAGCGTCCGAGCCGTTGGCGGCTTGGGTGAACATGGACAGGACGGTACGGGCCGGCAGCAGCTCCACGCGCTGCCCGTCCAGCTCGGCACAGCTCAGCGTGTCAGACATCGAATCCTCCTAGGATAGGATTTCCTGGCCCGGGGGCTCCGGGCGCGGAAATATCTCATCGTCGCCTGCGCAGAGGCGGCCTTACATACCGTGCCAACGATGATGTGTCATGGCAATTGGTGGTCGCACTTAGTTTATCGAGGAATGCTACCAAGTCCCGAAGTTGCTTTTCGAATACGTAGTCAGTAGCGAGTGCTACGGAGTCAGGCCGCTGGTGTTTGTCGCCGGCGATTCGTGCTGAGCTCAGTCGTTATGGTTGGGATGGCCATCGGCGCCGTCGGGACCTGCGGTGCTCTGGCCGCCAGTGGTGAAGCCGAGCATCTTCATGACGGTGGGGCCGAGGCCGTCGCCATTACCGCTGTCGGTTCCCTGGGTGACGAACAGCGACAGGACGGTACGGGCGGGCAGCAGCTCCACGTGCTGCTCGGCCAGGTAGGCGAAAGTCAATACACGGGACATCAAATCCTCCTAAGGACGCTTGCCGGGGGGCGCCGGCGGAACACGTGTCTACGTAGTGCCGGCGCAGCACATATATCGTGCCCAGTGGTAATCTCCCGTGGCAATTCGTAGTTGCACGTAATTGAGGGGGTGTGCTACTTAGCCGGTTTGAATTATTGTTCGCGAAGTCGACGTGGTGGCTGCCGTCGATCTGATTCGTAGGATACGGTCGAATTCTTGGTGGTCTGGAGGTTGACACTGTGTCGTTGGATTCCCCCGTGTCTACGGGGGTTCACCGGTCACTACTGGGACGCCGACGGGTGGCCGGTCGCGTCTCTTGATAGACATTCCCGGTGACCGACCTACCACCCTGGCCCCCAGGTACCGCGACCGGTATCGGCTCGATGCCCGGCGTCGACGTCCACGAAGCCGCCCGCACCGTGATCGGCGAGCTACCCCAATTGCCGCACCTGCCCGAACTGCCCGGCCGGGGAGCTGGTGCCGACCTGATCGGTCGCACCGCCGCGCTGCTGGTCGACCTCGCCGTCGAGCTGGTGCCCTCTGGGTACCGGGTCGTCGCCCGGCCTGGCCGTGATCACCGCCGCGCTGTCGACCTGTTACGCGGCGACCTGGACGCCCTGGAGGAAGCGGTGGACTCCGCCGGAGCCCGACCGGACGTGCTCAAGCTGCAGGCGGCCGGGCCATGGACGCTGACCGCGGAGGTGGAACTGCGCACCGGTCACAAGGTGCTGACCGACCCCGGCGCGTTGCGGGAGTTCGCGGCGTCTCTGGCGGAGGGACTGCGGGTGCACGCCGCGGAGGTCTCCCGCCGGATCGGGGTGGCAACCGTGGTACAGCTTGACGAACCGGGGCTCCCCGCGGTGCTTGCAGGCGCCGTGCCGACTCCATCGGGGTACGGCACCGTGTCCGCCGTGCCCGAAAGCGACGCGGTCGAACTCCTGCGCGGCGTGCTCGAGGCGCTGCCAGCGCCTCGGATCGTGCACTGCTGCGCGCCGCGGCCCCCGTTGGCGTTGCTGCGCCGAGCGGGAGCTGACGCGCTGGCTATCGATGCCGAACTGCTCACCGGCGCGCCGCGGGCCACCGTCGACGCCCTCGGCGAAGCCTGGGACGCTGGGGCGTCGGTGCTGCTCGGTCTCGTGCCGGCGCTAGCGCCGGCGGTACCACCCACATTGGGGGGTCTGGCCCGGCCCGCGCTGGAACTGATGGACCGGCTCGGCTTCGATCGAGAGTTGCTCGCCCAGCGCTGCGTGCCCACTCCCTCGTGCGGGCTGGCAGGAGCCACCGCGGTCTGGGCGCGGCAAGCCTTGACTCTGGCCAGGGAACTGGGGCAGGCGTTCCTCGACCCGCCCGACTCCTGGTCGGAGTGAGCCGGAAATCCGGTGGCGTCATTCGCCGGATCGTGGCGGGATAGCGGGATGACCACCGTTAGCGACAGCCGGCTGTCCCTCGCATCGGTCGATCCGTCCGATGAGGACGCCATCCGGCAGTGGTATCAGCTGCGCTGCGCGGTAGCGGGCGTCGACCACCCGGATGACCCACCGCCCTGCTGGATCAACGAGCTCGGCGCATTCCAGCACCCGTGGCCCGGCGAGATGCAGACGGCGTGGTTGGCTCAGGTGGACGGCTCGGTGGTGGGCGGTTGCGCGCTGAGCCTTCCGATGCTGGACAACCTGTGCAACGCGGGAGGGCGCATCCTGGTAGCGCCGGAATACCGGCGACGCGGGATCGGTCGGGCTCTGCTGATTCATCTTCGTGCCGAGGCCACGAGGCAGGGCCGGATCCGCCTGACCTTCTGGGTGGAGCAGCCGCTCGATTCGGCGGCACCCGACCCTGCAGGGCGATTCGCGGCCGGGTCCGCAGCGGTGCCTGCTCTGGTGCAGACCTTACGGCGGCTTGACCTCGACACAGCGGACTCGGCTGCGCTGTCCCGGCTCGACACGCAGGCGCGGGCGCGGGCGCGCTCTGGCGGATACTCGCTGGTCCAGTGGGTGGGTGGCACGCCGCCGCGATGGCTCGATGACATGGCCTACCTCACCGGCCGGATGTCTACCGATGCTCCATTGGATGACCTGCAGTGCGACGCGGAGGTGTACGACGCGGCGCGGATTCAGGCTCGGGACGCCTGCTGGCTCGCCCGGGGACTGCACATGGTCACCACCGCGGCCGTGGACGCCACTGGGCGGCTGGTCGCCTTCACCCAGATAGGTGGTGACGCCACATCGCACTGGTTCGCCGGTCAGTGGGACACCATCGTCGCACCGGAGCACCGCGGTCACCGGCTGGGTGCCCTGATCAAGGTGGCCAATCTGGACCTTGCCCGCAGCCAGCGCCCTGAGCTGCGGATCATCGACACCTGCAATGCTGATTCCAACCCGTACATGGTCAGCATCAACAAGGCGATGGGGTTCCGGCCGCACCGCAGAGCGGTTGACTGGCAGCTCGAGCTGTAGTCCCCGCTTTACAGCCGATCTGACGAATGTCCAGTGCTGGCCCCGGGTGCGGAAGGTGATAACGTGGCGCCAGGTTGTGGTCGTGTAGTTCCCCGATCGTTGTGAAGCGTCCGTGGAATGTCTGACTACGGGCTTCGCGCTTCCCTCAGGGACGCCTCCTACCGGGGCGCGTGGTCCACGCAACCGTGCGGCTGGCACGGTGCTGGCTGCAGCATCAGATTCCACAGGGAGAGCACATGGCACAGGGCGTAGTGAAGTGGTTCAACGCGGAGAAGGGCTTCGGCTTCATCTCCGTCGACGGGGGTGGCCCCGACGTGTTCGTCCACTTCTCCGCCATCCAGGGTGACGGCTACCGCACTTTGGACGAGAACCAGCGCGTGGAGTTCGAGTCGAGCCAGGGGCCCAAGGGGCCGCAGGCTGACTCGGTTCGCGCCCTCTAACAGCGTTTCACCTGCTGCCCCGCACCGGTCTCGGTGCGGGGCAGCAGCGCGCTGTGCACACTATGTCAGTGTCCGGAGCTAGTCTCCCTTGCGTGATGGACGAGGACCTGCTTGCCGGGTCGAGCATGACGGCGCACCCGCCTGCGGAGATCCGAGCCGAACATGGCGAGCTCGTGGAGACCGTGCGCGGGCACCAGTTCCGCTATTACGTGCTGGATGCGCCGACCGTCTCCGACGCCGAGTTCGACCGGCACTTCCGACGGCTCCAGCAGCTGGAGGACGACTGGCCCGCACTGCGGGCGCCGGACTCGCCGACGCAGCTGGTCGGCGGTGGCTTCAGTACCGAGTTCGCCGCGCACGATCATCTGGAGCGGATGCTCAGCCTGGACAACGCCTTCGACACCGACGCGCTGCGGGCCTGGGCTGATCGGGTCGCTCGCGAGGTGGGTGCCGATGTGCACTACCTGGCTGAGCTGAAGATCGACGGTCTGGCGGTGAATCTGCTCTACGAGAACGGGCGGTTAGTCCGTGGCCTGACCCGGGGTGATGGTCGCACCGGCGAGGACGTCACTCTCAACCTGCGCACGGTGCGGGACATCCCAGACCGGCTGAGCCCCTCGGTCGAGTACCCGGTGCCGGAGCTCCTCGAGGTACGTGGCGAGGTGTTCTTCCGGCTTGCCGATTTCGCGGAGCTCAACGCCACACTCGTCGAGGCTGGCAAGGCGGCTTTCGCCAATCCGCGCAACTCCGCTGCGGGTTCATTGCGGCAGAAGGATCCGCGGGTAACCGCGACCCGGCCGCTGCGGATGCTCTGCCACGGTTTGGGTCGCCGGCGCGGTTTCGAGCCGGCCCTTCAGTCGCAGTCCTACGAGGCCTTGGCGGCTTGGGGGCTGCCGGTATCCCAGCACACCCGGCTGCTGTCCACGATCGACGAGCTGATCGAGTACATCACCTACTGGGGCGAGCATCGCCACGACGTAACGCACGAGATCGACGGCGTGGTAGTGAAAATCGATGAGGTGGCCGCGCAACGCCGGCTGGGCTCGACGTCCCGCGCGCCGCGCTGGGCCATCGCCTTCAAATACCCGCCAGAGGAGGCCACCACCAAGCTGCTGGATATCCGGGTCAACGTCGGGCGCACCGGGCGGGTCACGCCCTTCGCATTCATGGAGCCAGTCACCGTCGCGGGTTCCACAGTCTCATTGGCGACGCTGCACAACGCCGATGAGGTACGCCGGAAGGGGGTGCTGATCGGGGACACCGTGACGATCCGCAAGGCAGGTGACGTCATCCCCGAAGTACTCGGCCCGGTGGTCGATCTGCGCAGCGGTGACGAGCGTGAGTTCGTCATGCCTACGCAGTGCCCGGAGTGCGGCTCGCCACTGCGTCGAGAGCGGGAGAACGACGTCGACATCCGCTGCCCCAATGCCCGGTCCTGCCCGGCCCAGCTCCGGGAACGGATCTTCCATATGGCTGGGCGTGGTGCTTTCGACATCGAGATGCTCGGTTACGAGGCCGCGGTGGCACTGCTTGCCGCGGGTGTGGTGCATGACGAGGGTGACCTGTTCGCCCTGGATGACTCGAAGCTGCTGAGGGTGGACCTGTTCCGCACCAAGGCGGGGGAGCTCTCGGCCAACGGGCGCAAGCTACTGTCCAATCTGGACTCAGCGAAGGACCGCCCACTGTGGCGGCTGCTGGTGGCGCTGTCCATCCGGCACGTCGGACCCACCGCGGCACAGGCGCTGGCCCGGGAATTCCGTACGCTGCAAGCCATCGAGACCGCCGACGAGCAAGCACTTGCCGCCGTCGATGGGGTCGGTCCCACGATCGCCGCAGCCGTACGCGAATGGTTTGCGGTGGACTGGCACCGCGAGGTGGTGGCCAAGTGGCGTGCTGCGGGTGTGCGGATGGCCGAGCCGGTCGACGACTCCGTCGTACGTCATCTCGAGGGACTGTCCATCGTGGTTACGGGTTCGCTGGAGGGCTTCTCCCGGGACGAGGCCGTCGAGGCGATCGCGGTGCGGGGCGGCCGGGCGGCCGGGTCGGTGTCGAAGAAGACCGCGTTTGTGGTCGTCGGCGAGGCACCCGGTTCCAAGTACGAGAAGGCCGTGACACTCAAGGTGCCAGTGCTTGACGAGGTCGGTTTCCGTGTCCTCCTCAACGACGGACCGGAGGCTGCCCGAGCAGTCGCGGTATCACCTGCGGAGCAGGAGGATCCTGGATGAGCATGCTGCATAAGCTGGGTCCCGAGATACGGTCTCGGGTATCTCGGGACCCAGTGTTGTGATGCGCGAGATCAGGAAACTAACGTGTCGATCGACTCGTGGGACTTGTCGAATTTGACGTAGTCGTCTTCCATGATCGCGCGCGGGTTGAACATCGGATCGGCGAGGATGCCGTGGACCCGCCGGCGCTGCATACCCATGTTGCCGCCGTCGTAGATCGGCAGCACCGACGCCTCTCGGAGCAGTTTCCCAAAGCCATTCTTGGTTTCCAAGCTGTTAACTCCGACGATCTGCATGCACTTGAACACGCAGTCGAACATCATCTCAGTGACTTGGATCTTGTTCATGGCACCGATCAGCTCGGCGTGCTGGTCGTGCTTGTCCAGGTAGTCGGCGGCGCGCCAGGAGAAGTAGCGGCCCATCTCGATCTTCGCAGCGACATCACCGAGGACATAGCCGACGTTCTGGAAGTGGATGATCGGCTTGAGTGCGCCGGCGGTGTTGCCCTTCGCGAAGTCCAACGCCAACTCGTAAGCCGCGCGGGCCACCCCGACGGCGGCTATCGCGGCGACCGGCCCCGACCAGGCGAAGTTTCGGTTGATCACCAGGTCGCCATTGCCCTCGGCGCCTGGGAGGAGGTTCGCCGCGGGCACGCGGGCGTTGTCGAAGACGACTTCCGCATTCGCCGTCAGGCGGTGG
>DASYMC010000056.1:0-6964 GCA_036009255.1 Pseudonocardiaceae bacterium
CACATCGTGGGTGACGCGGAGGGTGGAGAGCCGATCGTGCCAAACGGCCTCTCCTTGTGCACGATCCACCATCGCGCCTTCGATCGGCACCTACTGGGGGTAAATCCGCAGTTTGAGGTGCGGATCCACTCGCGCCTCCTCGAACGAACCGACGGGCCGATGCTTCGGCATGGCCTGCACGCCATGCACGGGACGGTCCTACAGCTCCCTGCCAAGAGTGCCGACCGACCAGATCGCGACCTGCTCGCCTCTCGGTTCGAGCGCTTCCGCGTTGCCGGGTGAACCCTGGAGCTGACGCATATCGCAGCCACGGCGACAACCCGCCGCTATGACCCGCTGCGCGCTGATTTCACCCAGTCCGGGACGCTCGGTGGCGGCGGAGGGGGCGTCGTGGCGGCAGGGGGCTTGGGCCGGCTGGGGGCCCGGTTGCCGCCGGTGTGCTGGGTAGCGGTCCTGGAAGGCTTGGCGGGCGCGGCTGGTGCCGGAGCGGCGGCTTCGACGGGGGCTTCGTTGGGTGGGTTTTGATCGCTGCCGGTTGCGGGATCTGGTAGGGCAGCAGCGGTGGCCACCGGGGTCTCGGGAACCGGGATTGGGGGCGCTGGAGGCGGTGGTGCTGGAGGCTGGGATACCGGAACGCTGCGGACGGGAGTTGGCGGCGCCGGGGTCACGGCGGCGGGCTCGGAGATGGGTTCACGGTGCGATGTCAACAATGGCACCGCCACCGCACCCCCGGCTAGCACCAGGGCTAACAATCCCGCTGCCGCGTACTTCGTGAATTGTGGTGATCTGCTCTGGCGTGGCTGCACGTCGGAAGGTTCGACGTCCGAAGGGGTCGCGGTCACCCACGGCGGTAACTGTGTCGTTGCCGGCTCGGGCACATCGGCCCCGGCAACGCTGGTGATCCCGACCGCGGTCGGGACAGAGAGGTCGGACTTGAGGTCCATGCTGGTGCGAGCGATGCCGGTCTCGACGGGGCAGAGGATGCCAGCCGGAAGCCCGGACACCGCGGCACCGAGCGCGATCGCGGCTTGCGGGTCGGGGTCCACGGCAACGGGGCGGCCGAGCTCGGCCGAGAGAAGTTGCGCGACGAGCGGCATCCGGGATGATCCGCCGACCAGCAGCACGGCGTCGAGATCCTCAGGGGCCACGTCCGCGGATCGCAGTGTGCGACGCAATGCCTCGACAGTTTCCGCCACCTGCGGGCAGATCAGATCCTCGAACTCGGCCCGGGTGAGGTGGACCTGGGACTGAATTCGGGGAAGCAGCACCGGGATCGTCACCTCGGTGTCGACCGAGAGGGCTTCTTTGGCTTCGGTGCATTCTCGCCGGCAGAGTGCGAAACTGCGCTGCAGCCGGCCCTCCTCGGCGGCTTCCGGTTCCAGCTCACTCAAAGCGGGAACTGCGGCGAGGACATGGCCGAACACGGCGTCATCGAAATCCGTGCCACCCAGTCTCCCGATCCCTTCCGGGATGCCGAGAGTGCAGAATGTCTTGTCGCCGGTCTTGCGCAGCACGGCCACGTCGAAGGTTCCGCCGCCAAGGTCGTAGACCGCGACGGTACTGCCGATGTCAATCCATTCTCGCATCGAATAGGCCGCTGCCACCGCCTGCGGCTCCGCGCAGAACGTGACCTTCGGCAGCGGGACCGCGCTCAGTGCATCGGCCACTGCCTGGATATTGCTTGCGGTCCAGCTGGCCGGATGGGTGAGGGTGACGCCGCGCGCCGGTCCGCCTTCCTGCTGCGCGACCCGGTCGACTATCCAGCTGACCACCGAGGCGGTGAGCTCCGGTGCCGAGTGCGGGATGCCGCCGATCAGTATCGGAACCTCGTCGCCGAGGTACCGCTTGAGCTCGCGGATTACCCGATCGGGCTCGGCCGCGGCGCGGCGCTCGGCTGCTTCCCCGACGAGGACCTGACCATCGTGCCCCAGGTACACCACTGAGCGCAGCGCAGCAGAACGGCTACCCAGCGGTACCACCTCAGGCGGGGTATGCCCGCCGGCGTCCTCGCGGCAGATGGCCGCGGTGATGAAGGTGGTACCCACGTCGATCCCGAGCCAGTAAGTCATCCTGAGCTGCCCATGTCCCTCCTCAGCGGATCCCACAGACGCCTTCAGCGGATCACCAGTACGGCCGACGCAGCGCTTCAGCTACGTCATCGTCGACACGGATCGCACTGTTAGCAGTACGGACAGTCAGCGTCGCCTGCTGCCTTGATGATGAACTAGTCCGTCTCTGCCTACGCGGCAACCCCGATCCGTACTCAATTGACTACAGAAAGTGATAAATATTCTCGACATTACGATGTTGTTCAGCTCTTGGCATGCGACTGTCCATCTTCCGTGGCGGGTGTACGTTACTTTGAGTTTCGCTTCAGGGAGGATTGGTGAGCTACAGCCTCGGCATTGACGTCGGCAGCACCTTCGTTGCGGCCGCGCTCGGCAAGACGAGCACCGCCCAGATGATCGCGTTAAGTGATCATGCGGTGGTGGTGCCGGCCGTTGCGTACCTCCGGGGTGACGGCACGCTAGCCACCGGTGAGGTTGTCGGCCTGCCTGCGGGAAGCGGCCTGAACCGAGTCGGCCGTGAGCTCATGAGCCGCCTAGGGGACCCGTCGCCGGTCGTCATCGCGGCCGAGCCCTACGCCGTCACTGATCTGCTCGGCGCCCTGCTGCGCGACATCGTGCACCGGGTGATCGAGGGCCAGGACGGGCCACCCGATCGCATTGTGCTGACCCGCCCTGCCAGCTGGGGCCCGTTCCGATGTGCCCTGTTGGAGGAGGCTGCGCGGCAGGCCGGGCTGGTAAAACCGGCCATGGTCGCCGAGCCCGAGGCGGCCGCAGCGCACTACGCCACGACCCACCGATGGAACGACGGCCAGACAATAGCCGTATACGACCTGGGCGCAAGCACCTTCAATGCCACGATCCTGCGCAAGCAGTCCGGCAAAGTGCACATCCTCGGTGAACCGGAACGCATCGAACAGCTTGGCGGCGACGACTTCGACCGGGCGATCTTGTCATACGTCGACAACACCGCTACCGGGGCGCTCACCCAGCTGGACCCACGGCGCCCGCAGACCGCGGTCGTACTCGCCGGCTTGCGGCAGGCCTGCATCTCGGCCAAGGAAGCTCTCAGCACAGACACCACGACCACCGTGCCCGTGCTCCTGCCCAGTAAGCGCTTCGAGGTCCGGCTGACCAGGCCCAACTTCGAAGACATGGCTCGAGGTCCGATCAAGTCCACTGTCGAAGCATTATTACGAACTCTGCGATCGGCTCAGATCGAGCCGGCGGACCTCAGCGCGGTGCTGCTGGTGGGCGGATCATCGGCTATCCCGTTGGTCGCCCAGACGGTGTCAGCTGAGCTGGGATGCCCCGCGGTCGTGGACGAGCATCCCCAAAACGTCGTAGCGTTGGGCGCGGCCACGCTGGCCGCCCAGACTGCTGACCGCCATGGGCCGGTGGAGTGCACTATCCCGAGGCAACGGGATGCGCAGCTGCACATACCGGCGCAACGAACCCCAGCGCGCGATACCGTGGCTGCTGCGCTCGCCAGCAGTGTGGCCCAGCCGGGCGCGGCGGCTGCCCAGCCGATCGCCGCGGTGGCGAAGCCGCCACCCCCGCCATTCGTGCCACCGGTCGAGAGCCCGCTGTCCCGGGGCCGTCACGAGCGACCGGTTGACGAAGGACCTGCATCAGTCCGCCGCGCCCGCCAACCCCGAGTTCTTCTCGGCACCGGTGCGGCGGTGGCACTAACCGGAATGATCGCGCTGGCCGTATTCGGTGGCAAAATCGGCACCCAGACCTCGGCGCCATCGGGCTCCGCGCTGCCACCGAAGCCCGAAACGACCGCAGTGGCGGACGTCGGGCCTGAGGTGGCGGTGCCCGGGGTCGGAGCCACCATCCAGATGGAGCGCAGTCCCGGCTTCGTCGCGGTGTCCCCCGACGGCAAACACGCCTACACCGCGAACCGGGACGCTCAGGCCGTCACCGTGCTGGACACCGCAGTTAACCAGGTGATCGCGACCATTCCGATCACCACGGGTCCACCACAGTTCCTCACCTTCGCACCGGACGGCCGCAGGTTGTACGTCACCCTCTTCAACGACCAGCGGACCATCCACGCGATCGACGTGCTCGACACGACCTCGAACACGGTGGTCGCCACGATTCCGCAGCCCGCACGCCCATACGTCCCGGCAGTCACCCCTGACGGGAAACGGCTCTATGTGCCCAATCACGACATTGGGTCCGTGTCGGTGATCGACACTGCCACCAACGCGGTTATCTCCCAGATCCAGGTCGCACCCAACCCTCACTCGGTCGCGTTCTCCCTGGACGGCCGGCACGCCTACACGGCCAATCACGAGTCCAACCTGGTTTCGGTGATCGACACGGCCACGCTCGCGGTGCTGGAAACCATCCCGGTCGGAACCAGTCCACACAGCATCGCGGTCAACCCCCGCCGCCCGCTGGCCGCCAATGTGAACTACGACTCGAACACCGTTTCCCAGATCGACACCACGACCGAGAAAGTCGTTGCGACCATCCCGGTGGGCAACAACCCTCAGGCCATCGCCTGGGCACCTGATGGACGGTTCGCCTACGTGGTCAACCAGGGCAGCAACACTGTTTCGGTGATCGACGCCAGCACCAACCAGGTCACCACTACCCTGCCCACCGGGACCGGGCCGACCAGCATCGCGGTGCTGCCCAATGGTCGCCGAGCCTATGTGAGCAATGACGAGGGCGGCACGTTGACCGTTCTGGAACTCGCCGGCTGAACTCCTCGACAAGCTCGCGATGAACCACCGCGGCCACGGGGTGTGTCGAAGTGATGACGGTGCGTGGCGACCGGCTACGCTGAAACGACGACTGTCGGGAAGCGAAAGGGTACCGTCATGGGTCTGATCATCGGTCTGCTCATCCTGTGGCTCGTGTTAGCCATCATTGGATTCTTCGTCAAAGCGCTGTTCTGGTTGGCGGTTGTGGGGATCATATTCTTCGTCCTCACTGCCATCTTTGGTGTGATTCGTAGCCGCACCAGTTGAAGCACGCTGTTGTGCCAGCCTCCGCCGGACTGCACCGCAGCAGGGAAGTGAGCGACCGTCCCGGGCACCACGCCTTGGTCGCTCAACCCCACACTGAGACTGAAGGGCCAGTGGCAGCTGCCGAAGCAGTCGCTGCTCAGATGAGTACGCCGAAACATGCCCTCGGCCGGCCTGGCAGGCCGATCAACCGCCGATCGCCGTTCTTCATCGGTATGAGCGCCACCGCCGGAGTCGCGGTCATGGTTGGCGTCATCGAAATGATCATCACTGTTCGGGACATGCTGGTGCTGATCGGGCTGGCGCTATTCCTGGCAATCGGTCTGGAACCCGCGGTGTCGATGATGGCTCGCCACAAGATCCCGCGGTGGGCAGCAGTGACCACAGCATTGGTGACGACCCTGGCGGTGGTCGTCGGTTTTCTGGCTGCGGCGATCCCTCCGTTAGCCCGGCAAACCACCCAGTTCATCACCCAGGCCCCGACCATGTTGCCCGAGGCGCTGCACCACAACCGGCCGTTAAGTCAGCTCAACGAGCGTCTCCAGCTGGAATCACGCCTGCACCAGCTCCTTAACGGAGATGCCAGCAGCTTGGTCAACGGTGTGCTGGGCGCTGGCCAGGTTGTGTTCACCGCGTTTTCCAGCGTCCTCATCGTGGTGGTGCTCACCGTCTATTTTGTGGCCGACCTGCCCCGCATCCGCGCGACTCTCTACCGGCTGGTGCCACATTCCCGGCGACCCCGGGCGATCCTGCTCGGCGATGAAATCTTCGCCAAGGTCGGTGGCTATGTGCTGGGCAATCTGCTGATTTCGCTGATCGCCACGGTTCTCACGTTCGCCTTCCTGGCGATCGTCGGAGTGCCCTACTCACTGCTGCTGAGCATCTTCGTGGGAGTGCTCGACATGGTCCCGGTGATCGGCTCCACCGTCGCTGGCGTAGCGGTATGCCTGGTCGCGTTGACCGTCTCATTGCCGATCTGCCTGGCCACCGCCGGGTTCTTCCTGATCTACCGGCTGGCCGAGGACTACGTGCTCGTCCCGAGAATCATCGGCCGGGTGGTGAAGGTACCGGCCCTCGTGACGGTCGTGGCAGTGCTGGTGGGCGGCGCCCTTCTGGGCGTTGTGGGCGCCCTGGTCGCCATCCCCGCTGCCGCAGCCGTGCTGCTGCTCGCCCGAGAGGTAGTCTTCCCCCGCCTCGACCACGCCTGATGGCCCGATGTTTACTCTCAGGTAAATCGGGTAGCTGACTGCAACGCCAAGGCTGCAGAAGGGAACTGGAGATGGCGCACGTGTCAATCAACGGAGTCAAGGCCCGGGGCGAGGAGCTGACTGAGCAAGCCGTCGGACGCGGTAACGAGTTGAAGGCTCAAGTCCTCGGCCAGGGTAGTGGGCTGCGCGACCGAGCTGTCGAGGTCGCTGAGCGGGCCCGCGAGGCAGCCAGTCAGGCACCGATGGGCAAATTGGCCAAACTTGCAGGTTCTGGACTTGCTTTGATCCGTGGGCGCGCAAAGGATGCTGAACTCGTGAGCCAACCCAAAACAGTCAGCTTCCAGGTGGTGACCCTGCTCAGCGGGGTCGTCGGCGGTGCCCTGGCCGGAGTCGTGTTCAACCGGATCTGGCGGGCCGTATCCGGCGCTGAGCAGGCGCCTGAACCGGCCGCATTGGATCACAGCTTCCGTGAAGTGCTGGTCGCCGGAGCGCTACAGGGCGCGGTGTTCGGCCTGGTGAAAGCTGCCGTGGGCCGGCTGACCGCGAAGGGTTATCAACGGTTCACCGGGAACGACCCGAGAAGCTGAGCTGGCTCGCCCTCACTGGTGCCGCCCCGCCCCCGCCTTGGCGGGGCGGCACCACGTTATCTGAGGCAGTCCAGCTGTAGCCGGGAATAGCACATTAACGGGCCCAGTCGTGTCGCATC
>DASYMC010000057.1:0-1654 GCA_036009255.1 Pseudonocardiaceae bacterium
AGACCGCCCGCAAGCGCCTCCGGGTGCAACGTAGACAGGCCAAACTCCAGAAGGGTGGCTAACACTACAGTTGCTCTAACCCACCGGGGCGGTGGTCGCCGGGAACAGGCGCTCGGTGAGGTGGTGCTAAACCCAATACCGTTCACTTTGTGACCCTAATTGCGGCGACGAAGTCGATCCGCACAGTGGGCAGTGGTGTGCGAGGCCTCAGTGGATAGCCGCTCATCTTGCGCTTGACGCCGCGCGGTACCCGCCGCCCTCGACTGTTCGCCACACGCTCCTCCAGGATCTCGTTCAACACCGCCCTATGCAGGGCAGGCCTGGCCCGAGGGGGGAAGCGCCGCAAACTGCGGCAGCTTGCGGCGGACCACGCGCACAGCATGGGAGAAGGATAGCCGGTCGGGATCCTCGTCGGCCTGCAAGGCGGCTTCATGCATCAACCCACGCACGGCGAAATGCGCCAGCAGCAGACCCCAGAATTCCTGTTTCACAAGCTCCGGCGTCTTGCTGCGCAGCACCACCCTAGCTCCGCGCAGCTGCGTCTTCAGCTCGGCCAAGGCGACTTCGATCTCCCAGCGTTCATGGTAGAGCGCGGCCAGCTCGGTGGCCGGCGCAATGGCCGCATCCAGGATGGTGGTGACCAGCCGGTAGAGTGGCTCGGCACCGGCGATGCCCTCCAGCCGGTACTCGACGACCCGCACCCGGACGCCGCCGGTGCGGTGCCGCCGGTCCGTCTCGCTCGGGTAGACCGTCGTCAGGTAGGAGCCATCGGCCAGGACCGTCTCGCGGGGCAGCCGCAGATTGCCCTTCACCCGCCAGAGCAGATCAGCGCCCGTGCCGGCCGCCCTTTGCCAAAGCGCGTGGCCGAAGAACTGCCGGTCGGCCAGGCACAGCATGCCCGGCCGGAGCGCGGCCAGCACCTGGTGCGCCAGCGTCGTCTCGCCGTCGGCGGTGCGGCCCAGCCGGGCACCGAACAGCACATGCGTGCCGTTCTCCACCAGCGCCACGAAGCGCAGCTGCGGAAAGGCACTCTCGCCGCGGCTGGCGCCGGGATAGCCGAAGTGGGCACCGTTCTCGGGGGTGTCGCCCACGTCCAGGCAGGAGCCGTCCAGGCTGACCAGCCGCCACTGCCGGTACCACGCCCCCTTGGTGGCGCGCGTCGCAATCGGCTGCACCACCTGCTCGTACAGCCGGCGCAGCGGTGCTTCGCCCAGCCGGCTGCGGGCCTGCGAGATGCCACTCTTGCCCGCCACCTTGACCGCCTCGGCACCCCACAGCCAGCGCAGCCCTTCCAGCAGGCAGCGCAGCACCTCGCGGGTGCTGCTGCCCATGTAAAGCGCGAGCGCGATGGCGTAGTAGACCATCACCTGTGCCGGCAAGTCGCGCTTGCGCTCGCTCGTCTTGCCTGTCTCGGCCAGGATCTGCTGCACTTGCTCGGGCGGAAATGCCCGGGCGATCACGCCGAGGCTGATATGGTCGCTGATCCGGATGCCGGCCGGAAGGCCCGCAGGAACACGCGCCATCGCTGTCGATCTTCTAAAACTAGACCGACAGGATACACCGGTATCTCACAAAGTGAACGGTATTGGGGCTAGTCCGGTAAATGGTGCCCGCCGGCGCCAGGTCGTCGCCGCCTTCAGCGCGCGGCAAGGTT
>DASYMC010000058.1:0-3130 GCA_036009255.1 Pseudonocardiaceae bacterium
GATTGCGACCTGGCCAAGACCAACTACGGGAAGATATCCTATGGAAACGAGAGACGTTCTGAAACGTTACTACGAGCTTGCAAACCAAGGCGACTGGGACAGCTGGAGCGACCTGTTCGCAGAGAATCAGGTCATGGACGAGCAGCTGGCCGGCCATATCGAGGGCCGGGAGGCTCTTCGTCAGATGATGAAGGGCCTTCCGACATCCTTCCCCTCGTTCCAGAACGTCCCGCGGCACATCGTGGTTGAGGACGTGCAGGCCGCTGTGGTCTCACACATATCGGCCACGACCGCGCGGGGTAAATCAATCGAGGTCGATGTCGCCAACTACTTCCGCATCATCGACGGAGAAATCACGTACATGGCCAACTTCCACGATACAGCTCCTTATCAGAACTCCTGACTGGCGTGGGAAATGAATGAATTCGATTACATCATCATCGGATCCGGCACGGCCGGTTCGGTGCTCGCCCGCCGCCTCACCGAGAACCAGGAAACCCGGGTACTCGTCCTGGAGGCGGGCGGGGACTGGATCCCAGCCACCGTCGACGCTGCACCCTTATGGCCAGCTCTTTTAGGTTCGGATGTGGACTGGGGATACCAAACCGTGCCCCAGCCCGGCCTCGGCGGGCGCGTCATTCATGAGCCGCGGGGCAAGATGCCCGGCGGCAGTAGCAGCATGTACATCATGATGCATACCCGAGGTCATCCCTCGGACTTCGACAATTGGGCTTATCAAGGAGCAGCCGGTTGGTCATACAAGGATCTTCTGCCATATTTCAAAAAACTCGAACGACAAGAGGATCCCAGCGATTCGTGGACCGGCACGGACGGGCCACAGGTCGTGACCAACGCGGGCAGGCACGACCCCAACCCGCTGTCGCGGACCTTTATCGATGCCTGTGTCGAACTTGGCTATCCCGAGGTGGCGGATTTCAATGGTCGGCAGATGCTGGGTACCGGCTGGCACCACATTAATGTGGAGAACGGCAGACGATATGGCACCCTTAGGGCTTTCTTGGAGCCCGCGCTAGACAGGCCGAACCTCACGTTACGGACCAGCGCGCAGGCGATGCAGCTGGTTTTTGAGGGCCAGCGTTGTGTCGGTGTGACGTACCGGCAGGATACGCCCGGCCAGCCGAGTGGTGAAGGTCGACGGGTCGGCCAAGGTGATCGGAACGGTCCGGCAGAGCCAGGGGTGCGGACCGTGCGCGCGGAGGGGGAGGTGATCGTCTGCGCCGGTGCAATCGAGTCGCCAAAATTGCTGCTGTTGTCTGGCATCGGCGATGCTAGGCAACTCCGGCGGTTTGGCATTCCGCTTGTGGCGGAAGTGCCGGGGGTGGGTCAGAACTATCACAATCACGTTCTGATCGGGGTGACCGCCGAAACAGTGGATCCGGTGCAGCCGGGTCGTCAAAACCTCTCCGAAGCGGCACTCTTCACCACCTCGCAGCCGGGCATGATCGCACCAGACCTGCAGATCGGCTTCGTTCAGGTGCCGTTCGGCATCATTGTCGACCAGCAGCATCCCAACGCGGTTAGCATCCTGCCGGGCGTAGTCCGACCGCAATCGCGCGGATGGATTCAGCTGGCAAGCGCCGACCCGTTCGCCAAACCAGCGATCAACCCGAACTACCTGGCGGACCGAGCCGACGTCACACGCATGGTGCAAGCGGTGAAGCTGGCACGCGACATCTTCGCCGCACCGGCTTTCAAGGAACTGCTCAGGGGCGAGCTCATGCCCGGACCGGAGGTACAGACCGACTCCGAGTTGGAGAGTTTCGTCCGAACTGGGGCTGACAGCTATTTTCACGAAGTCGGATCATGTCGAATGGGAATCGATAACCAAGCCGTGGTCGACCCTCGGCTCCGCGTACATGAAGTGACCGGCCTGCGCGTCGTGGACGCCAGCGTTATACCCACGGTGCCGTCCGCTAACTGCCACGCTGCTATTGCTGCGATCGCCGAACGAGCGGCTGACCTGATCAAAGAAGACTATCGTAGATGAGTCCGACCTCCGGTGGCCATCACAGTCTGTCCGAACGAGAGGAAGGGCGAACGCCTTGAACCTACACTGGTCGCACGTCGCACTTAACTGCCGCAACCAGCGCACAACCGAGAACTTCTACCGGAAGTGGTTCGGTTTCGAGCGCGCTCGAGTGGTGCCGCTTGGTGCCGAACAGGTCGTGTTCCTTCGCCAGGGAAATACCTATCTAGAACTTTTCCATGTAACGACTGACCCTCTTAAGGAACCCGCTGCCGACGGGCCTCAGAATACCGGGATCGTGCGACATGTTGCCTTTCAAACGGACGACCTAGATACGTTCCTCGGCCGCATCGGCGACGAGGTTCCGATTTCCCTGGGGCCGCTCAGCTTCGATAGTTTCATTCCTGGATGGCGTAGCGTGTGGCTGATCGATCCTGATGGGGTGATAGTAGAGGTAAGCGAAGGGTATCGCGACCAGGATTGAGCCTAATCCCGTGGCCACCATTTCACCGGCCGTTAAACGGGCTTTCAGCTTTCACGAGGCTTCGAGGAATAAACCCGCTGCCGTCCGCCCAGCCCGGTGCATTAAGCCGACAGCCGTGCCAGCTGACTCGAGCAGACCACGCTCGTTAACCGCACCGTTGAAAAGCTACGCCGGCCAAATACGACGTGACGCTTGCGTTGTCCTCACAGTGGCCATTGTTGTCACCTGACTGGCTGCGGCGGCACTCGTCACCACTCAGGATCATCGGCTCGCCTTGACTGAGCATCAGGATAGCGGAAAAGTTCTTGATCTGACCTGGCGCAGCCGTACAACTGCGGGGTCGTCGGTCTCTCCAACCCCGCAGTTCCATTGAATAGGCGATCAGCTACCTCTGCGCTGGCCACCTGAGCGCGCAGCCCCGCATCGGTATGGAGTTAATATTGCAACGGCAGTTCGCGGTCATGGTGGTCGGTGGCCGCGGCGGCGGTAGTGGCAGGCGCGGGCCCCTGGTGTTGTCCCCTTTTTTGGCCTCCTGCGCGCGGGTGGCGGCGAGGTAGGCGGCGGCGAGCATGGCCAGGGTGATGTGGGCGTACCAGGCCCGGTAGCCGCGGACCTGGTAGTGGTCCAGACCGGCTTCGTTCTTCGCGGTCTGGAGCACT
>DASYMC010000059.1:0-3937 GCA_036009255.1 Pseudonocardiaceae bacterium
GACACCGCCAATGTGTACGGCTACGGGAGCTCTGAGGAGATCGTCGGCCGAGCCATCAAGAAGCGCGCGCGCCGCCAGGACATCGTCCTGGCCACCAAGGTGCACTTCAAGATGCACGACGGCCCGGGCGGGTCGGGTCTGTCCCGCAAGGCGATCATGGAGCAGATCGACACCTCACTAACCCGCCTCGGCACCGACTACGTCGACCTCTATCAGATCCACCGCTTCGATCCCGAGACGCCGGTCGAGGAGACCATGGAGGCCTTGCACGACGTCGTGAAGGCGGGCAAGGCTCGCTACATCGGCGCCTCCTCGATGTGGGCCTGGCAGTTCGCCAAGATGCAGCACGCAGCCGATCTGCACGGCTGGACCCGGTTCGTCTCCATGCAGAATCAGTACAACCTGATGCAGCGCGAAGAGGAACGCGAGATGTTCGGCCTGCTCGCCGACCAGGGTGTCGGCAGCATTCCTTACAGCCCGCTGGCGAAGGGCCGGCTTGCTCGACCGTGGGGTGAGCACACTCACCGCTTTGACAATGACCCTGTCGGCCGACGGTTCGACATCGACAGCGACCGTCCCATCGTGGATGCCGTCCAGCAGGTCGCCGAAGGTCGCGGCATCCCCATGGCGCACGTCGCACTGGCCTGGGTGTTGCACAACCCCGTCGTCACTGCGCCTATCGTCGGGGCAACCAAGCCCCATCACCTTCCCGACACAGTGGCAGTGCTCGACGTCAAGCTCACCGACGACGAAATCCGGGCACTCGAAGAGCCGTACGGCCCGCATGTGCCGACTGGCTTCTGACCCACTGATCAACTACTCCGCATCATGATCATCTCTGCCGTCCGCGCGCCCGCTGGGATACTGATCACGGGCGTAGGGCTCAGCCAACAACTGTCACGGCTGGTAGGTGGTTAAGTAACTTCCACGCAATCATGCAGCGGTTCTGCGGTTCAGGTAGCGTCTCAGTAATCAACGAGATCATCGCCGTGTCGACTCTCGTCCGGCGTCTTGATTCTCCCAGCGAGGAGAAAACCTATGTCCCGCATCCGTTTCCGTGCCACCGCGTTGGCCTGTCTAGCGGCGTCCTCAATATTTGCAGTTGTTCCGGCCCCGGCCGCACAAGCTGCCCCCGCCTGCGACCAAGGCTGGGCCTATGCGGTGCACAGAAACGAGCCAAACAGGATGAAGGTATTCGACCGCTACGCGGTGGTGAATGGAACTGGGCGTACCATCCATGGATCTTTCAGGGCTGACTCTGGCGGCTCGGTCGCAGCGACAGCCGGAATCTCCTTGACTGCCGAGGCCAGCGCCGCCGTCTTCGCCAAGGTTTCCGGGACTGTCAATGCGAGCATCACCAAAACCATGACGGCTGCTACCGGTGTTACCGCGACATCTTCGGTGAAGCCCCACAGCACGCTGAAGGGCGACTACGGGATCTATCGCGAGCGCGTCACAATGAAGCGATACTATATGTATTCAAACTGCCAGACGTCGGCACCGACCTACTTCAGCTACTCTGCCCCGTATCGCAAGGCGTGGAAACTCTATTACTGATCTGGTTGGACTGCACCGCTTGCCTCCCGGTCCCGGTTAGGTGCCCACCACGTCAGTGCCACGGTGGGCACCAAACGGCCTATTCACCATCTAGCGGTATAAGGCTCGTGTGGTAACCACTGGGAGCCTCTTTACTGTCCGAAGGATAGGCAGGAACGTGAGGATAGGCAAAAACCTGGAATGAGTCGGCATCTTTGGCCCGGTCTTCGGTGAGTCTTATCTTGGCTCTGCCTCGGTCATCTGTAGTAACCGTGCCGTTGACTGTGCTGCAGTCCATGGCGGTGGCCGTGCCCGTAGTAGCGTCTGTTACTACTTGAACGACGCGAACGTCAAAAGGCGTATCGGGGGCCGCGTCCCGAAGGCCCACCTCGACACGAACACCGCCGTCGTCATCATGCTTCAGCTTGACGTAACTCTCTGTCTCTGTAGACGATCCGGTGATGATGGGATCCGCAGCTGCCGCACACTCAACCAGGGGCCCGTAGATCAAGGGGACCTTAGAGTCTGAGGATGCATGGGCTGCCGGAGTTCCGCTAAGCGCAGCGGCGGCAACGGCCGATATAGCGATGGTCAAGACTTTACGCATGATTATTCCTTTCGGGGAATGGCCCAAGGCGTGGACCGCGCTGTTGCAGTCTGACTTCCGATTTGACGTGCTTTCTAGACCGTTGTTCATCGTTAGCTCGCGCTGACGGCTCGCCACGATCCGCCCCGCCGGGTACTAAGAGGTTTAAGCGGGCGGTCGCGCCGCCCTGGGGGGTTTCGGCGCGACCGACCGTCTCGTGAATGTGGCTGCGGATGCTCGGGGGTTTGGGTCTCCCAGCCAGGTTGTTTACACCGTATAGCCGCCGCCCGACTGAACATATCCCCAGATATGGTTACCAGTGGCCCCTCAAATTAGGGGCTCGCGGTTGGCGGCGACGTCGTGTTCAGCGCGCGTCCGCGACGCCGGTGCTCGGAGGTGGTCATGGCTTCGACCCACTGCGGTGGTCGCAGGCAGGTGATCGCGCCACCAGCACGGGTCCTCCTCATCCCTAGAACCCGGGATTCGGCACGGCCCGAGACCGGCATACCGTGGGGAAATGGCTGCTGCGCGACGCTTTGCCTGGCTTGCGATCCTTGTGATCGGCGTGACCCTGTTCCTGCTCGTCAGGTCCGCGCTGATCGTAACCCAGAACCCTAACTTCGTTCCGTCGTTGATCCTGATCGGTGCCGCGGTCATCCCAGCGACCTTCGTCGCTTTCATCTGGGGTCGCCGCCTCTCCTTCGGCGTACCCGGAACGCTCCTGGCCATCACCGCCCTGGTCGGCGGTGTGGTCGGCGTCGTGGCAGCAGGACTCCTCGAGTACAACGCGCTGAATGATCTCGGCACGCTGCCGACGCTCGTCGTTGGGTTCTCCGAGGAAATTGCCAAGTTGATCTTTCCGGCGCTGCTTCTGCTGCTGCCCGCCAGGCTGTACGGCGGTAAGTGGCGCATCCCTTCGCACGGCCTAGTCATCGGGGTAGCCAGCGGTGCCGGGTTCGCTGCGTTGGAGACGATGGGGTACGCCTTCGTGTTCCTGCTTGCCACACGAGGCAATATCGACGCGACCACCGATGTGCTGCTGCTGCGCGGGCTGATGAGCCCTGCCGCCCACATGGCCTGGACTGGCCTCACCACTGCGGCCCTGTGGTGGGCTGTCTCACGTCGATGGCAGCCGAAGGCCGTCCTGGCGTTCCTCGGCACCTTCGTCGTGTCCATCCTCCTCCATACCGCCTGGGACAGCTTCGGCAGCAACATCGCCTACCTGGTTCTCTCCGTCATCAGCCTTGGGCTGCTCCTCTTTGCGGCGCGCAAGCTCGGACGTGAGGAGCCAGAGCCGTCAAGCCAGGGTCGGACACTTCGTACATCAGCTGTGTAGGCGTGTAAACGGCAGTCCCTCGTCTTACTCGGGCCCTCGCAAAACCTGCCATGCCCGGCCGGCGGGGTGCAGGTTACGTCTGCTGTCCAGTTCGTCTTCTTCTGCCGGTCGTCGACACATTAGGCGGACGTTGAGCCTGCAGGTCGCCCGCATCGCCGCTGCAGCGACAGAGTCGTCGGTCTGTGGCGCTCCATCCCCGCACGCCGATGGACGAACGACCAGGCCGCGAACATCGAACTATCGGTCGATGCGAAACCGCAGGTGGAGAGCCGTTTGTCGACGTGTCGAGCTAATCGAAGTCGTGCCACCCGCTTACCGCCCAGATTAAGGCAGGTGTAAGAACAACAGTAGCGCCCGCCACGATCCAAAGGCGCCCCGAGTGCGGTGATACAGCGAGATCAGAAAGCCGGTATAGCGTGCAACCACCGGCGACGGTTCGATGAGATCATCGTCAGCACCCTCCCACCAGCCTTACCGGC
>DASYMC010000060.1:0-1632 GCA_036009255.1 Pseudonocardiaceae bacterium
ATCACTGTCGAGGTCACGGGTCTGATCGGCGTTTACTCGGACCCCGAACACGTCATTGAATTTTCAGACGGCGAGGTGCGACAAGAGTTCTCCCTCTGCTTTCGCGCCCGGCCCATCGAAGGCGAGCCGCGTACAAGCAGCGAGAGCAAAGAAATCCTATGGGTGGAACCAGCCGGACTGACTGACCTCAACATTCATCCATCCATACGGCTCCGGATTCAACACGGATTCGAGCGCCGCACCGAGCCGTTCTATGCCTGAGAGATGCCAGCGGCTTCGAGCCGATGCTGCGTACGTTCCACGGCTGCGTTGAGGCCATTCCATGCCCGACGAATGAAGCACGACACAAGATTATCTGTTCCGTAGCGTGTCTGGATCTCCGCCACCCGTTCGGCCACTGTCGTCCCGCCACCGTCAGGCGTCGTCGTCATGTCAGCCCACCACAGCGCGTCGCGAAGAGCGGTCCTCTCGTCCTTTAAGTCGGCAAGCTCGTCCGACAATCCCCGCAGCTCCGCCTCCAACGTCGCGCATGAATGATGCGCGACCAGATTCACCAACCGCTCAGGACCACCAACACCCCGCAAGCACCGGGCACCATCGAGCGGGTGAAAGCCAGTGCCGACCAGTTCGGGCGCGTACCCAATGTCATGCAGCAACGCCGCGCCAACCAGTAACTCGCCGTCGTCCACCGAAAACAGCGGTGCTACCACACGCGCACGCCTACTCACCCCCTGCACATGCGCCCACCAACGCGGCAGCACGCCCGCAAGCTTCCCGCCCGCCAGCTCAAACGCCCAAGCCACGAGGTCACCCATACATCCACGGTAGTGATCGAACGCGTACGCGCGGCACCGGCACAGCCCCAGGTCCGCCTCTGCCTGGTTCGAGTGTCTGATCCAGTGGCAGTCTGTGTCGCGATCGACGGTGCAACAACCGCGTACCAACGACCCACAACGGAAACCACCGTATACAGCCGCCGCCACTGCATCGGTGCAGGTGAGCTACCTTCCTCCCACGACCGCACACGCCCTGCCGGGACTTCGTGAGCGGCGAGCGCCATGACCAGCCAGTTGCTCGTAGACCGTGCGGTTGTTTCTGGGGTTTAAGGGGTGGTTCCCAAGCTCCGGAGCTCGTGTCGGCCAGCCCGATCCGTTGCCACACCGGGGCAGTTTTACCCGACCTTTGCGCTAATAGCCCCGCTTCTCCATGGCCTGGGTGAACACCTTGTCGTCCGTCATCGAAACATGAAAAGCGGTACTTATCGGGCGGATTCGGTTGGGGGTGTAACGGGTGACCCGGCCGCCGCGACGATCGCCTGATCAACATCTGGACTAAACAACACTCAGAGTGCCCGGAGGCTTCGACCGTACGGCCCGGCATGAACTTCATAGCTACCCGGCCCGGGTGGGAGCGGTGAGGGGCAGGGCCACGTGCATGGTGGTGCCGGCGCCAGGCGGGCTGTACAGCGAGAGGTGACCGCCGAGGGCCTCAACCCGGTCGGTGAGCCCGAGCAGGCCGGTGCCGCCGGTGGGGTCGGCGCCGCCGCGGCCGTCGTCGTGGACCCGGATTCGCAGTGTTCCGGCGTCGGGTGCGACCCCGACGTCGATGGTGGTGGCGGCGGCGTGCTTGGCG
>DASYMC010000061.1:0-4966 GCA_036009255.1 Pseudonocardiaceae bacterium
GCAGGTTGCCGTCGACGGGCTTGGTGAACGCGGTCCGAGACCCGAAGTCTGACCACCAGGCGCCGATGTCGCCGTCATAGTCGCGCAGGTAGCGCACTGACTTGCCGACTCGGCGAGGTAGCACAGCTCATAAAGCGCATCCCCGGCGTGGCTGGCCAGCGCGCCGAACAGGTCCGGCCGCAGCATCGGCGTAATCATGGCGCCGAACCCGCCGGAAGACTTGCCGCTGATCGCGCGGTGCGCACGGTCCGGCAGTGTGCGATAGTGCGCATCGACGAACGGCACGACCTCTTCGCACAGGTAGCTGTGATAGCGCCCGGTACCCGGGGGAGTCGACGAACTGGCTGCCGCCGTAGGCCGTCCAGGCGTCGACGAAGATCACCACCGCGGGCGGCACATCGCCGGTCGCGAATATCGCGCCAACGGTCTCCGGGAAGGGCTGCCGGTACGGGCTGCGATTGCGCCACATCGCCAGCTGCCCGGTATACCCCTGGATCACGTACACGCTCGTATACCGCTGCTGCGAGCTGTCGTACCCGGGTGGCAGATAGATCCATAGCGGGCGGCTCGCCGGATCGCCCAAGGGGTTGTCACGGAGCAGCTCGCTGTCGATAACGTGCTCATCAAACCGACCGGCGAGCTCGGCTGACCAGGGCAGCATGCGCTCACGGTACGTGCCCGGCCGCACGGCCACTATGCGAGTCGAACGGTGACGGGGACGTTCCTGGCGGCGAAGATGCCTTGGCTGTAGAACCTCAGGGGCACACCCGGGGTCAACGAGATCTCGGCGTAGCGATCGAGCAGCACGCCCATCGCGACCCTGGCCTCCACCCGCGCCAGCAGCTGGCCTATGCAGAAATGGATGCCGTGCCCGAACGCCACGTGGTGGTTGGCGGCGCGGTGGATGTCGAACCGGTCGGGGTCGGGGAACTCGCGCTCGTCCCGGTTGGCCGACAGCAGCCACGGCGTGACAATCGCATCCGCCGGGATGACCTGGCCACTGAGTTCGGTCTCGGCCATGGTTACCCGGCCCACTTGGGTGAAGGAGGAGCGGTAGCGCAGGACCTCCTCGATGGCGGCCGGGACGAGCGACCGGTCGGCGCGCAACTCGGCCAGTACTTCGGGATGCTCATTGAGGCATAGGACGGTATTTCCCAGCAGCGCGGTCGTGGTGATGTGCCCAGCGAGCAACAGCACGAGAGAAAAGTTGACGACCTCCGTGTCGGTGAGCCGCTCACCGTCGGCCTCCACAGTGGCCAGCTTGCTGATCAAGTCCTCCCTCGGGTGAGTCCTCCGGTCCCGGCAGTGCACAAGCAGGTAGGCGAGCATGTCCGCGGTGGCCTCATCGATCTTCTTGCCGAGCTCCGGATCGGTCGGATCAGCGATTTCCCGACCGAACAGCCGCTCCGCCCAGATTGCGAACAGCTCCCGGTCTGCGGCCGGCAGGCCGAGCAGCTCCGCGATCACGGTCACCGGCAGGGGGTAGGCCAGAGTGGGGACCAGGTCGAACTCGGTGGCGCCACCCGTGGCGTCGACCAGCTCGCCGGTGATCTCCGCGATGCGGGGGGCGAGTCCGGCGACGACCTTCGGGCTGAAGGCCGCACCGACCAACCGACGCAGCTGGTGGTGACGTGGCGGGTCGGTGCGCGGCAGGTTGCCCTCGCTGAGCTTCTGCCCGACGGGCAGCACGCGGCCGATGTCCGAGGAGAACACCTCGGGCTCGGAGATCGCTCGATGGACATCGACGTAGCGGAAGACGTGCCAGAAGCCGTAAGCATCCCGCCACACTGGTTGGCGCTCACGCATCTCGCGCAGCCAAGGGAGCAGGGTGGCTCCACCGTCTTCGGCGCTCGGTGCTTTGGCAGGTTGGACGATGTGCTCGGTGGTCATGGTTGCTCCCGTACAGAATCGGTGGGACCGGACGCCTCGGGTAGGCCTCCCGTGCGCATCAGGTCGAAGAGCTCGACGGCTCTGGGAGCGATGGCGCACAGTGTCGTGATGTCGGGATCCTCCGGGGGTTCGAAGGTCCGTCGGATGATCTCGGCGAGTGCCACCGCCTTTCGCTCGAGAGGCAGCTGCGGGTTCGGCGGTAGGAACTGCTCCATGAAGTAGAAACCGGCGCCGGCCGCCTGCAGGGCGCACACCTGGCTGGTCCTGTCGCTGTCGGTGCGCAGCGGGCGGTGCTCCCGTAGCAGGTCGACGTACTCGGCGAACAAGTCGTCTGAGGCTTGTTGCCGCTCGTGAAGCGCTTCGCTACCGGCGAGCTTGCCCAGCGTGTCGATATCACGGGTATAGAGCGCTCTGGCCAGTGGCCTTCGCATGATCGCTAGAAAGCTCGCCCGCATCATCCGGTGCAGCAACACTTCGGCCGGGTCGGCCCGCATGCCCTGGACCAACTCCTGCATCACGTCGCCGACCTCGCGCAGCAACAGGGACGCGAATAGCTCATATTTGGCGTTCCAGTGCAGGTAGACAGTGCCCTTGCCGACGCCGGACCGGGCAGCGACGTCCTCGACGGTGACCCGCCGGTACCCGAAGCGCAGCAGCAACTCGCCAGCGGCATCCAGGATCCGCTGCTCGCGGCTATCCTGTTCAGTACGTGCCCGCAGTGGCTTCAGTACCTCACTACGCCATCTCTAAGGTGACTGATGACCAGATTACTCTTTTTGGTCAGGAGTCACTCAAGCTGACCCAATGTCCTTTCGCGCGCCGCACGGCCCTGGTGATCTGCGGCCCCGTTCGTAGCGTCGAGTGCCCGCGTCGGCATCGAATGTCGTAGATCAGCTCACCGATGTGGCGGCCGAGAAACTCGAGTCGCGCCCGGGCTTCCTGGAGATCCTCCGCAGCGGCGGAGGCGACGTCCTGCTCGGCCAGGCGCAGCTGAATGGCCCATCCGCTGGGCGTTATCTGATGCCCTTCAGTGGAGGTGATGGTGAGGCTGCCAGCCCACGGCCGGTACTCCACATCAGCGACGACATCGCCACAGCGCGGGCAGATGAGCTGCTTGCTCACCCACCGACGCACAACACCCTCACCATAGGACTCCAAAGCTGCAATCGACCCATGCGGCAGGCCCAATCAGTCATAGCAGCCGCCGACCGCCCCGAGCGCACCACCGAGCACCCGACCAGACTCTTGCGGCACGATCAGCAGATGGCCCCACCGAGGACACCCCGGAGAATGATCCCGGCTCATGGCTGGGCGACGCGAAGATCGCCGGCAGAGCGACTGAGGTATCTGACCAGCCGGGCGGAGCAATGGTCAGAGCCGGACAGCTGGAAAACTGGGACCTTGCTACAGGGTGGACATACCAGCCCAATGGGCAGTGGACGTGCAGAAATCAGCGCCATCGATCGGCATCACCCCGGCGCCTGCTCAATCCTCGTAGCTCCGTAGCTACCCGCTGGATCAGGGCCACCGCATCAGCGCCGCTAGCCGCCCGCTGCCACATCTGGTCATAGAGACGCCGGTAGAGGTCGACCTGCCGTGGGTCCGTCACGGTCTCCGGGCGGTGCACCAATTCCACCGACACGAACGGCTCATCCCCCTCGTAGATCACAAAGTTGTTCCACGGCACCGTGTCCACCGGCTCGCCGAGCGGCAAGACCGCGCACGCGACCGCCTGTAGCGGCGCTAGCGTCACGATCCGATCGAGCTGGGCCGCGAGCAGCTCCGGTGCGGATCCCGGCCAGTGCAACGCGGCCTCACCGATAAGGAACTCGAACTGGCGCTCGCCATTGAATAGCGACTGTTGCCGCTGCAACCGGGCTGCCGCCGCTGCGGCGCGGTCCATCACGTTCTCGATGTCGGCCCGCGGGATCACGTAATGGGCGTACTCGGGGGTCTGCAACAGCCCAGGCACCACCGTGGGCTGGAAGTTGCGCACGATCCGCGCCTCAGCTTCGCGGCCACGGATCTCGTCTTGCAGGTGCGTCCTGCCCTCACCGAGCTTGCCGCACCAGGACGCATCCTCTCGCAGCGCGGCGTCGACCAGAGCGAGCAACCGGGCCCGGATTTCCTGATCGGCGCCGGTCGCGTCCGCCCAGGCGCTCACCTCGTCACGGGATAGCAGGGCCTTGCCGCTTTCCACCCGGGAGATCGTTGACTGGCTGATCGAGAGCATGCCAGCCAGCGCACGGCCGGAGCGCCCCGCCAGCCTGCGGAGGTGCTCCAATTCCTGCCCCAGTTGCTGCCGGCGGGTCCTCGGCGAGCTCATCGCGTCTGGACCAGGTACTCAGCGAGGCTGATTGATGCGGCCATCGCGGCATCGTGCTGCTCGCGGCACCAACCGACCTCCGTGCTGCGCTCATAGCCGAGCACCGCGCCGCCCGGGTCGTAATGCATGACGATCGCGAACTCGCCTGGCTCGCCGGGGTCGAACAGCCAGAAGTCCGGGCCCAGGTCACTCAGCTCTGGATACCTGTCGAGATCCACGATCCGGATCTGCTCACCGGCAGCCTGCGCTTCCACAAAGCCGATCACCTCGTAGCGGGTGTACTCGGTCAGCGGGTGGCGCACGAGCCGCACTCGGGCCCAGGATTTGCCCTCGATGGTCGTGGCGGCGATTCGCCGTAGCCATGGGTTTGTCCGGATTGAGCGCTCAGGGCGGGGCAGGCCCTCGCGGAAAGCCCGCAGGCGCGCGTCCTCAGCGCCCACGGCGTAGGTCTGCAAGCACTCCAGGCGGAACGTCGAGACCTGGAATTCATCGAAGGCGGCATTGAACTCATCGGGTGTCACCGTCGACCGCCTCCCCCGCTGAGTTCTCTCAGGCGCCTTGCTGCGCGAGTCGCTGCTGTAGCTGTGTGACTAACGACAACACCGAGTCCCGGGGGATCCTCACCCTGTCGTGGCCCGCTGGCATGTCCGGCTTGTCGGCGCGGCGATCGTATAGCCCTGGATCTCGAAATCTCCGTCGATGAGCTGGTCGATCTGTGGGCAGTTTCCGTCCTCGCAGCTGGCCAGCGTG
>DASYMC010000062.1:0-7716 GCA_036009255.1 Pseudonocardiaceae bacterium
CGGTGTCAGGGCGAGCGCCACCGACAATGGGCGCGCCAGCACGACCAGCACCGCCCCAGCGACCAAAGCGGGGATCAGTACACCGGGCAATCGAGCCGGCGAGGCGTACAGACCCAGCAGCACGAACAGGGCGATCTGGGCGAGCCATCCCAAGCCCTCCGCGAAGGACAGGGTGTCACCGCGGTGCGGCAGCCGCGCATTGCCAAGCACCAGCCCGGCCAGGTAGGTCGCCAGGAAACCTGAGGCGTGCAGACCTTGCCCGGCAGCGAAGGCGAGCACGCAGACCGCGATGGTGGCCAGCGGGTAGAGACCGGTCGCGGGTAGCGCCGCACGCCGCAGCGTCCATGCCCCCGCGAAACCCAGCGCCGCGCCCACCACCGCGCCGACGAGCAACTCGTAACCGACCAGCAGCGGCGTCCACCAGCGCACCGGGTCACCGGTCGCGAGCAACACCACCGCGATGTAGACCGGCGCATCATTGATGCCCGATTCCAGTTCGAGCGTACCCGCCAGACGGGGAGACACCTTCAACGCCCGCAACACGCTGAACACCGCCGCCGCGTCCGTGGAGGACAGCACTGCACCCCAGAGGAGCGCTGTGCGCCAGTCCAGACCGAGCAACAGGTGCAGCGCCCATCCGGTGACGGCGATGCTCACCAAGACCGCCCCGATGGCCAGCGCGATCCCCGGAGCCAGCGCAGGGCGGATCACCGACCAGCGAGTGGTCAGACCCCCTTCGGCCAGGATCAGTACCAGCCCGGCGATACCGAGAGCAGCGGTCAGCGGCGCATCGGAGAACTGGATACCCACGCCGGACTCACCGATCAGCAGGCCGATGGCCAGGTAAACCAGCAGCGACGGCAATCCGACCCGGGTGGAGATCCGCACCGCGAGGACGGCAAGGAGCAACACCGCGGCCCCCGCGCCGAGTACGAACTCCACCCCGTGCACGCCCGGATTCTGCCGTGGTCTGCCAGGTTCAGGTGGACCAGGAGATCGTGACCAGGTCCCGGTTGCGTGGACCCAGCCTCGCTACCGCCTGGGCGACCTGCGCCCGGCGCTGCTCTGGTAGACAAAGCCGGCGGAGGGAGAACTCAAGCTCCGCGTCGGGTTTGCGAGGCTGGGCGGGCCGGCTCCAGCGTTGGGCCTCGGGGCGTATCCCCACTTCGGCGAATACCGCTAGCACATCCTCCGCAGTGGCCGGTGCTGGCCGACGTAACCCGTGAAACTGCAACCATAACGGGTCCAGCCACGCTCCTGGGTGCACCGCATGAAGCTCTACGACGACTCCGCGGCGTGCCGCGGCAGCCAGCGCCACGACGAAAGGCCCTAGCTCAACGGTGTTGTAACCCACGTGGTGGCTGACCACGACATCGGCAGCACCGGCCTCCGACGCGGAGTCGGGCCACGGGCCATGCACGCTGCGGTGCGGCACGCCGCGCTCGGCACAGGACCGCTCGAAGGCACGCAGCATGTCCTCCGCGTGATCCACCCCGGTCAGGTGGGACACCTTCGGCACCAGCGCAAGTCCGGCCGCCCCGGCCCCGCACCCGACATCGAGGACGGTGCCGCCGTCTGGTCCCAGCAACCCCAGCGCCGCGCGGCGCGATGGGGAGTCTTGCGGAGCCGCCGCCGGCAGGAAGCGGGCCGGGTCGTGCTGGCTGGGATCCTGCGGAGCGGCGGCCCGGATCTCAGCGGGGATCGCCCGGGCCTCCAGCAGCTCGCGCCAGCGGACAGCGGCTGGGCCGCTCGTGAGTGGATCTCGGTGCTGGAACACTGTTACGCACTCACGAGCCGCGCAGCGGCCACTCTCACCTCGACGCCGTCGCCGACGATGCCAGCGAAGCCTTCAGGCAGGGCCGCATAGTGCACCTGCCGGGCAAGTACCTCGCCGGCTATGAACTGCTCGTGCGCCCGGGCTGCCGCCAGCACGCTCGGCGGAGCGTCGATGGTCAGCACGATCCGGTCGGTGACGTCCAGTCCGGCCTGCCGACGGGCCTGCTGGACGACCCGGACCAGATCCCGGGCGATACCCTCCGCGGCCAACTCCGGCGTGATCTCGGTCTGCAGCACTACCAGACCGGATCCGGCCGGCAGGGCCGCGGTGTCAGCAGGGTCTGCAGCGGCCAGCCGCTCGGAGTATTCCCCGTCCAGCAGCGGGATTCCGGCAGCGCTGAGGACCCCGTCCGGACCACGTTCCCAGTCCCCCTCCCGGACCGCCCGGATCACCTTCTGGGTGTCGCCGCCCAGCCGGGGACCGCAAGCCCGAGCGTTGACGGTGAGTTCGAAACGGCCATACGCGCTGACGTCCTCGGTGAGCTCTACCGACCGGACGTTCACTTCGTCCCGGATCAAGTCGGTGAACGGTGCGAGCGTGCCCGCATCAGGCGCGGCCACGATGAGCGCGGAGAGCGGCTGGCGGACCCGCAGCCCTCGCGCTTTACGCAACGACAATGCGGTGGACACCACCTGACGCACCCGATCCATCCCTGCCACGAGCTCGCGATCTTGTGGCAGGTCGGTCGGATTGGGCCAGTCGGTCAGGTGGACTGAGCGCTGCCCGGTCAGCCCGCGCCAGATCGCCTCGGTGCTCAGCGGTAGCAGCGGAGCAGCCAGCCGGCAGGTCAGCTCCAGTACGGTGTGCAGTGTATCGATCGCGTCCTGGTCGCCGGTCCAGAAGCGGTCCCGGGACCGGCGCACGTACCAGTTGGTGAGCACGTCGCAAAAGCCACGCACGCTGGCACATGCCCCGGCGATGTCGTAGCGGTCCATCCGCGCCGTGACGTCAACGGTCAGGTCGTGCAGCTTGGCCAGCACGTACCGGTCCAGTACGTGAGCGCTGCCGGTCCGCCACTGCCCTTCAACGCCAGCGGCGTTGGCGTAGAGCGTCAGGAAGTACCACGAGTTCCACAGCGGCAGCAGCGCTTGGCGGACGGCTTCCCGGATGCCCTGCTCGGTGACCACGAGGTTCCCGCCTCGCAGGATCGATGAGGACATCAGGAACCAGCGCATCGCGTCCGAGCCGTCCCGGTTGAACACCTCGGTGACCTCGGGATAGTTGCCCTTGGACTTGGACATCTTGAGCCCGTCGTCGCCGAGCACGATGCCGTGGGCCAGGCAGGAGCGAAACGCCGGGCGACCGAACAGCGCGGTGGCCAGCACGTGCAACGTGTAGAACCATCCGCGGGTCTGGCCGTTGTATTCGACGATGAAATCACCCGGATAGTGGTGCTCGAACCAGTCGGCAGCCTCGAAGGGGTAATGGACCTGCGCGAAAGGCATCGAGCCGGACTCGAACCAGCAGTCCAGCACCTCAGGCACCCGGCGCATGGTGGCGCGCCCGGTTGGGTCGTCCGGGTTGGGCCGGGTCAACTGGTCGACGAACGGGCGGTGCAGATCAGCCGGGCGCACTCCGAAGTCGCGTTCCAGCTCGTCCAGCGAGCCGTAGACGTCCATTCGCGGGTAGGCGGGGTCGTCGCTGACCCAGACCGGCAGCGGCGAACCCCAGTACCGGTTGCGGGAGATGTTCCAGTCTCGGGCCCCCTCCAGCCAGGTGCCGAACTGCCCGTCCCCGACATACTCCGGCACCCAGGTGATCTCCCGGTTGAGCTCGACCATCCGGTCCCGGAACTTTGTCACAGCGACGAACCATGAGGAGACCGCGCGCTGGATGAGCGGATTGTTGCAACGCCAGCAGTGCGGGTAGGGGTGCTCGTAGCTCTCGTGGCGCAGTAGTACACCGCCGACGTAAGGCGCGCCGTCGCGCAAGTCCCGGACGATCACCCGGTTGGCATCGAAGACCTGCATCCCGGCATACGGCGCCACCTCAGAGGTGAACTGCCCAGCCGAATCGACCGGAACGACTACTTCGATGCCCGCGGCGTCGGTGACAGCCTTGTCTTCCTCGCCGAAGGCCGGGGCGAGGTGCACCAGGCCGGTGCCCTCGTCGGTGGTCACGTAATCGGCGGGAAGTACCTGGTGGGCATTGGCGTGGCCGAGAAAGAAGTCGAAGGGCGGGACGTAGCGAAGGCCCAGCAGCTCCGATCCCTGATATCGGCTCACCACCTGCGGCTGCTCACCCAGCTCCCGGGCGTAGGCCTCCAGGCGGTCCTCCGCGATCAGGTAACGCTCGCTGCCAGCCTCAACGACGACATACTCCAGATTGGGGTGCACCGCCACCGCCAGGTTTGACGGCAACGTCCACGGAGTGGTGGTCCACACCAGGGCCAGCACATTGTCCAGCTCAGTCCCAGGAGCAGAAAGCCGCAGCCCGACGGTGACCGCAGGGTCCTGCCGGTTGCGGTAGACGTCGTCCATCCTGGTTTCGGTGTTGGACAGCGGCGTCTCGCAACGCCAGCAGTACCACAGCACCCGAAAGCCCTGGTAGATCAGCCCCTTGTCCCAGAGCGTCTTGAATGCCCACAGGACGCTCTCCATGTAGGTGAGGTCCAGGGTCTTGTAGTCGTTGTCAAAGTCCACCCAACGGGCCTGGCGGGTGACGTATTCACGCCACTCCTGGGTGTAGCGCAGCACCGAGGTACGGCAGGCAGCGTTGAACTCCGCCACGCCCATCTGTTCGATCTCGGACTTGTGCTTGATACCCAGTTGCCGTTCCGCTTCAACCTCAGCGGGCAGACCATGGCAGTCCCAACCGAACCGGCGCTCGACCCGGCGGCCGCGCATCGTCTGGTAACGCGGCACCACGTCCTTGACGTAGCCGGTGAGCAGGTGTCCGTAGTGCGGAAGGCCGTTGGCGAACGGTGGGCCGTCATAAAAGACGAACTCATTCGAACTTTCGTCCGAGTCACTGCAACGTGCTGGTCGGGCGGCTACCGATGCGGCGAAGGTCTGATCGTCCTGCCAGTACTGCAGGACGGACGCTTCGACCTCTGGGAAGCACGGCTGAGCGACGACCGGCCGCTGACCGGCGACTTTGGGGTAGACCATGGCGGCGTGTACTTCCTGTGCAGGGCTCTGCACGGGGACGACCAGCAGCTACGCTGCGGACCGCGGTACCACCCCGCTTGCCACCCGCGGTGCGGGCAGCCTCTCATTGAGTCGGCGATAACGGACCGGACCCGTCCGGTTCTACTGAAGACTCGCCGCTTCGGACGTGCCTCGTTCTTCCGGAGGCTCCCCGGTGATGACCGGATCGGTGCCTGTAGGTCCCAGGATACCTGGCATCAGCCAGCGGATTTCGCGGGGCTCAACTGCTTTCGGTAGCCGTTGCTCGGGAGGTTCGGTGCTTGCGGGCGAGTGCGGTGTCCGGCCGGCACCGGCCGCAGGGAGTGAAACCCAGTTCTCTCGCCTCGCGCACCGGCAACCGCTCGGCTCGCTCGTGGTCAGGTAACCGGCAGCGTGCGAGGTGGTATCGCGGGTTCTCGTCAACCACCAGCACCTCATCGGCGAGCTCGTACACGACGAGCAGGTCCGCGGCGTCGGTGTCCTCCTCCGCGGGCTGGCTCTCATCAGACTGGCCCTCAGTCACCTGAGCCGCACTGTTACCGACCCCACCAGCCCGGGCGGGAGACTCCTCCGGGACCGAGGTCACCGAGGCGGGCGCATACTGCGCTTCGCCCGCCTCGGCATCAGTGATCGTTTCGTCCTCCAAGAGGAGGATCTCTTCCTCGGGTGCGTCCTGGCCTTTCAACCACGATCGCCGCCAGCGCCGGAGAATTATCGCTGCAGCAACCGCGCTGAGCCCCACCGAGCCCCACGCCAAACCTGCCCGCCCCGGCCCAAGCGAGGCAATGAGCAAACCCACTGCTGCTAGCAGCAGCACCACCGTGAGGCGCACACCCGTCGTCGCGTTAGCTACCGGCTTCGGCACGCGCGCCAAACCCGGACGTCACGAAGCCCTGAGTGCGCACCGAATCTGCTGGTGCCGCCGAGGCCCGGCCGTCCAGCTCCCGGAGTTGTGACTCCAGGTAGGTCTTCAAACGGGTGCGGTACTCGCGTTCGAACGTGCGCAATTCGTCGATCTTCTTCTCCAGGACACTCTTCTCCTGGCTGATCGAGCCGATGATCTCGGTGTGCTTGCGCGCCGCATCCCGCTCGAGCGAGGCGGCCTTCTCCCGGGACTGCCGGTCCAGCGTCTCAACCCTGGTACGGGCATCATTGAGCATGGTCTCGGCCCGCGTCCTGGCTTCGTTCACCATGCCGTCGGCCTTCGCCCGCGCATCGGAGAGCAGTTGCTCGGACTTGGTCCGGGCCTCGCCCAGCATCCCGTCGGCTTCAGCCTTCGCTTCGCCGGTCAGGCGGTCAGCCATCTCCTGAGCCAGCCCCAAGACCTTGGCGGCTTGGACATGATGGTCCCCACCGGGGGAGGTCTGCTCCATCATCGGCGGTGGTACCGGGGCCATCACCGGACGCGGTGGCTCCAGCGGTCGCAGGTTTCGGCCAGTGTCGACTGGCGCGGCGCGCAGCTGCTGATCCAGCTGCTCAACCTGATTGCGAAGATCGTTGTTTTCCTCGATCAACCGAGCCAGCTCGGCCTCAACAAGGTCGAGGAAGGCGTCCACCTCGTCCTCGTTGTAGCCCCGCTTGCCGATCGGCGGCTTACTGAATGCGACGTTATGAACGTCGGCAGGGGTCAACGGCATCGGGTCACCTCACGCACTCCTCGACTGGTGTGTATCGGCCAGGTGTACCGGCCTGGTGTATCGGACCCCTGGGGGGCCTCGACGGCGCTACGGCGGCGCTACAGCCTCGTAGGCTCAATCACTCGCATCAGGATGAAGACCACGAGCAAGAGAACCATAATGGATAAGTCCAGCCCCACGCCTCCGATGCGGATGGGTTTGACCACCCGACGGAGCGCCCGGACCGGCGGATCAGTCACCGTATAGATCGACTCGAGGGCGATCGCCACCCCTCCCACCGGCTGCCAGCTGCGCGCGAAGGTACGCACGAGCTCGACCACGATACGCGCCGTGAGCAGCAACCAGAAGAAGAAGAGCAGGTAGTACACGACCCAGCGGAGGACCATATCCACGCGGACACTCTGCCACGGTGGTCAAACGAGGGCGAGGTGGGCCCCCTTCACCACAGAGTTAGTTGAAAAATCGACCTTCCGCGATGCGACGACGATCTTCAGCTGACACGTCGACGTTGGGCGGCGAGAGGAGGAACACCTTGTTGGTGACCTTGTCGATCGAGCCCCGCAGCGCGAAGGCCAGCCCGGCCGCGAAGTCGACGAGCCGCTTGGCGTCCCGATCCTCCATCTCAGTCAAGTTCATGATCACCGGGTTGCCCTCCCGGTAACGTTCCCCGATGGGCCGAGCCTCGTTGTAGTTGTGCGGATGCAGAGTAACGATGCGAGCCAACGGATGAGCCTCGTCATCGATGAGCGAGGCCCTACGGGGCACTGGCGCGGCCGAGGGGGGTGCGACGGACTGGGGCACAGTCGGTGGGCGGACTGGGGGCGCCGTATCGATAGCCAGCGAGCCGCGCATCGAAGCCGCTGCGGTCCTTGACTCTGGGATCCGAGATTCTGTGATCCGAGATTCTGGGGCCCAGGATGGGGGCCGGGTGGCATGCACTCTGGGCGCCGCATGGTGCCCGGCCGCAGCCATGCCATCGTGGTAGCCGTCAGAGTCTGCCCGGTGCGGCCGATGCGCACCAGGTCGCTCGGCAGCGTAGTCACGGTCCATCGCGGGGTGGGCTGGAGCGTCATAGCTCGGGTCGTAGGTAGGGTCGTATCCAAAGCGGTAGTCG
>DASYMC010000063.1:0-2229 GCA_036009255.1 Pseudonocardiaceae bacterium
TGGCGCGCAAAGCGAATACTGCTGGGTGTTGCGGTGTTGAGCTGGGGTTGGTTTCTCCGGGATTGGATCCTGCTTACAGCCCGGCAGTGGCGGCGCAGGAGGCACTAAGTACGAGGGGTTCTCAAGCGTTTCTGCCGTTGCCTGATCCGGTATGTACACCGCATGAGCAGAACCCCAGGATGTCACCTACGTGCCTGGTGCGATCAGGCATCACTGCGCCTGGTTTCGGGGCTGGTTCCGCTGTCAGTCCGCTGTCTCGTCCGTGTCAGGCATTTCGTGCTCTGTCATCACTGTCTGGTTCGGTGTCTCGTTGACGTCGCTGCGCAGCAGCTCGCCAACTAAAATCAAGGCGAACCGTCGATCTTCCAGCTCGACGACGATTCCCACATCACCCAGTGCTCTGAGCAAGCGGTACAACGCCGAGCTGTTCGCGCTGTCTCCGGAACCATCGCTCGACGGCAACGATGCTGCCGGATGTTCATCTGGACGACGCGATCTCACGGTGGTGGCGCGGCTGGCCGTGCCGAGAGTGTCAGGGGCAGCTGCTTGGCTGAACCCGCACCGACCAACCCGACAGCCTGAGGAGGCTCTCATGCCCGTCCGCACCACTGCCTGGCCTACCGGCACACCCTGCTGGGTCGACCTCGCCGTTCCCGACGTCGAGGCCGCGAAGGAGTTCTACGGTGCCGTTCTCGGCTGGACCTACCTCGACACTGGCGAGGAACTCGGCCACTACCAGATTTGCAAACGGGATGGCCACTCTGCCGCCGGCATCGAACCGCAGCAGAGCCCGGACCAGCCGACGGCGTGGACGACCTACCTCGCCAGCGACGCCGTCGACGACACCGCCCAGAAGATCACCGAGAATGGCGGGACGGTCCTCGCCGGACCCTTCGACGTTCCTCGCAGCGGGCGGATGTGCATCGCCTTGGACGCCCAGGGTGCCGCATTCGGCGTGTGGCAGGCCGCCGAGGGCATTGGAACCGAAATCTACAACGAGCCGGGTTCCTTGGTCTGGAGCGAAGCCGCGGCACCCGACCCCGATGTAGCCAGAAAGTTCTATGCCGCCGTCTTCGGCTACTCCTACCAGCCGGTAGAAGATGCCGGGCGCGAATACACCACGTTCCATCGGGACGGCGACCCACTCGGCGGTATTGGTGGATTGGCCGATAGGCCACCCGAGACACCGCCGCACTGGATGGTCTACTTCATGGTCGCTGACACCGACGCCGCGGTCGCCGCGGCCACCGAGCGCGGCGCCACAGTGCTCGGCGGTCCCGTCGATACTCCCTACGGTCGGATGGCGTCGATCTCCGACCCGCAGGGTTCCGTCTTCTCGATCATGGGTGTCACGTCATCGGCCTGATCAGCTCGGGCACGAGCTGATCAGGTGAGGCTCGACATCCGACCGGCCGCCGAGATCGTTACCATGCCTGGAGCACGCGCAGGCGATCCTCAGTTCGGCGGCCGGTCGGTCTCGCACCGTCTAGCGGAGCTGTCCGCAACGACCGCTCCTCGGACTCCGCCGTCCCGGAGACGAGGGCCGGCGGGCTGGTCACGCCGCGCCGAGCCAGCCCGACCCCGGCGAGCACCACGACCATGCCGACGCGCACCCGTGGGCTGAGCGACTCGCCGAGCACCGCCACGTAGGCAAGACCGGTGCCGAGTACCCCGAGCACAACGATGCTGCCGAGCGCGTCCGCACGCAGCTCCGGCGGGTGCCAGCCGATCGGCAGTGCGAGCCCCGACAGGACGGTGGCGGCGCTGAGTTGACCTGCGGAAAGAACCGTCGGAGCCAAGCCACGGCCGGTGAGGTGCCGGCCCGCGTAGACGAACAGCACCCCGTACAGGGCAGAGGCCGTGAGGCAAGCCGCGGCCCCATCAGCGCTACCGCCGGACCGCCATGGTGCAAAGATCACCAAAGCGCCGGCGAAGCCGAGGAGCAGGCCTGCGACGCGTGCCGGCGGCATTCCCCGTTCCGTGCTTGATCCACACGAAGCTGGATCCCCAGCTCAGCGCGAGCAGCGCAAGGCGGATCAGGCCGCCGCGCCGGACCGTCAGACGTCCCATGCCAACTGTGGCCACACGGAGGGTCCGAGCGCCACCAGCTTTCATCCTAATGGCGTCTTTCTGGACTCGGCTGCCGATCGGGTGAGCTCGCTGAGAACCGATGTTCGCGTTCTTGCGTCTGCAATTGCACGTGCATTGACCCCTGCAGCCACACGTGCT
>DASYMC010000064.1:0-11463 GCA_036009255.1 Pseudonocardiaceae bacterium
GAGCACGAGGCCTGTCGGTAGATGCTTGGCGGGGGCGAGCTAGCTCGCCCCCCCCAGTGCAGGACGCGTCCCAGGGTAATCGGTTGCCCGCAGCGGGTGAACGTGTGTAGGCAGTTACCCGAGCTTGCGCTCGATCAGTCCAGGTAGTCGGCGAGATCTTCGAGTAGCGCAGCCTTCGGCTTGGCGCCGACGATCTGCTTCACCGGCGCGCCGCCCGAGAACACGATCATGGTCGGGATCGACATGATCCGGTAATCGCGTGGGGTGTTGGGGTTGGCGTCGATGTCCATCTTCACGATCTTGATCTCGCCGTGCTCCGAAGCGATCTCCTCGAGCACCGGTGCCACCATCTTGCAGGGACCGCACCAGGTCGCCCAGAAGTCCACCAGCACCGGCTTGTCGCTGCCGAGTACCTCGTCGGCGAACGACTTGTCGGTCACGATCACGGTCGACTTGTCTGCCATGTCATCTCCTGTGTGCGGATCTTTCCGGTGAGGATGTGGATAATCAGGACGTGGTGCCGTACCCGCCACCGACGAACTCGGCGGCCACCTGGGCGTGCGCATCGACGGCATGCTCGGCCAGCCAGCGCTCCGCGTCGATCGCGGCTGAACAACCAGTGCCGGCGGCGGTGACCGCCTGCCGGTAGGTCCGGTCGACCAGGTCGCCGGAGGCGAACACGCCCTCTACGCTGGTGTGTGTGGTCGGCGCGGACACCTTCACGTAGCCGTCCTCGTCGGTGTCGACCTGACCGCGCACCAGCTCGCTGCGCGGGTAGTGCCCAATGGCCACGAACATCCCGCTGACGTCCAGGGTTGAGCCATCCGATAGCGCCACACCGCTGACGCCGCCCTCGCCGAGCACCTTCTCGACCGTCACCCCGGTCCGCCAGTTGATCTTTTCGTCATTCCGTGCCCGCTCGAGCATGATCTTCGAGGCGCGGAATTCGTCGCGCCGATGCACCACGGTCACCGACCGGGCGAAGCGGGTGAGGAAGGTGGCTTCCTCCATCGCCGAGTCGCCGCCGCCGATGACGGCGATGTCCTGGTCGCGGAAGAAGAAGCCGTCACAGGTGGCGCACGAGCTCACGCCGCGACCGAGCAGCTGCTGCTCACCAGGAACATTCAGGTAACGGGCCTGCGCGCCCATCGCGAGGATCACCGATCGGGCCAGATAGGTGGTCTTCTCGACCATGACCCGCTTGATGTCACCGGCCAGCTCCACGGACGTCACGTCCTTGGACTGCAGCTCGGCGCCGAAGCGCTCAGCTTGCGCGCGGAACTGCTCCATGAGGTCCGGACCCATGATCCCGTCGCGGAATCCCGGGTAGTTCTCCACCTCGGTGGTGGTCATCAGGGCGCCGCCGTACTGGTGACCCTCGAAGACGAGTGGCTCGAGCTGGGCCCGCGCGGCGTAGATCGCTGCGGTGTAACCGGCTGGACCCGAGCCGATGATGATGACGTCCCGGATCTGCTCACTCACATTGGCCACAACACGATCCTACGGACCGATGTTCCCGGGCCGGAATCACGCCACGAATGCAGGCTCGGCGGCACCGCGGGCACTGGGGCGCTTGGAGAGGTAGGCCTCGGCCGCCACCGCGTGGAGCAGGAAAGCAAGCCAGAACGCGACACCGAAGCTGTCCTGCAACGACATCAACCCGAACGTCTGGAACACGCCGATCCAGACCCGGATCGTGCCGACCGCCAACCCCATGGCGAACGCCCGGATCATCCACCGGCGATGGTGGGTCACGTCACCGCGCTTGACGGCCAGGAACGCGGTGATCAGTGCCACGACGAAGTAGCTGCCGAACACCACCGTGGCGCTCGCCTCCAGGAGCCCGCCGAACGGGAACATGGCTCCGTAGATGATCGCGAAGATCCCCGCCGCGATGCCGGCCGGTAATACCACCCGGCCCATCCGCCGGTGTACGGCGAAGTGCCGTTCCCGGAAGTTGCGGGAGAGCTGGAATGGGGCACCCACCAGGTAGACGACGCCGGGCAGGATGTGTAGGTAAGCCAAGATCGGGTGCAGTGCGTAACTGTGGTCGGGCGAGTCCTCGGGCGGCACCGTCCCGGCGGCGATATTCGGCCAGTCAACGGCGACCCGCATCCCAGCGAACACCAAAACGATCATTGCCAAGAAGGCCAGCGCCATCCACACCGCTCGGGCACGCCCCTGAGCTGACGCCACGCCGCGGAGCTTACGTCGGTCCAGAAGATGCGCCAACGATTAATGTCGACCCAGTTGCGTGGCAGCCTGTTGGCCATGGCTGTCCGACGGGTACAGGAGCCCGACGTCGATGCGGTGGTTGCGCTGGTGCACGAGCTCGCGAGCTATGAGCGGGCGAGCGAGCAGTGCCGGCTGACCGCAGCGCAGCTGCGTGCGGCACTGTTCGATGCGCAGCCCGCGTTGTTCGGGCACATCGCTGAGAGCAACGGTGAGGTTGCCGGAGTAGCGCTGTGGTTTCTGAACTTCTCCACCTGGGACGGCGTGCACGGGATCTACCTGGAGGATCTGTTCGTGCGGCCTGAGCATCGGGGAGCGGGCCTGGGCCGGGAGCTGCTGGCTGCGCTGGCCGCCGAATGCCTGTGCCGCGGTTACACCCGTCTGCAGTGGTCGGTGCTGGACTGGAACGAACCGGCGATCGGCTTCTACCGCCGTCTCGGCGCGGCCCCGATGAACGAGTGGACCGCGTTCCGCATCGACGGCCCCGCCCTCACCGCACTAGCCCGAACCGGATAGCGCCATGCGAGATCCCCTACTTCAGGTGGCTCGTTGTTGGATCTGGAGATCGCTGAGCTGGGACTGGTGATGACCTTGCTCACCCCCCAGGCCGGTGATCCATACCAGCAGATATCGGGCTGGTGGCGCGGCCCGCAGCGGGATCTTGTTGCTGCCGGATCGCAGCGTCGCGGTGCCGACCAGGGTGGTTTGATCCAGTCGCGCGTTCGGTGATGTCGCGGCTCGAATCTCAAGAACAGTGCCCGCGCTCGGCGACACCAACGTTAAAGAGCTCGCCGTGATGGGCGCCTCGAAGCTCAGCATCACGCCGAGCCCCTTCTTATACACGGGGAACTGCTTGAAGTACGAGTCGGTGGACCAGCCGGTGTTCGGGTTGCCGTCCAGCAGCTTGCCGACGTCGCGCTGGTGGTCCGGGCTGCCCAACCCGGAGGGGTCATAGACGGCCAACTTCGTCACCCGCACCGGTGCGGAGAGCGCCGGCGGCGAAGCAGGTGCCGGATCGGCGGGGACAGTCCCGGCGACGACCAACGGTGCCCCACCGGTGTCAGTGAATATCGAGACCACCTGCATGCCGGCGTAACCGATGATCATCAGCGTGGCGGCGCCCAGCACCGTCATTGACACGCGGAACTTCATCCGGCGAAGGTGTTGCGCGCGTCGCGGGTCTACTGGACGGCCGTCTGCCGAGAACAGATCGTCAGCACCCGCGGCGTTGAGCTCGAGCACCTGCCGCACGGCGGCCCCGGTGTGCACACCACCGCCGGTGCCTGGACCCGCGAGGCTGCGCAGCGCCAACGTCGAGAGCTCCACCGGTACCTCGGGTCGCAGTGTGCTGGGGCTGATCGGTGAGCCATCCGGACCCAGCGGCGCGGGCGGCAGGCTGGTCAACCCGTCGGCCAGCGGCCAGTATCCGGTGAGCAGCAGGTACAGCATCGCGCCGAGTCCGCGGATGTCGTCCCGGGATCCCGTGGTGGGCGGTGGGCCGGGAAAGGCGAGCCGGGCCTGGCGGTCGGGCGCCACCCGGATCCGATCCGGATGGTCAACGCCCAGGACCAGACCTGCGCTGTGCGCCGCGTCGACTGCGCCGGCCAGTGGTAGCAGCACGCGAGCCGCCAACGACGGCGGTAATGGCCCCCCATCGAGGAGCTCGACCAGGGCCCAACCCGGCGTCCACTCGGCGACGACAACCGCGACGACGACCCCGGCGTCCGTGTGCTCCGGCTCCAGGACATCGAGCACCCGCGCCGCGCCCGCCGTCTCCAGACGAGCACACCGCAATGCCCGTGCGACGGCCGAGCGGATCCGGGTGAGCGCCACCGGGTCCTGCGGCGCGGCGATGAACACGCTCAGCGCGACGTCACGGTCCAGCACCATGTCACGACCGCGCCACAGGAGAACGGCGCAGCGGTCGTCGCGGCCCACCTCGGAGAGCAGGCGGTAACGATCCCGACCGAGAACACATCCAGGAGTAGGCCACGGGGGAAGGAACCGTTGTGTTCCCGTTCCCTCCGACTCGCTCACCGTAACGCCACTCTTCCTGGGAATCTCTTCGGACATTTCGTCAACAATTGTCAAGCCTACGGCTCCTGAGGGCCAGCGGAGCCGCCATTACGGCTCAGACGGTTGCGCACCGGTACCCGAAGGGCCTCGGTGAGCTCCGGAGTGCGCAAGATAAGCAGCGCGGTGCCCATCACCACTGCGACGATCAGCGTGGTGAACGCCAGGTCGAGCCAGGCACCGCTGATCCCGTCCAAGTCGGTCACCGCGCGCAGCCCGAGCACCGCGGCCACCGCCGGTGCCGCCCCGATCACACAATTGCGAAACGTGATCAGGCTGCGTTTGGTCTCCACCCGGCCCAGCCGCCGGCGTAGCCAGGTCTGCCCGACCATCGCGCCCACCACGAGGGACAGCGAATTGGCCGCGGTGAGGCCGAGCACCACATCGGCGTCGTCAAGGAACACTGGGCAGGCCAGCAGCAGAGGCAGTTTCACCGCCACCATAACCGCATTGATCATGGTTGGGGTGCGGGCGTCAGCCATCGAATAGAAAACCCGCAGCTGCAGCATCGTCATCGCATAGGGCAGCAGCCCGAAGGCGGACACCGCCAGTGCCACCCCGAGCCGCTCGGCGTTGCTGCCCGCCCTGCCCAGCGAGAACAGGGCCACCCCGATCTGCTCGCCGGCGAGGGTGAACACCACGGTGATCGGTACCAGCAGCAGGATCAGGTAGCGGCTGCCTGCCGAGAGGTGCTCGACGACGCCGCGCCAGTCCGAATCGGCCGCGGCGCGGCTCATTCGCGGCATGATGGCGGTGAGCAGCGAGTAGCCCAAGACGCCATAGGGCAGCTGGAGCAGCAGCCACACCAAGCTGTAGATCACCACTCCGCCGGGATCGCCCTGCGCCGCGGAGCGGGTGGTCACCAGGAAACCGAGTTGGCCCACCAGGACGTACACCACGAACCACGCGGCCATCCCGCTGGCCTGGGTGAGCCGGGAGTCCCAGCCCCAGCGCCAGCCGAAGTGGAAGCCGGCCCGGCGCAGCCCAGGTACCTGCACCAGCGCCTGCGCGACGATGCCTGCCGTCGTGCCCAGACCCAGCACCAGCAACTTCGGATCACTCAGTCGCGCCGGGTTAAGGGTTATCTCCCCGGGAACCAGGGCGTAGAGGCCCAGGGACACCAGCACGATGACGTTGTTGAGCACCGGTGCCCAGGCCGGCGGCCCGAAGATGCTACGGGCATTGAGGATCGCCCCGAACAGGCCGGACAATCCGTAGAACAAGATCAGCGGTAGTAGCAGGTAGCCGAACACCGTCGCCAGCTGCGGGTTCGCATCCTCACCGGACCCGAGGAACAGCGCAGCCAGAAACGGAGCCGCGACGAGGGCGAGCACGCTCGCCGCGCTCAGTGCCACAAAGGCGACGGTCACCAACCGCTGCACGTAGGCCTGGCCCTGGTCGGCGTCCTCTTTCGCCGCGCGCACCAGCAACGGCACGATGACGCTGGTCAGGACCCCACCGAGCAGGATCTCGTAGAGCATCGCCGGCAGCGTGTTGGAGACCGTGTAGGAGTCGTTGACCACCCCGAGCCCCAGTACAGCGGCGAGCCCGAGCTGGCGAAGGAATCCGGTGATCCGGCTGACCAGGGTGGCCACCGCCATCGTGCGAGTCGCCGCGAGCAGCGAGTACTGCGACCGCCGGCTGTGCTGATTACGGGACTCGTTACGGGGCTCGTTGCCGGGCCGGCTCTCGGACGACACTGGCGTGCGGTTCGCGGTGTCCAATCCTCACCCGGCTTCCCGTGTTCTGCGTACTCGGCGCGCGATCCGGCGGGCCACCAGCAGGACCAGTAACGCACCGGCGCCCGCGGTGAGCGCGACTGTAATCCTGCCGAATGCCGTCGAGCGCAGCTGTAGGGTGCTCGGCTCACCCAGCGGAGTGCCGCCCGGGGTGCTCAAGGCGGCATCGACGCTGAACTGACCGGCCCGGCTCACCTTTGCGGGGATCACCAGCTGCCTGGTGCTGCGGGCTGGTACCAGCTGCAACCCGACCGCCCCGGCCCGCAGCCCGGAGGTCTCCGACAGACTCAGTTCCACCTGCACCCCCACCGGTAACTCATTGCTCACCGTAATCAGCAGCGGGGAGTCCGACGCCGCCAAGCTATAGGGGCCGGGTGGCGCGACGATCCGCACCGACCGGCGCAGCTCATCGAGCCGGGTGCTCTCCCCCGCGGTCATCTGGATGGCCCGGTTGGGTGTCTCGCGCCACGCTGTGGACGTTCCGCAGAGCAGCCCGAGCCGCAGCGGGTCGAGCAGAGTCGCCGGCCTGAGATTCGCGGCGGGATCCAGGACCGTGGCCACCTGGAGGTCACGCAGGACGTCCCGGTCCCGCTTGATCTCCGCGGTCACCTGCGCCGGGATCTCCCGGGCGCTGGCCTCGGTCGGATAGTTCACCGTTGCAGAATTGCCCGCGGCGGCCCGGGTGGCAGCTAACGCCGGCAGCTCGCGAGGAGTGACGAAGCCGGCTTGCAGGAGCTGCTGGGCCGCGTTCACCAGGGCGGTGGCCTCCGTTCCGCGCGCCTGCCACCGGCGTGGGGGTACCAGCAGGATGGGACGGCCCTGTGCGGCGTGGTACATCAGCGCGCCCAGCCCGTCCTGGGTCGAGGATGGGTTCGGCGCGCTGGCCAGCGCGCTGGTCAACAGCGGGTCGGCGAGCAGCCCGACGGAGCCGGGGGTGGCGATAGATGCGGAGCCACCAGCCAAGCGGACGACGTCGGCAGTTCTCGTTGGGGGGGCGGCCGGGAGTCCTGGCGGGACCGCAATACCTCGAGGGTTCAGCAGCACGGCGTGGGTCTGGAGTGCGGAGAGATCGGTCAACGTGCGCTCGTCGAGCATCTCACCGGCCGGCCAGGTCACCCCGGTCAGTGGCTGCACCCCGAGCAGGTCGCCCACCACTCGCGTGCCCGTGCTGGTAGCCAGCGCCTCCATGTCCGTGAGTCCGGCCCGGGACAGCGCTACCAGGTCGGCATCGGCGTAGGGCAACGGGAGCACGCAGCGACCTTGGACCGCGGCGCGCAGCCGATCGAGCCAGCTCCGCGCATCCCGTGCGCCGCTGCCCTCGCTGATCCCACGGGGATCGGAAACCTGGTAACCGTGGCTCATCCCGTCCAGGGTCTCCAGCAGCTGCGGGTCCACTGCCACGCAGACTGCCGGGCCCAGGGGGGAGCCCGGCGGCAATGCCTGCTCGAGGGCGCCGAGCAACCCATCCAACCGCCCGCCGGGAGCGACCTCGGTGGCCAGTGGATCGCCTCCGGCGCGGTCACTGTGAATCAGGATCGGTTCGCCGGGTCCGGTCGGTAGCCGTTCCGGAGCGGCGACCAGCGGCCACACCATGGTCAGCGGCGCCGGCAGCAGGGGGGGTGGCAGGGTCGGCCCGGATAACCCGCCGGTGGTGGCGGGGGGGATCCCGAGCACGGGCAGTAGCAGCGGGACCGAGGCCAGCCGCGCGACGCCACTGGCCTCGGGCTTACCGTTGAGATTGACCAGTACTGGGTACACGCCGGGTTTGGTGATCTCCAGTGACTCCAGATCTGCCCCGCCGCGCAGCGGCACCTCCAGGTGGAAGGGGCTGCTCTGCCCGGGACCGAGCTCGCCCGGCACCGGTTGGAATCGGGTCACGTGGGGCGCTTCGGATTCGCCTTGCATGGCGCGGGTTGCCGCGTCGTCGGAGCTCACCACCTCGTCGCGCTGCAACCGGATCGCCAGGTTGGTGATCGGCCGGTCTCCGACATTGACCACCCGGCCGCTGACCTGCAGCACCGGCGTGCTGGTAACTGTGACCACCCGGGGTGACAGACTGGACAGCTCAAGCCGGGCTAGCGGGTTCGGGTTCGGTGGGGGCTGGAGCCGCCCGGTTGGCTGCCCTGGCACGTCTGACTGCTCTGGCACGTCCGACTGCCCAGCCGCGATTGACTGCCCCGTGGCGACACCTGGACTCAGCAGTCCCAGGACCGCCATCAGGGCGGCTGCGGCGACGCCACGGCGGAGCCGGCGTTTCACGCGGGGGGCCTCATGCCGGGGTCCTCAAGCCGAGTCCGCGAGCATCGTGGTGGCGCGCTGGACCAGCCGTCGCTCGTCGGCGTAGGCCAACCGCGCTGGCAGGTCAACCAGCGGCACCCAGGCCACCTCGGTGACTTCCACGTCCGCGTCGGAGAGTTCCCCCCCGAGGGCACGCAGCAAGAAATGGTGCACCGTCTTGTGGATCCGGCGGTCTTCAGCGACGAACCAGTAGTCGATGCTGCCCAGGGCTGCCACTACCGCGCTGTCGATTCCGGTCTCCTCAGCTACCTCGCGCACGGCCGCCTGCTCCACCGTCTCGCCGTCCTCGACGTGGCCCTTGGGCAGCGACCACAGCAGCCTCCCCCGCCGATCCAGCCGACCGATCACGGCAGCCCGTCCCGTCTCGGTGTCCACGACCAACCCACCCGCAGAGGTCTCCGCCACGGTCCGCATGCGGGGAGCCCGCCGCTTAGCACTGCCTTGGGTAGCTCCCTTTTGGGTAGCTGCCTTCTGGGTAGATCCCTTCCGCGCACCCTTGTCACGACCGGACCTGCTGGAGGACGAGGGCATGCGCTGATGGTATAGCCGCCGCCGCTGACCCGGCGGCTCAGTGCTCCGCTCCTCCGATGTGTCGACGGGCTCGTTGTCCTTCACCGAATCTCTTGTCGCCGAGTTCGACACCAGTGCTGCTCGAGATCGCTCTGGCGACTCTGCTGTCGAACTCGGCGACAACAGAGCGGACGCCCGCGACAGGGCGCACACTAGCGCGGGGTTGCTGGGCAGAGCGTTAGGGTGCCCGCTGTGGCTTCTGTGGTGGGGAATCGGGTCCCGGGTGTGAGCCGGGCGCAGCAGAATGCTGTCGTGGAGCTGCTCCGGATCGCCCCGGTGGCCGATGAGTTGGCCGCCCGGTTCAGCGCCGCTGGGCACTCGCTGTATCTGGTCGGCGGCAGCGTCCGGGACGCGCTGCTCGGCCGGCTGGGCAGCGATCTGGACTTCACCACCGATGCCCGTCCCGACGCCGTCACAGCGCTCCTGGCCGGCTGGGCGGACGCCACCTGGGATACCGGGATCGCCTTCGGCACTGTCGGCGCGACGAAGGCCGGTATTCAGTGCGAGATCACCACCTACCGGGCTGACCGCTACGACCGGGTGTCCCGCAACCCCGACGTCGTCTTCGGTGACACCGTCGAAGGTGATCTGGCCCGGCGGGACTTCACGGTGAACGCGATGGCTGTCCAGCTGCCGCTGCGTGTCCGGGGCGGCGGTCGTTTCGTCGATCCCTACGGCGGGATGGCTGCGCTGGCGCGCCGGGAGCTGGACACGCCGATGACGCCGGAGGAGTCCTTCGCCGACGACCCGCTGCGGATGCTGCGCGCGGCCCGGTTCGTCTCCCAGCTCGGTTTCACCCTCGCCCCCCGGGTCCGGGACGCCATGGGCGCTATGGCGGGCGAGATCGGCCGGATCACCGTCGAGCGGATCTCTGCGGAGCTGTCCAAACTGATGCTCGGGGCGAACCCGCGGGCCGGTGTCGAGCTGATGGTGGACACCGGCCTGGCCGAGCACGTGCTGCCCGAGGTGCCCGCGATGCGCCTGGAGATCGACGAGCATCACCAGCACAAGGACGTCTACACGCACTCGCTGACGGTGCTCGAGCAGGCGATCGCGCTGGAGGACGGCGAGCCCGACCTGGTGCTGCGGCTGGCGGCGTTGCTGCACGACATCGGCAAGCCGGCCACCCGCCGGCATGAGCCCGGCGGGGGGGTGAGCTTTCACCACCACGAGGTCGTGGGAGCCAAGATGACGCGCAAGCGGTTGCGCGCCCTGCGCTACCCCAAGCAGATCATCGAGGACGTCGCGGCGCTGGTGTTCCTGCACCTGCGCTTCCACGGCTATGGCGGCGGCGAGTGGACCGACTCCGCGGTGCGCCGTTATGTCACCGATGCCGGGGAGCTGCTGCCGCGGCTGCACCGGCTCGTCCGGGCCGATTGCACCACCCGCAGCCGCCGCAAGGCGCTCGCGCTGCAGGGCACCTACGACGACCTGGAGCAGCGAATCGAGCGGATCCGCGCCGAGGAGGATCTGGCTGCGGTGCGGCCGGATCTGGACGGCAACGCGATCATGGAGTTGCTCGGATTGGCGCCAGGACCGGACGTCGGCCGGGCGTGGCGCCACCTCAAGGAGCTGCGCCTGGACCGAGGCCCGCTGTCCCGCGAGGAGGCTGAGGCCGAGTTGCGCCGCTGGGCCCAGGACAACCTTGCTTGACTAACCTGCACAGCGTTGGGCACGGACCGCAGTACCGGAAGGATTCTTCTCAATGCGCAGTGATCTGTTCACTCCTGACCATCAGGAAACCGCGGCGAGGCAGCCGGGCATGGTGCTGCAGAACTCCAAGATGCTCAAGGTCGCGCGCTTCGTCATCGTGCAGCCCTCGGAGGAGCTACCGGTCAGCGTGCTCAGTGGCAACGGCGGGGGGAACCAGTCCGGATCCGGTGGACTGTCCGGTGACCTGATGGGTCGCTGAGTAGCTCAAGGAGTGCCCACAGTGTCTATCGAAGACGCTCCTGTCGTGTTGCTCGACGAGGATCGGCGCCCGATCGGGCAGTTACCCAAGTCACAGGTCCACCATGCTGCGACGCCGCTGCACCTGGCGTTCTCCTGCTACGTCTTCGACGGCTCCGGGCAGCTGCTCATGACCCGCCGGGCCACCAGTAAACGAGCCTGGCCGGGAGTGTGGACCAACACGTGCTGCGGGCACCCACTGCCTGGCGAGCCGCTCGAGGTAGCGGCGGCCCGGCGGCTGCGTGAGGAGCTCGGGCTGACCATGACCCGCTCAGAGCTGGTACTTCCCGAGTTCAGTTACCGAGCGGTGGCCCCCGATGGCATCGTGGAGAACGAGTTCTGCCCCGTCCTGATCGCTCACGCCCAGGGCTCCCCCACTCCCGACCCCACCGAAGTCCTCGACCACCACTGGGCCCCCTGGTCCCACATCGTCACCGCAGCCACCAACACCCCCTGGCTCATCTCCCCCTGGTCCGCTCTCCAGATCCCCCTCCTCACCGAGTCCCTACCCCGACATGGGGACATATCGGGGTGAAACGACCCCGTTTCACCCCGATATGTCTCCATGTCGGGGACCGGGTCGGGGAGCGGGAGGGGGGTC
>DASYMC010000065.1:0-28953 GCA_036009255.1 Pseudonocardiaceae bacterium
CATCGCCCCCGGGCGGGTGTTACCTGATGCCGCGATCATCGACGCGGCACTGGCCGACCCGCCGGATGCTGCCGCGCTGCTGTCCAGGCCGGTGTACAGCGGGCGCTCGCAGCGCCGGCACGTCAGGACCTGGATGAGTGCGCTGGAGACCGCGAGGGCCCTGCCCGTGAGCCAGCTGCCATCGTTGCGCGCCCAGGGAACCACCCCTCCCCCGGTGAACCGCTGGTCGGATCGGGATCCAGCCGCAGCGATCCGGTTGGCCGCGGCGCGTGCCACGCTGACCGAGATCGCCCAGCAGCACCGGCTGCCGGTGCAGAATCTGCTGGCACCGGACCTGCTGCGCCGGCTGTGCTGGGAGCCTCCAGAGCCGCTCGATGCCGCCGGCATAGAGCAGCAGCTCGTCGCTGGTGGGGCTCGGCGGTGGCAGTGCGAGCTGTCCACACACCCGCTCGCCACCGCCCTCAAATCAGCCGCAGATAGCCCGTCCCTACGCGGCGGGTAGCTGCACGGTCACGGCAAGCCCACCGCCAGCAACCGGTTCGGCGTGCACGGTGCCTGCGTGTGCGGCCACCACGGCCCGGACGATCGACAGGCCCAACCCGGCTCCATCGTGGGAGGTGCGAGCCACCCCGCCGCGGTGGAACGGCTCGAACAGGGCGCTGACCGCCTCCGTCGGGACCACCTCACCTGAGCTGCTGACTCGCAGCGTCACGTGCGGCCCCGCCCGGTCGGTACAGACCTCCACCCAGCCGCCGCACACGTTGTGCCGCACTGCGTTCTCCACCAGATTGCCCACCACCCGTTCCAGCAGTGCCGGGTCGCCCACCGTCACAGCCGGCGTCATCCGCGTGGTCAAGCGCAGGTCCCGGTTCCGCACCTCGGGCGCAACGATCCGCAAGGCGGCACCCGCCAAGCCGGCGAGATCCGCTGGCTCCCGGGCCCGCAGCGCGCCGCCCTCGGTCCGCGCCAGCAGCAACAGCCCGTCCACCAGCTGCTGTGCGCGTAGCGTCGCGTCGCGGATCACCCCGGCCATCCGCCGCAGCTCGGTCTCATCAGCGGCGGGATCCGCCAGCGTCACGTCCACCTCGGTGCGCACGACAGCAAGCGGCGTCCGCAGCTCGTGGCTGGCGTTCGCCACGAACCGGCGTTGCGACTGGAAGGCGGCTTGCAGCCGGTCGAGCATGGCATCGAAGGTGTCGGCGAGTTCGGCTACCTCGTCCCGCGGGCCGGGGAGCCGCAGCCGCTCGTCCAGCGACTCGGCGGACAGTCGGCGCGCAGTGGCGGTCACGTCGTGTAGCGGGCGGAGCACCTGGCCGGTAATCACCCAGGCCGACAGCACGGTGGCGAGCACCGCGAGCAGGAAGGCCACCGATCCCGCCTGCAGCACCCGCTGCCTGGCAGCCTCCTGCAGCGCTGCCCCGAGACGGTCGGCGGCCACCGGGAGGCCATCGACCTTGACGGTGCTGCCCGCCGGCAGGTCCGGCACAGCCGCCACCACGCCGCCTACGAGCAGCCAGCCCAACCACAGCAGCAGTGCGCTCACCGCCGCGGACAATCCGGTCGCGAGCAATGTGAGGCGGGTGCGAAGCCCAGGACCGCGCCGGGGCCGCACCGATGGCTCAGCCGGGTGCAAGGTCGGCGCTGGGCACTCGGTAACCGGACCCGACCACGGTCTCGATGATGCCCGGCTCACCGAGCTTCTTCCGCAAGGTCATCACGGTGACCCGCACCGTGGTGGTGAACGGATCAGCGTTCTCGTCCCACACCCGCTCCAGCAGCTCTTCGCTGCTCACGACCGCTCCCCGGGCCCCGAGCAGCACCTCCAGCACCCCGAACTCCTTGCGGGTGAGGTCCACCTGCGCCCCAGACCGGCTGACGGTACGCCGGGAAGGATCGAGGACCACATCGCCGGCGTTGAGCACCGGGGGTACCGCAGGAGTGGCACGGCGGCCCAGTGCGCGCAGCCGGGCCACCAGCTCGGCGAACGCGAACGGCTTGGACAGGTAGTCATCGGCGCCCAGGGATAGCCCATCCACTCGGTCGGAGATGGTGCCGCTGGCTGTGAGCATCAATACTCGGGTGACCGCCCCGGATCTAGCGATCTCGGAGCACAGTCGGTCACCCGACATCCCGGGCAGATCGCGGTCGAGCACCACCACGTCATACCGGGTCACCGCAGCCTTCTCATGCCCGCTATCGCCGTCGTAGGCGACGTCCACGGCCATGCCCTCACGGCGCAAGCCACGAGCAACCGCGTCAGCCAGCGGCTGCTCGTCCTCGACGATCAGAATGCGCACCCCCCTACGGTGCCACAGCCCAGTAGCACGCTGACAACCGCTGCCGTGATGGAAACCCGGGCCCTATCCGGTTGCGCCCGGGGCCTCCACTGCGGTGGGCTCGCCGACTGGCCTGATCAGCCCGGCCGCCCACCCCGTCACCGCCCTGGCGACGTCTTGCGCGGTGAGACCAAGCTCTGCGAGCACCTCATCGCGCGAGCCATGCCCCAGGAACCGCTGCGGGATCCCAAGGTCACGGCAGGGCATGTCGATGCCGGCATCGCGCAGCGCAGCGGCCAACGACCAGCCGAAACCGCCGTGCCGGCCGCCATCCTCCACACTGACGACCAGCCGGTGCCGGGTAGCCATCCGCACCAGTACCTCAGGCACCGGCAGCACCCACCGCGGGTCGACGACAGTGACCCCGATGCCCTGGTCGGCCAGGCGCCGAGCGGCCGCCACAGCGAGCGCGGCGAACGCTCCGACGCCCACCAGCAGCACGTCGTTTCCGTCCTCCGGAGCGGGTCGGGCCAGCACATCCACGCCCTCGACGCGGTGCAAAGCCGGGACTGCGTCGATCACCGGGCCCTTGGGGAACCGCACGGCGGTGGGACCGTCATCGACTGCGACGGCCTCGGCGAGCTCCTCGCGCAGGGTCTCGGCGTCCCGGGGAGCAGCTACCCGGATGCCGGGGATGATTCCCAACACCGACAGGTCCCACATGCCGTTGTGGCTGGCACCGTCATCACCGGTGATACCGGAGCGGTCCAGGGTGATGGTGACCGGGGCGGCCAGCAACGCCACATCCATCAGCAGCTGGTCGAACGCGCGGTTGAGGAAGGTCGAGTACAGCGACACCACCGGGTGCAGCCCACCCAGGGCGAGCCCCGCTGCGGAGGTGACCGCGTGCTGCTCGGCGATGCCGACGTCGAAGCACCGATCCGGGAAACGTGTGGCGAAAGCAGCCAGGCCGGTCGGGCCGGGCATCGCCGCGGTGATCGCGACCAGGTCTGCCCGCTCACCAGCCAGCCTGATCAACTCTTCGGTGAAGACGCTGGTCCAGGAGACACCGATGGGCGCGAGCGGCGCACCGGTCTCCGGGTCCATGACCTTCACCTGATGCATCAGCTCGGCAGTGTCGTTCTCCGCGGGTGGGTAGCCGTTGCCCTTGCGGGTCACCGCGTGCACGATCACCGGCCCGCCGAAGTCCTTTGCGCGGCGCAGGGCGGCCTCCATGGCCCGCAAATCGTGCCCATCGACCGGGCCCAGGTATTTCAGCCCGAGGTCTTCGAAGAGAACCTGCGGGGCCAGGGCGTCCTTCAGGCCCCGCTTGGCGGCGTGCAGACCGGCATAGATCGCACGGCCCACCACCGGGGTGCGCTCCAGCGCCTGCTTGCCGGTACGAAGCACCAGCTCGTAGCCTGGCTGCAGCCGCAATGTGGAGAGGTGCTCGGCGAATCCCCCGATGGTCGCTGAGTAGGAGCGGCCGTTGTCGTTGACCACGATGACCACGGGGCGATCCTGGCCGGCCGCGATGTTGTTCAGCGCCTCCCAGCACATCCCACCGGTCAGCGCGCCGTCGCCGACGACCGCGACCACGTGCCGGTGCAATCCACGATGCGCGAACGCTTTGGCCAGCCCGTCGGCGTAGGACAGCGCTGCCGAGGCGTGGCTGGACTCCACCCAGTCGTGCTCGCTCTCGGCGCGGCACGGGTAGCCGGACAAGCCGCCTCGCTTGCGCAACCGGTCGAACCCGCCGGCCCGCCCGGTCACGATCTTGTGCACGTACGCCTGGTGGCCGGTGTCGAAGATAACCGGATCATGCGGCGAGTCGAACACCCGATGTACTGCCAGGGTGAGCTCGACAGCGCCGAGGTTTGGACCGAGATGCCCGCCGGTGCGCGACACCTTCTGGACTAGGAACCTGCGAATCTCGCCGGCCAGTTGCGTCAAAGCGGCCAGATCGAGGCGTTTGATGTCCTGCGGGCTGTGCACCGCATGTAGCAAGGTCACCGGATCCCCCATCTAACTCACGATGACTACGTAATTGGACGATGGCCACCGGTCGCCCAGTCTAGGAGAGAGGACTCCCCTCCCGAATGCGCGATAAATCTCAATCCGCAAACGGGAGCCAGGACGGCCTGGGCTGGCACCATGCGAGAAGTGCGGCCCAGGTTCGAGCGGGGTTGGCACGAGACTCAGCGTGCCAGCACCGCAACACATTCGACGTGGTGGGTCATCGGGAAGGCGTCCAGCGCCCGAAGTGCCACCAGACGGTAACCGTGGTCGAGATAGGCAGCGACGTCGCGAGCCAGCGCCGCCGGGTCACAGGCGATCTGGATGATGCGGGAGGGCCCGCGGTCAGCCACCGCTGCAGCCACCTCCCGGCCGGCCCCGCGACGTGGTGGGTCGAGCACCACCACGTCTGGGACTCCGGGCAGTTGGGCCAGTGCCCGCTCTACCCGGCCGGTGACGAAGCTGACCTGCGCCAGGTCGGCCAGTGCAGCTGCACCGTCGGCCACGGCTCGTCGGGAGTTCTCCACGACTGTCACCGAGCCGCTGTACCCGACCTGACCGGCCAGCACCGAGGCGAACAGCCCCACCCCGCCATAGAGGTCCCACGCCGTACCTCCAGGTGGCGCGTCCGCCCACTCCCCGACCAGCCCGGCGAGTGCATCGGCTGCGGCGGGATGCACCTGCCAGAAGCCGCTGACGGACAGCTCCCAGCGCCGGCCGGCGGCACGCCACGAGACCCGGCCGGCGCCGCGAAGCTGGGTGGGAGGCCTCCCGGGACGCACCTGCGCCACGTGCACCTGCCCGGAGTCGTCGGCGACGACCTCCAGCTCACCACCCGGCCCCCAACGGCGGGACAGCACGGGATCGAGCGAACCGGGCACTGCCAGCGGGCAGCTCGGCACTGGCAGCACGGTGTGGCTGCGGTGCACCCGGAAGCCCGGCCGGCCCGTGGCGTCCACCGCAAGGCGCGTTCGGGTCCGCCAGCCCAGCGGGCCACCGGGGAGTTCCTGCACTGTCACCGCGATGTCCAGCCCGGCGATCCGGTGCAGCTGCTCAGCTACCACCTGCGCCTTGAGCTCGCGTTGCACCACGGGCTCGACATGCTGGAAATCACAGCCGCCGCAGCCACCCGGACCAGATACCGGACACGGCGGGGGCACCCGACCCGGCGCACCTTCCAGGATCGCCACCGCGTCGGCTCGGCAGTACGACCCGCCGCGGTCCTCGGTCACCACTGCCCGAACCCGCTCCCCGGGCAGCGCGTGCCGCACGAACACCACCCGGCCTTCATGACGGGCAACGCAGAACCCACCGTGGCCTACCGGCCCGACGGTCAGCTCCACCTCGGTCATGGCCGATCGGCCGACCGTCGCGGAGATTTGGTTGCCGGGGGGACGCTGGTCTGCCCATCCGCAGCAGCCTCACTCTCAGCAGCCCGACTCACAGCAGGGGAGTCTCCCGCTGCGGTGCCTGCGGGACCGGCGTTGATACCCCAGCGCACGGCACCCGGAGCCAGCTGTTCACGCTTTAAAACCCGGGCAGACGAGCGCAGCTGCCAGGGCACGCTGGTAACCATCACGCCCGGCTCGAACAGCAGGCGGGCCTTGATCCGTAGCGCGCTCTGGTTGTGCAGGATCTGCTCCCACCAGTGGCCCACGACGTATTCCGGGATGAAGACGGTGACGACGTTGCGGGGGTTGTCCGAGCGGGCCCGCTTGACATAGTCGACCACCGGCTTGGTGATCTCCCGGTACGGCGAGTCAACCACCTTGAGCCGCACGGGGAGCTCGCGCTCCTCCCACTGGGCGACGAGATCTCGAGTGCTCGCGTCGTCCACGTTGACGGTGACCGCCTCGAGTACATCGGGGCGGGTGGCGCGGGCATAAGTCAGGGCCCGCAGAGTCGGCAGATGGAGGGTCGAAACCAGCACGATCGCGTGATTGCGAGAGGGCAGCACGGTGTCGGCTTCCTGGGGTACCAACTCCGCGGAGACCCGGTCGTAGTGCTTCTGGATCGCCTGCATCAGGGCGAAGATCGCGACCATGGCGGCGATCGCGATCCAGGCACCTTCGGTGAACTTAGTGGCCAATACCACTACCAGCACCGATCCGGTCATCACCAGCCCGAGGAGGTTGATCGCTTGGGAGCGCCGCATCCTGCGACGCTCGGCAGGGTCATCCTCGCGAGTCAGCAACCGGTTCCAGTGCCGCACCATGCCGGTCTGGCTGAGCGTGAACGAGACGAACACCCCGACGATATAGAGCTGGATGAGCCGGTTGACCTCGGCACCGAACGCGATCACCAGCAGAGTGGCCGCCCCGGCCAGGAAGAGGATGCCGTTGGAGAAGGCCAACCGGTCCCCACGGGTGAGCAGCTGGCGGGGCAGATAGCGGTCCAGCGCCAGGATTGAGCCCAGCACCGGGAAGCCGTTGAACGCAGTGTTCGCCGCCAGCACCAGGATCAGCGCGGTCACCGCGGTGATGAAGTAGAACGCCGCCGGGAAGCCGTCGAACACCACCTGCGCGATCTGCGCGACCAACGTCTTCTGCTCGTAACCGTGTGGCGCGCCGATCAGCTGCCGCGCCGGGTCCTCGGCCATCTTCACCCCGGTGAGCTGGGCAAGCGAGATGAGACCCATCAGCATGGTCACCGAGATCACCCCGAGCAGCAGCAGCGTGGTGGCAGCGTTCCGGGACTTCGGTTTCTGGAACGCCGGCACTCCGTTGCTGATCGCCTCCACACCGGTGAGCGCGGCGCAGCCCGAGGAGAAGGCCCGCAACACCAGGAACGCCAGCCCGAAGCCAACGAGTTGGGTGCCTTCGGCTCGCAATCCGAACCCGGCTGATTCTGCGCGCAGGGGCTCACCAAGCAGTAACACCCGGATGAGTCCCCAGGCGAGCATTACGACGATACCCACCATGAATGCGTACGTGGGAATGGCGAACGCCGTCCCGGACTCCCGGATCCCGCGCAGGTTCATCGCCGTGAGCACGACGATCGCGGCCACCGCGAAGCTCACCTTGTGGGTGGCGACGAAGGGCAGCGCCGAGCCGATGTTCGAGGCCGCCGAGGAGATCGACACCGCGACGGTGAGGCAATAGTCCACCAGCAACGCGCTGGCTACCACCAGCCCCGCTGGACCGCCCAAGTTCACCGTCGCGACCTCGTAGTCTCCACCGCCCGAGGGGTATGCCCTGACGTTTTGCCGGTAGCTGGTGACCACTACCAGCATCACCGCAGCAACCACGAGCCCGACCCACGGGGCGAATGAGTACGCCGAGATACCTGCTACCGAAAGGATGAGAAAGAGCTGCTCAGGGGCGTAAGCGACGGAGGACAACGCATCGGAGGCGAAGACCGGCAGCGCGATGCGCTTGGGTAACAGGGTGTGACTGAGCCGTTCGCTGCGAAACGGCCTGCCGACAAGGATCCGTTTCACCGCGGTCGCGAGCTTCGACACCCGCAAAGCGTACGGCCGGGCGGCGGCCCGGCGAGACACCGCAGTCTCATCGGAGATACCGTTTGCTGGCAATCCCCTGGCAGTTCCCCCTGGCAACCCGTAGCAACACCCCGGGAGTGACCGCGTGCACGTCGTGATCATGGGTTGTGGCCGGGTGGGTGCCGGTCTGGCGGTGGCGCTGGAACGACTCGGCCATGACGTCGCGGTGATCGACCAGAATGTGCGTGCCTTCCGCCGGCTGGGTGCCGACTTTCACGGCCAGCAGGTCCGTGGCAGCGGATTTGACCGCCAAGTGTTGATCGAGGCGGGAATTGAGCGGGCGGGCGCGTTCGCCGCGGTGTCCAACGGCGACAACTCCAATATCATCTCGGCCCGGGTCGCCCGGGAGACCTTCGGAGTGGCGCACGTCGTCGCCAGAATCTATGACCCCAAACGGGCCGCGGTATACGAGCGGCTGGGCATCCCGACCGTCGCGACGGTGCCCTGGACCACCGACCGTTTCCTCCGGATGTTGCTTCCCGACGGGGTGGCCGCCGTATGGCGCGACCCCTCAGGCACCGTGGCGGTACTGCAGCTGCCCGTCCATGAGGGCTGGGCTGGCCACACCGTCGGTGAGCTGGAGGAACACATCAACGCCCGGATCGCGTTCATCGTCCGGTTCGGCACCGGCGTCCTGCCCGGCCAGCACACGGTAGTGCAGGCTGACGACCAGGTTTACGCCGCTGCGATTGCCGGCACTGTCACTGATGTCACCACCGCGGCGTCCGCCCCGCCGCCGAGCGACTGAATCACGAGTTGAGCTACATCAACCGACCTGGGAGCCGCCATGCGCGTGACAATCGCCGGAGCGGGCGCAGTGGGCCGGTCCATCGCGGCCGAACTACTCGAGTTCGGCCACCAGCTGATGCTGATCGAGCGGGATCCCGATCAACTCGACCCGCACGAGGTCGAGGGTGCCGAGTGGGTTCTCGCCGATGCCTGCGAGGTAGCTTCGCTGGAAGAGGCCGGGCTGGAACACTCCGACGTGGTGATCGCGGCCACCGGGGACGACAAGGTCAACCTGGTGGTGTCATTGCTGGCCAAAACCGAGTTCGCGGTGCCCCGGGTGGTGGCCCGAGTCAATGATCCGCGAAACGAGTGGCTGTTCACCGAAGCGTGGGGAGTGGACGTCGCTGTGTCAACCCCGCGAATGCTCGCCGCGATGGTCGAGGAGGCCGTCTCCGTTGGCGACCTGGTGCGGTTGATGACCCTGCGACAAGGCCAGGCAAACCTGGTGGAGGTGACGCTACCCGCGGATACCCCGCTGGCCGGGCGGCCGGTGCGGCAGCTGCAATTGCCCGCCAATGCCGCGCTGGTCACCATCCTGCGGGGGGGCCGAGTGATCGTCCCGCAGGATGACGATCCGCTCGAAGGTGGCGACGAGCTGCTTTTCGTCGCCGCCGCGGAGGTCGAACCCGAGGTGCGCGCGGCCCTGGGCACCCGCCAGCCCTAGGCAGGGATCCTAGCCGGCCAACCGCACCGTCCGACGGACCGCCCAGACGGTGACCAGTGCAGCCACCGCGGTCAGCGGTAAGCCCATCACCAGCCGGGCCATTCCCAGCAAGTCCGTCTGCTGAAGGTCATAGAGGTAGCGCTGGACGACGAAACGGGCCAGCAGGACAACGCCCCAGACCACTGTTGCCACATCGAAGGCGAACCGGGCGCGGCGATCGGTGCGCCAACCGTAACCGGAGCCATTGAGCACCGACCACAGCACACCGACCAGCGGACGGCGCACCACCACCGACGCCATCAGCGCCAGTCCAGCGACCAGGCTGTACCAGATGCCGTAGAGGTAGAACCCGCGCGCCTCACCGGTGCGGTAAGCGATGAAGACGCAGACGGCCACTCCGAGAATCCCCGACACCGCTGGCTGCAGAGCCTCCCGGCGGACCAGCCGCCACACCCCGAGGGCGAGCGCGACGCCCAGCGACGCCCAGATCGCTGGTTGCAACCCGGCCAGCGGATTCACCGCGACGAAGACCACCACCGGGACGACCGAAGCCACCAGACCCCAGACGCCACCTAGCTGTTCCAGCAGGGTAGGGGTGCGCCGCTCAGCGAGTTCCAAGTCCCCACCGGCGGCGGGATCGGGTACGGGCTGCCCGGACGGGGACTCTCGTGTGGACTCAGTCATGAACTCCGCTGCAGCTCGTAGTAGGGGTTGTACAGGACCTTGCGGCCGTCCCGAACGGCGAGCCGGCCCGACGCCTTGACGGTACGGCCGGGTTCAATACCGGGTATTCGCCGCCGTCCCAGCCACACCAGGGTAACTGCCTCGGAACCATCGAACAGCTCGGCCTCCAGGGTGGCCACCGCTGCCCGGGGACAGTGCTCCACGCTACGAAGCCGACCCAAGACGGTCACAGCCTGACCACAGCTGCAGTCACTGGCGCGCCGCGCGCCGGACTGCTCAACACGGCGGCACAGATCTTCCGCGTCTAGTTCGGAAGGGTCACTGGTGAGCTGGCGGACGAGTCGCCGCCAGTAGCCGGGGTTCGCACCGCTCATGTCCATCTCCGGACTGCGATCGCGGGTACCTCGACGGACCCGCCTCAACCGCCAGGGTAACCCGATAGTGCAACGATTCCCGCAAAGCTTCGGCCGATGTCGCCCATCAGTGGTTCAGTCCCGCGCGCCGGTGTCCGGACCGCTGCTCGGGCCACCTTCAGCCGCAGCGTTGACCAACTCGGTAGTGGCCTGCTTGAGTTGCTCCCCCAGCGGCCCTGGCAACCGCAGTGGCAATGGGCTACGCACGGGCAGCGGCTCTGAACCCCGCACCACCACAGTCTGCCGGACGACGTCACGCAACAGGGCCACTCGCGGCTGCGCATCCTCGGCCGGGCCGCCCGCAACTCCCCGGAGCATCCACCGAGGTCCGTCCACCCCGAGGAACCGCAGCACCCCCTGCCCGGTCACCGCCTCGACCTCCTCACCCCACTCGCCAGCCGCCGAACCGACCTGCGCGCCATCAGTTCGCAACTTGGTCACTAGTTCGGGGACGACTTCGTGCCACAACCCGCCGCTGCGCGGGGCGGCAAAAGCGGTGAGGGTGATCTGTCCAACACCGGTCATCAGATGCACTGCACGTACCGGCCCGGAGCTGTCCACCTCAACCTGAAGTTGCGCACCCTCGGGCACCGGCAGCCGCAGTGAGCCGAGATCCAGCCTGATCCAGCCGTCATCGGGTTCGACCTCAACGTCGTAGGGGCCCAACGCCGTCCGTTCTGAGACGGCGGGAATCTCGGTGTCCGCACCGGACCGCGATGGCTGCCCGGCGACCTGGGCCCTGTGGCGACGTCCGAACACTGCTCAACACTCTCCCTAGCTATGTGATCCCGCCCCGCTGGGTGCAGTGAACACTGCCGTTCCCGTTGAGCCGTAACCGCTGGCTCCGCGGGACGACTTCGGTAGCGTGGTCACCTCACGAAACACGGCACGTTCGACCCGCTGCACAACCAATTGGGCGATGCGATCCATCCGGTGCAGCACCACGGGCTCGTGGAGATCGTGGTTGACCAGGCACACCCGCAGCTCGCCGCGATAACCTGCGTCGATGGTGCCTGGCGCGTTGACTATCCCCAATCCGACATGCGCTGCCAATCCGGACCGTGGGTGCACGAACGCTGCATAACCGGCCGGCATCGCAATCGCGATACCGGTACCCACCACGGCCCGCTCCCCTGGGCTCAGCACGAGATCCCGGGTGGTGACCAGATCGGCTCCGGCGTCCCCGGCGTGGGAGTAACCGGGCACCGGCACCTCCGGATCCAGCCGGGTGAGCAGGACTTCGAGTGGGGACATCTAGGCTGTGCACATCCTCTCCGGGCACTCGAGCAGCGAGACTACCCTCGATCTGGTGTCCGATTCTCAACCCCCGCAGATGCGCCCATCCGAAGCCGAGCCGACGTTCACTGAGCGACTGGCCGTCCCGTTGTGGTGGTGGCCGGTGGCTTTCGGGGTGGCCGTTCTCTTGGCAGCCGAGGTGCACATGGGTTACCCCGGAGTTCGCGCGTGGCTGCCGTACCTGCTGACAGTGCCACTGACCGGCCTGGCGCTCGGCTGGATGGGGCGGCATCGGGTCGTGCTCCGCGGCGGTGCGCTCCAGGTGGGCCCAGCGCGTATCTCGGTTCGCTATCTCGGACGGATCGAGGTGATCTGCCCGAACGCCAAGCGGCACGCGTTAGGTCCGAACCTGGACCCAGCGGCATTCGTGCTCCATACCGGCTGGGTTGGGCCCACGTTGCGAATCGCCATCACCGATCCTGCGGACCCGACCCCCTACTGGATCTTCAGTGTCCGTCACGCAGAGAAACTCGCCGAGCTGCTACGAAGCTGTTCCGACGAGTTACCTCGCAACGGCCCCGGCCCTCGTAGCGCCAGCATGTGAACAGCGCGTGATCGATGGGCGCCCCCCCGCCTAGGCAGCGCAGTCCCGGCAGACCATCCGCCCATTGCGCTGTTCTGCCAGCCTGCTGCGGTGATGGACGAGGAAACAGCTCGAACAGGTGAACTCGTCGGCCTGCTTAGGCAGTACGCGAACGATCAGTTCCTCGCCGGACAGGTCGGCGCCAGGTAGCTCGAAGTTCTCCGCGGACTCCGACTCGTCGACGTCGACTGCACCCGACTGAGCCTCGTTCCGCCTCGCTTTGAGCTCGTCTAGCGAGTCCTCGACAAGTTCATCCGCCTCGCTCCGCCGTGGAGCGTCGTAGTCGGTCGCCATTATTCCCACCCCTGAGTCGTACGGGTCGTGCCGCAGCACAAACGCATAGGCACCGCGATTTGTGCCCGAGACGTCCGTCACACTTGGACGATGCGGGTACGGCCCCGGCGCACCCTCCCGTGAGCCCCTTGGCGGCGCCAGAGCGGCGACAATAGCCCCTTGGTGACAGCGGGCAACGAATTTCCGCGGCGTGTCTCGCCCGTGTCCGCTCCGTACTGGCGGCCAACTGGGCGAACTAGGCCGCGAATACGCCATCGCAGGCTGTGCTCTGCCTCGTCCCCGCCCCTACCCTCCAACAAGGGGCTGGCCAGGTGAGGGGCCAGGAAGGGCGGGGCCGTGGCTACGGTGGGCTCGTCAGACGCGCGGGTGGAGGGCTACCGCACTCGCAGGCCACTGCGTGCGCTGCTGCTGGTGGTCATTCTCAGCGCCGCGGCTGGGCTGGTGTGGTTCGGCGTGCTGCATCAGACCGAAAAGGGCTGCCAAAGCGCTGACCCGGTCTCCGCCGCGGCGGCCAGCTCCCACCAGCGACTCTCAGCCAATGGCCTGGATGGAGTAACACCCGCGCCACCCCAGCTCACCCGGGTGCAGGTGCTCAATGCCAACGGCGTTCGCGGCGAGGCAACCGTTGTCGATGGCGCGTTGGCCCAACTGGGATTCGCCCCCACCACCAAGGCGTCCAACGATCCCTACCACCCTGATTTCGACCTGCGCTGCTACGGGGAGATCCGCTTCGGCACTGCTGGGCAGGCTGCGGCCCGCACGTTGAGCTTGGCCGTGCCGTGCGCCGAACTAGTCCGCGACGTCCGCCCGGACGCGGTGGTCGACTTGGCACTGGGCACCAAGTTCATCGCGCTGCGGCCCAACGATGCAGCGCGCGGCGCCCTCCTCCAGCTAGCCGGACTGGGACGCACCGGGCTGGGACAGGCGGGAACCTCCCGCGGCGGCCTGGCCGCCCAGCCGGACCCACAGGCAAGGTCCGAGGCGGTGCCGGCGCCGGCGGTACCCGTGGTGAATCCGGAGCTTCTTGCGCTGGCCCGGCGGGTGAACTGCTGATCGGATGCGGAGGTGGCGAATGGACAGAGGTGCTGAAACCGGAGTGCTGACGCACCGGTCACACCGCATCAGCACCGCATTGCGCGGCCAGCTCCCCTAGCGCGTCAACGATTCCCGGCGTGGCCGCGAGTAACAGGTCTGATCCGGGTCCGGGTAGCCGTAGGACGGCACCGGCTTCTGCCGCGATCAGTGCACCGGCCGCCCAGTCCCAGCGGTGCAACCCGTGCTCGACGAAACCATCCAGCCAGCCGGACGCGACAGAGCACAGGTCCAGGGCGGCCGACCCGGCGCGGCGCAGGTCCCGGATTCTCGGCAGCATTCCGGCAACCATCGCCGCCTGCCGGGCCCGCCGCTCTGGCCGGTAGGAGAAGCCGGTGCCGATCAGCGCCAGCTCCAGCTGGGTAGCCCCACTGACCTGCAGGGCAACTCCGTCGCAGTCCGCCCCGCACCCTTGTGCTGCGCTCCACAGCCGGGCGGCAGCGGGCTGCCCCACCGCGGCGGCCAGGGACTGACCGTCCCGCTGGACCGCGACTGAGACGGCATACCAGGGAAAGCCGTAGAGATAGTTCACCGTGCCGTCAATGGGGTCGACCACCCAACACAGACCGCCCGCCGTCGAGCTCGCCCCGCCCTCCTCCTCACCCAACACCGGCTCGCCAGGTCGCCACTGGGCAAGTAGCCGCCGGGCCAACCGTTCGGCCGCGGTGTCGGCGGCAGTGACCACATCCGTGGCGCTGGTTTTGGTTCCCACCTGCGCGGCACCTCCGGCCCGCATCCGGACGACCAAATCACCCACCTGCTGGACCACCGCCACCGCTGTGGCCCGCAACTGCTCGACGTCGTCCCCACGCGCGCTCGACATCGAGCCATCCGACCACAACCCATGAGGTCGATTCGGTCTAGGGTCAGATCGACCGGTGGCCTTGCGGCAGCCGATCTTGAGAGAACCAGAGAGGACGCGGATGGCCAGGACATCCGGTTTCGGGGTGGACATCGGCGGGTCCGGTATCAAAGGCTGCACGGTGGATCTGCGCAGCGGGTCGCTGGAGGATGAGCGAGTCCGCATCCTCACTCCCCAGCCCGCAACACCGGCGGCGGTGGCGGAGGTGGTCGCCACTATCGCCGGTGAGTTCGGCTGGCACGGTCCGATGGGCGTCACCCTTCCGAGTGTGCTCAAACGGGGCATCGTATTCACTGCGGCCCACCTGGATCCCGCGTGGAAGGGCCTCGACGCGAACAGTCTGTTCACGGAGTACTGCCGGGTACCGGTCGTCGTGCTCAACGACGCCGATGCGGCCGGGTTGGCCGAGATGCGCTTTGGCGCCGGCCGTGACCAGGACGGTGTGGTCCTCCTGCTCACCTTCGGGACCGGTATCGGCAGCGCGCTGTTCGTCGACGGGGAACTGGTGCCTAACACCGAGCTGGGCCACCTGCCGGTCGATGGCATCGAGGCCGAGATCCGGGCGGCCGCAGCGGCCCGGGAGGACGAGGCGCTGTCTTGGGCGGATTGGGCTACCCGAGTGTCGCGCTACCTGCAGGTTCTCGAGGGTCTGATCTGGCCAGACCTGATCATCGCCGGTGGCGGCGTCAGCAAGAAGGCCGACAAGTGGCTGCCCCTACTCGAGTGCCGAACTCCCGTGGTGGCGGCCGCGTTGCGCAACGACGCCGGCATCGTCGGTGCCGCGGCGGCGGCCGCAGAGGGACGCGTGCGATAAATGGCGATACTGCGCCCCCGTACGCGATCGGCATCGTTACAATATGCAGAGACGTACACTGGAACGTGGCACCGTCCCCGAGCACCCTGGATCGCACCGACGTGATTGTCGGCACTGACTCCAGCGGCGGACTCGCAGACGGGGACCCGATTTCCGCACCGCGCCCGAACACCGACTGTTCCGAAAGGCCGTCCGTGGCAGCCGCAGAACCCGCATCCCGTCGCGCCGCAGCCTCGCGTACCGCTGCTTCGAATTCGGGGAACGATAAGAAGCCTTCCTCCCGTAACGGTGTCATCAGTGATGCTGAGCTGAGCGCCGTCGCTTCCGGTTCCGCCGCTAAAGATGGCGCTACCGCGACCCGCACCAAGAACGCCCGCAGTAGCGTTGCGAGAGCACGGGCGAAAGCGCCCAGCAGCACCGCCAAGGCGGCGGCTACCAAGACCGCCGCAAGCAAGCCGGGCGATGCCCAGGACGGCATCGGGATCGATCCTGGGGCCGACCCCGAGATAGATGGTGCTCCAGACCTGGAGAGTGGCCCCGGTGTCGAGGACCTTGCCGACGTGGAGGTCGAGGTCGAAGAGATCACCGTGGAGGCTGAGGAGCCGGAGACGCCCAGCGGCCCCGGTTCGGAGGATTTCGTCTGGGACGAAGAGGAATCTGAGGCGCTGCGCCAAGCCCGCAAAGACGCCGAGCTCACCGCCTCGGCTGACTCGGTACGGGCCTATCTCAAGCAGATCGGCAAGGTGGCCCTGCTCAACGCCGAGGAGGAGGTGGAACTCGCCAAACGCATCGAGGCCGGGCTGTATGCCGCCGAGCGGGTACGCCGTACCGAGGACTCGACCGACAAGGTCTCTCCTCAACTGCGCCGGGATCTGCGCTGGATCGTCCGTGATGGCGAGCGCGCCAAGAACCACCTGCTGGAAGCCAACCTTCGCTTAGTCGTCTCGCTGGCCAAGCGCTACACCGGTCGCGGCATGGCTTTCCTGGACTTGATCCAGGAAGGCAATCTGGGACTGATCCGCGCAGTGGAGAAGTTCGACTACACCAAGGGCTATAAATTCTCCACCTACGCCACCTGGTGGATCCGGCAAGCGATCACCCGGGCGATGGCCGATCAGGCCCGCACCATCCGGATACCAGTGCACATGGTCGAAGTGATCAACAAGCTGGGTCGTATCCAACGTGAGCTGCTCCAGGACCTGGGTCGCGAGCCGACTCCCGAGGAGCTCGCCAAGGAGATGGACATCACCCCGGAGAAGGTGCTGGAAATCCAGCAGTACGCCCGGGAACCAATCTCGCTAGACCAGACCATCGGCGACGAGGGCGACTCCCAGCTCGGTGACTTCATCGAGGACTCCGAAGCCGTGGTGGCCGTGGACGCGGTCTCGTTCACGCTGCTACAGGACCAGCTGCAGTCCGTGCTAGCCACTCTTTCCGAGCGCGAAGCGGGCGTGGTCCGGTTGCGTTTCGGGCTCACCGACGGTCAACCGCGCACGCTCGACGAGATCGGCCAGGTGTACGGCGTAACCCGGGAGCGCATCCGGCAGATCGAATCCAAGACCATGTCCAAACTGCGCCATCCCTCCCGCTCCCAGGTCCTGCGCGACTACCTCGATTGAGCTGAAACAGGGCTGGGCTCGTCATATGGATCCAGATATCCCAGCGATTGCAATCCTGCTTCGAGGTCCTGCCGAGCTACCGGCAAGAAGTCCGCTGAGCTGAGGCGGCCGGCGCCTTCTCGTAGAGCGCCGAGCAGCGGCAGGCCGGTCACCGCGGGTAGATCGGCGAGGTTGCACTGAGCGGCAAGATCCGGCTCGGTGGGCCATGCACCGATCACAAGCCCGACACAGCACAGGCCACGGACGCGCAGTACCTCGGTGGTGAGTGCGGTGTGGTTGAGGGTGCCCAGTCCCGGAGCAGCTACCACGAGCACCGGAGCGGCCGCGCTGGCAGCGACATCGGCGAGCGTGCCCCCGTCGTCGAAGGGCACCAGCAACCCTCCGGCGCCCTCGATCAGCACTAGATCATGATCTTCAGCGAGTTTCCTGGCCGCCGCGGTGGCGCTCGCCGGCGTCACCGGGGGCAAGCCGGCGCGGCGGGCAGCCGTCGCCGGGGCCAGCGGGTCCGGGTACCGGGCCAGCTCCCAGCGGGTGACCGCGGGGCCCGCCAGACGTCGCACTTCGTCGATGTCCCCGGGCTGCCCAACGTCGACTCCGGTTTGCGCGATCTTAAGCACCGCCACCCGTCGGCCGGCGTCGACCGCGAGCGCGGCGATAGCCGAGGTCACCACGGTCTTCCCGACTCCGGTGCCCGTCCCGGCCACCACCAGCACAGTCATCTGACCGGTCCGCCCAGTACCGCCGCAAGCGTGTACGCCACCTGCTCCAAGTCCGGGCCGGTCAGCGCGGCATGAGCGGTCAGCCGCAGCCTGCTGGTCCCAGCGGCCACCGATGGCGGACGCAGGCAGCCCACCCGTACACCGTGGCGAAGACACTCGGCGGCCTTATCCACCGTTCGTTGCGGTGCGCCGAGGATGATCGAGACTACTGCGGACGTCGGCAGCGGTGCGTCAGCGGCAGTGGCGATGGCCGCGGCGGCGGCGAGCACCCGGTCAGGCAGTGCCGGCTCGGCGCGCAGTACCCCCAGCGCGGCCAGCGCCCCACCGGCGGCCGGCGGCGCCAGGCCGGTATCGAAGATGAAGCTGCGTGCGGTATTGACGAGCTGGTCGACCACCTCGCGAGAACCCAGCACCGCACCACCCTGGCTGCCCAGCGCCTTCGACAGAGAGACCGTGGCGACCACATCAGGCTCGCCGGCCAGCCTGTGTTCAGCGAGTAATCCCCGCCCGCCGGGCCCACGCACTCCGAGGCCGTGCGCCTCATCAGCCAGCAGAACCGCGCCGTGGCGCCGGCACACCGCGTGCAACTGCGCCAGCGGCGCGAGGTCACCGCTCACGCTCACCACGGAATCGGTGATGACCAGCGCGCGCTGCTCGGAGCGGGCAGCCAGCGCGGCATCCACCGCCGAGACATCGGCGTGCGGAGTGACGACGATCCGCGCCCGGGACAGCCGGCAGGCATCCACCAGAGAGGCGTGATTGGCAGCATCGGACACCACCAGAGCACCCGGACCGGACAGTGCTGTCACGGCACCGAGGTTGGCGGTGTAGCCCGAGGAGAACACCAGAGCCGCCGGTGCGCCACAGAATGCCGCGAGCTCCTCCTCCAGCTGGACATGCAGCTCGGTGGAACCGGTGACCAGGCGGGATCCCGTTGATCCGGTACCCCAGGTGCGCGCCGCCTGCACCGCGGCCTGCACCACCCGCGGATCCCGAGCCAGACCCAGGTAGTCGTTGGAGGCCAGATCGATCACCGGCTCTGACGGCGTCCGTGGCCGCAGTACCCGCCGCAATCCAGCTCTCCGGCGCACCGCAGCCGCATCGTCGAGCCAGTCCAGGAGCCCAGTCACCGTGGGAGGCACCATCACAGCCAGCGAGCCTACGTTGCTGGCAGGTGCTAACTACCCGGCCCGGCGCCAAGTGGGTCGCGCCCTGCGCTTGGCGCAGCCAAATCTCCGGTCAGATACGCACTGGGCAGGTAGTCGTCAGGAACCGGCACGAAGCGCGCAGCCGCGGGGTCCAGCAACAGTAGCCGGGCGGTGTGGATATCGAGGAACAGGCCAGTTACCTGTACTCGGCCTGCCTCGACTGCGTCGCGCACCGCCGAGTGCCGGCGAATTACCTCGACCTGACGGGCCACGTTGACCATCGAGAGCTGGTCGATCTCATTGCGACCCTCTTGCGCAGCGGCAACGCCCACCGGGTGGCCATCCCGAAACGCTCGCAGGCTTGGCAGACCCCAGCGCAACCAGCGGCCCAGCGAGCCGTCGACGATCGCGCCGTCAAGCAGCCCGTGCATCGCTGCGCAACCGGAGTGTCCACAGACCAGAATCGACGGCACGTGGAGGTGGTTCACCGCGTATTCCAGCGATGCAGCGACCGACGAGTCGGCCGCCATCCCCGACGGCGGCACCAGGTTGCCGATATTGCGCACGGTGAACAGGTCACCAGGCCCGCTGCTGGTGATGATGTTCGGCACCACGCGGGAGTCAGCGCACGTGAGGAACAGCGCCCGCGGGTGCTGCCGGTCCGCCAACTGGGTCAGGTGCGAACCTACCTCGGGTGCTGAGCGCTGGTGATATTCCCGCACCCCGGCGAGCAACGGCCGCAGCGCGCCATGACCATTTTCCTCGTGCTCGGCCTGCCACACCCACCATGGGGAGAAAGCCCGCGGCAGAGCCGGCATCCACACCCGCCGAGCGGGCCCGTGACTGTCCTCGCCGTTGCGCCGTGCCGGTCCCAGCTCGTCGATCACGACAGTTCCGCCGGTGGCCTCGTGCTGCCGTTGCCAGCCAGCGAGGTGGTCGTAGGCGGCATGGTCCAGGAAGTCGACCACCATCTCGACCACAACGTGGCTCCCGCGCGGCACCTGTGCCAGCACGCGCGACAACCTCGGGACCGCCAGGAAACTGAGCGTTCCCTCAACGACCACCCGCCAGGTAGCCGGTGCATCATCGGCGGCAGGCCATACCCGCTGTGCGTGCACCCCCGACCAGACGACCCGGTGCAGCACCATGAGCAGCGACAACCCTAGGCCGATGAGCACGCCCTCCAACAAGTTCAGGAACACGACACCGGCGACGGTGACCAGGTAGATCGTCAGCTCACCCTGCCGGCGCGCGCACCGCAGATCGGCGAGCTTGACCAGGCGCATGCCGATGACGACCAGCAGGCCGGCGAGCACGGCCAGCGGGATCAGCTCGATCAACCCGACAAGCAGCACCGCGAACACACCCACCCAAACACCGTGCAGCACGGTTGAGGCCCTGGTCCGTGCGCCCGCTGCGATGTTGGTGGAGCTCCGGACGATCACCCCCGTCACCGGCAGGCCGCCGAGCATCCCGGACATGGTGTTCGCGGCACCTTGGCCGATCAGCTCCCGATCGAAGTTGGTCTTCCCGCCAGCGGTCAGCTTGTCCACTGCCACCGCCGAAAGCAGGCTTTCCACGCTGGCGATCACCGCCACAGTGAGGATGCCGGTGAGCACGCCACCCCAGTTGCCACCAGGCACCTCAGGCAATCTCACCGAGTCGAGCACCGAGCCGGGCAAGGCCACCCGCTCGACTTCGAGCGCGAGCGCGGTAGCCAGCGCCGTGGCGCCCACCACAGCTACCAGTGGGGCCGGGATGTGCAGCAGCGGGCGGGGCAGCCGCGGCCAGATCAACACCACCGCGATCACCGCGAGGCCTACCAGAGCCGCCGGGTAGTGGATGTCAACGAGCTGGCCAGGCAGCTCAGCGATATTCGTGATCGCGTCGGTGCCGGCGGCTCCACCGAGCAGCACATGTAGCTGGCCCAGGGTGATGGTGATCCCGATTCCGGCGAGCATCGCGTGCACCACAGCAGGCGAGATCGCCAGCGCCGCCCGGGCTACCCGGCTGATACCGAAGATCACTTGGAGCAGCCCGGCGATAGCGGTGATGGCGCACATGACACCCCAGCCATACCTGGCGACGAGGTCGGCCACCACCACCGTCAGCCCGGCAGCGGGACCACTGACCTGGAGCCGAGACCCGCCGAGCAGTCCGGCCACGATCCCCCCGACGACTGCGGCGATCAGCCCGGCCATCACAGGTGCGCCCGACGCGACCGCGATCCCCAGCGACAGCGGGATGGCAATCAGCAACAGTACGAGCGAAGCGGGGAGGTCATGCCGCAGCGCGGTCCATGTTCGGCGATGCGCGGTCAGCGGGGCAGCAGCGGTGGGGGGTCGCAAGTGAAACGGCCTCCGGATCGGCGGTTGTACGTACGGTCGTCTGGGGCGGCGGGCGTCATTGACCGTTACAACCTGATTCCTCCCCGTCACCAAAATCATCTCGGGCCGGACCTGAAGTCCAGGTAAGGCATACCTTAATCGTGGTCCCCATCACTCATTCGAGAACTTGCACCAGCGCCCGGTTCGCTGGCCTCAGCCAGCAGCAGCCGCGGCGAGCACTCCGCCGGCGATCTGGGCCAGGTCATCGTCACCCGTCACGTAGGGCGGCATGGTGTAGACAACGTTTCGGAACGGACGCAGCCACACTCCATGTGCCACCGCAGCGGCAGTGGCGGCGCAAAGGTCGACCTCATGGTCGAGCTGTACCACTCCGATCCCGCCCAGCACCCGAACGTCAGCGACTCCTGGAATCTCGGCAGCGGGGGCCAGCCCCGCGCGCAATCCTGCCTCGAGCCGCCGCACCTGTGCCCGCCAGTCCTGACCGAGCAGCAGATCGATCGACGCCGATGCCACCGCGGCGGCCAATGGGTTCGCCATGAACGTCGGCCCGTGGGCGAGCACGGGAACCTCGCCGCGGGAGATCCCCTCAGCCACCGGCGACGTGCATAACGTGGCGGCCATGGTGAGGTAGCCACCGGTCAGCGCCTTTCCCACGCACATCACATCGGGGCTGATCTCGGCGTGATCGGCAGCGAACAGTGCCCCGGTACGGCCAAACCCAGTCGCGATCTCGTCGAAGACCAGTAGCACATCATGCGCCAGGGTGATCTCCCTGAGCACCTGCAGATAGCGCGGATCGTGGAAGCGCATCCCACCGGCACCCTGCACGACCGGTTCGACGATCACCGCGGCCAGCTCGTCCGCATGGCGGGCCACGGTTTCGGCCAGCAGCTGCACGTACCCCGGGTCCAGTACTACCGGCGGTGGCGGCACGAACAGCTGCCGGGCCAGCACGTCTGACCACAGCGAGTGCATGCCGCCGTCGGGATCGCAGATGCTCATCGCACCGAAGGTGTCGCCGTGGTAGCCACCCCGCCAGGTGAGCAGACGGCGCTTGCCGGGCCGGGCCAGCGAACGCCAGTACTGCAGGCACATTTTGATCGCGACCTCCACCGACACCGAGCCGGAGTCCGCGAAGAACACATGCCGCAGCGGCTCCGGGGTGATCTCTACCAGGCGTCGGGCCAGCCCTACCGCGGGCTCGTGAGTCAGTCCCCCGAACATCACGTGGCTCATCCTCTTGAGCTGGTCACACACTGCGGCGTCGAGAACCGGGTGGGCGTAGCCGTGGATCGCTGCCCACCACGACGACATCCCGTCCACCAGGTGCATTCCATCGGCCAGCCGCAGCCGAACTCCAGCGGCGGAGTGCACCACGAGCGGATCGGTCCGGCCCGGCATCGGCCCGTAGGGATGCCACACATGTGCACGGTCAGCGGCGAGCAGATCCTGTACCGGGTCCACGACCCGTGAGCCTAGGGTCACCTGCCGACCACTACCGCAATCATACACTCAGCGTGACAATAATTGACGCAATGTACACGGTGTAACACCATGAACTGCAGTGACGATGACAAGCAGTACAGGGTCCCTCAGGGGATCCGCGGCGTGGTTTCACGTATCAGTTCCACGGAACCACCCGCAAAGGGGCAATGGGGCGCGCTCAATCGCCAGGGATGGATGGGGGACGCACATTCTTTCCTGGCACCTGGGGAGGGGACAGCCCAATGGCGGCATGTTGGCGACCATGCACGTTCTGCGATCGAGTCGATGTTTTTCGTATCTCATGATTTCACGACACGGGGGACCGCGCTCTAGTCTCGCGGCCAGCACCATTGCCGCAGGTGATCGGTACACCGGTATCCCCGAGCTCAAGAGAGATCAGCCTGATAGAGACCAGTCCACGGCGATGGTCCGCTGTTCAGTTCAAAAGCCTGCCGCGGACCCGAACGCGATCCGGGTGCTCCTGGTTATCGAGATGAGTCTGCTTCGCGGAGCGCTTGCAGCTGTGCTGTCCAACGAGGCGGACATTGAAGTGGTCGGCGGAATAGCAGGGGGCGACCGCGTGGTTCCCGCCGCAATCCGTCACCAAGCCACTATCGCTGTGCTGGACATCGATCAGGGTGGGTCGGAGGCGCTCGTAACAGCGCAGACACTGCACGAGCGCTTGCCCGGATGCCGGGTAGTGGTGCTGGCCACCGCGCAGCGGCCGGGCCTGGTCCGGCGGGCGCTGGATGTGCCGGTGGCAGGAGCGGTGGACAAGGACGCCCAGCCTCGGCGGCTGCTGGCCACGATCCGGCAGGTCGCCAAGGGAAAGCGGACGATCGATCCGGCCCTTGCGGTTGCCGCGATCGGTGTGGCGGGTAGCCCGTTGACACCCCGGGAGCTCACGGTGCTCGACCTCGCATCAGGCGGGGCGTCGCCGACCGAGATCGCTCAACGCCTGTTCCTGAGCCGCGGGACGGTATGCAACTACCTGTCGCGGGTCATGACCAAGCTTGAGGCCCGTACCCGGATCGATGCCATTCGCATCGCCGCCGAGGCGGGCTGGATCTGAGGATTTCACTTCAGTCTTGGGGACGGCGGGCCGGTAGCAGTGAGCGCCGGCCCGCCGTCTCCATGACCGGCCGTGTCTCCCCCCCAGTACCCGACGAGATCGCGGTACAAAGGCGCGGTCGCGAGCAACTCCCGGTGGGTACCGAATACCAGGTCCGCGCCGTCCATCAACACGATCCGCTGCGCCCGTAGCGCGGAGCTGATCCGGTGCGCGACGATGATGAGGGTGCCACCACGACCTGCCAGCACCCGCTCTACCCGCTCTTCGGCGACTGGATCTAGATAACAGGTGGCCTCGTCCAGGATCAGCACTGGGGCCGTCGTCAGATGCGCCCGGGCCACTGAGATGAGCTGCCGTTCCCCCGCGGAGAGCATTCCAGCGTGGACCGCGGCGTCATACCCGCCCAGACGTATCACCAGGGAGCGCAGGCCCAGTTCGTCCACCACAGCATCGAGCTGGGCGCGGGTGGCAATGGGATGCAGGTACCGCAGGTTCTCGCCCAGTGTCCCGGCGAAGACGTAGGCCTCCTGCGGGATCAACACCCGATGGCTGACCAAAGTCTGCGGGTCTATCTCCCCCATCGGCACCCCGCCCAGGCGCACCTCACCCTGGTCGGGAACGTGGGTCGCGGCGAGCAATCCGGCCAGGGTGGACTTGCCCGCACCGCTGGGACCGATCAGGGCGAGGTGCTCCCCCTCGGGTATCACGAAGTCCAGCGCCTTCACTACCGGCTCAGCATGGCGTCCATAGCAAAATGTGACGCCGTTCAGGACGAACTTATGGCTACCGGGAACGCCCCCGTTCGCCACCTCGTCGGGCACCGGGCGCTCCCCCGCCTCAACCAGCCGATCGAGCGTGACAACCAGCCGCAGCCCCCCCGCGCCCAGCCCTTCCACCAGCGCCCGAAGCGCCGGAAGCAGCCCCTGGGTGAGGTAGATGAGCCCGCCGGCCACTGCTCCCAGCGTCACACCGGTACCCAGCAGCCACTGCGCCCCCACGAGCAGACCCACGACCGGCAGCCAGCCACCGACCGCTACCGAGATCGTCCGGATCGCCGCCATCCGGGCCAGCGTCCGTTCCGCGGCCGCGTGCGCGTCAACCTCACGCTCCACCCGCTCGCACGCCCGATCCTCGGCGCCACAGGCGACCACGTCGCGCAGGCTGCGCGCGATCGTGCTCGCCGACTCGGCAACACCTTCGTCGGTGAGCACGTGATCACGTTGGCGGGTCATCATGGACCGTAAAGAGACCAGAAAGAATGCCAGACTCGCCAGCAGCGGCGGGACCACCAGCAACCCGATGACCCCAGTCAAGGCAGCCATCCCGATCACCGCACCGATCGCGCTCACCACGAAGCTCCGGATGAGCAGCAGCAGGCCGGCGAAGTTGTCGCGGACCACTTCGACCTGATGGGTCAGCCGAGCGACCGCGCCCGAGTCAGGCCGCCCGCCTAGCACCATCGAGCGCTGCAGCGCGCCTCCCACCACGGCCTTGACCAGGTCATCGCGGAACGGCTCAACGATCTCAGCGAGGATCAAGTAGACATGCCGGGTGGCCAATGCCCCTGCGATCACTGCCGCAGCGAGAACGCCTAGCCATGCCAACCCGATCCCGGGCCGGCCGACGAGGAATCCGGCATCCAGCGCGCGGGCCACGCCGTAACCGGACAGCAGCAGCGGCGCCACCTCCAGCACCGACCATGCAGCCAACCGCAACATTGCCCGCGGGTGCCGGCGTAGCGCGGCAAACAGCACCCGGGGCGCGGTCCTCTCAACAGTGTTCATGCCGGTACCCCAGGTGAATTGGCAACCGCCGCTGCGCCGACGCCGAACAAGGCGCGGTAGTCGGGGTCCCGCCACAGGTCGTAGTGCGGGCGCAGGCTGCGCACTGCGCCCCGATCGAGCCAGGCAACCAGATCTGTCCGGGCCGCGGTGGCCGCTCGGTGCGCAATGATCAACCGGGTCTGGCTGGGCCGTCCGCTGGGTCCCTCACCCGCCAGCACGGCGCCGACCTGCTGCTCGGTCACGGCATCCAGGCTGGAGGTCGCATCGTCGAGAATGAGCACTCGGTACGGGTGCGCAAAAGCCCTGGCCAGGCCGAGACGCTGGATCTCGCCGCCCGACAGCGGGGCCGCCGCCAGCTCGGTGGCATATCCCTCCGGCAACCTCTCGATAAAGGTGTCCGCGCGTGCCGTGGCGGCAGCCTCGCGGACCTTGGCCCTGGTGCGGCTGCGCGAGCCGAAGTTGATCACTTCCTCGATCGTGTCGCCGACCAGCTCCGGCCGTTCGAAGGCGAAGCCCACCGCACCACGCAGTTGCTTCCGGGACAGCTCCGGCAACGGCACACCGTCGAGCAGCACCTGCCCCTGCTCCGGATCCGCGAGCCGGCCGGCCACTGCGGCGAGCAGCGACTTTCCTGACCCGGACCGACCGACCACAGCCACCGTGGCACCGGCCGGGACGACGAGATCGAGCCCGTCGATGATCGGCTCGCCGGCAGCGGATACCCGCACTCCGCAAAACTCCAGGCGGCCGCCGCCGTGATCGGGCAGTGTTCCCGCGCCGTACCGGATCACCGGCTCGGCGAGGACCTCTGCCGCGCGGTTGCCACCGGCCCGCGCTCGAGAAAGCTTGTTCAAGAACCCCACCGCTGAGCCGATGCCAGCCGCCATGACCGCATAGCGACTCGCGGCGTACAACTCGCCAACACTCAGCCGGCCGGCGACCACCCCCAGCCCGGCGACACCGACCACGGAGAGCTGCAGCAGTGGCGCGATCACGGCCGTCTGGCTGGTCACTCGCACCTGGTTACGCCACATTCGCACGCCGTGCTCGCGCAAACCGGACAGCGGTTGCAGGATCCGCCGCCGCTCAGTCTCCATGCTGCCCGCCGCGGTGATCGTGCGCGCCCCGGACAAGGCATCGAGCAGCCGGGCGGCAATCAGCCCTTGACTGTGCAGGTAGCCCCGGATGGTCTCAGTGTTGTGCCGGACGAATACCCGCAACAGCGCGGCCATCGTCACCAGACCGGCCAGCGCGGCGAGCCCCACCCACGGGTCGATCACCATCAGAGCGACAATGCCGCCCACTGGTGGGAGCAGGCCCGCGATGACCATCACAGCGGTGACGCCGACCTGGCCGGCCTCGCTGGCGTTGCGGGTAACCCGGGTTACCAGATCTCCGGGTTCGAAGCGGCGGGTCGCGGCGGGTCCGATCGAGACGAGGTGCCGGACGAGCGTCATCCGCAGCCAAGCCGTGCTCCGGGCGTTACTGGTTCCGGTGGCGATATCGCCGACCACTTTCCCGATGACCATGATGGTGATCAGCCCCGCGCACGTCAGCAGGGCCCACCTGATATCGCCACCACGAGGCAGCGCGTCGAGAGCGCGACCGAGCGCGGCCGGCAGCAGGATGTCCGCGCTTGCGGTGGCGAGCGTAGCCAGTGCCAGCACCCAGATCCACGCCCCGCCCCGCAGGCCCGTCGAGAGCAGCAAACGGTCCGCCGGAGCGGCTGTCACATCCTGCGGACCCGCCGGTGCCCGGGCCGGATCGTTGTGCACGCGGCCTCCGCATCGTCGTCGTGGTCCGGTGAGTCGCACGATGTTGGTTCTGCTGTGATGAAGAAAGCATCAGGTGGTCCGGGGCAACGCCGGCTGCCCCGGACCACCTGGTGATGATGCTCAGCCGCAGAGCAGCAGGCTGAGGCCACTGCCACAGCAGTGCTCGTCGCGACCGTGACCGTGGCAGTCGTCGTAACCGCCAGCCGGCTCCATAGCCTGCAGGTCGAGAAGCGCCATTCTGTTCACCTCCCTCCGAATGTTGAGGTGGATACCAACCCGTTCCTCCCCATCAGCACCGCCGGCACGGGGGCATCGTGCGGCGGGAGCTGCCTGGGTTCGCAGAGGAACGGAAGACCAACGGGGTGATCGTGCACAGCCGCACCCAGCGCGAGCAGGACGCCTGCGGCGCCACTCGCCAAGTCCATCGACAGCCGTAGTAGCTGCTCACCGGGAAAGGCCAGGTGACCTCGGTAGTCGACGCGGTGCCAGCCGAGGCGCCGGATCTGTGCGGCCACCTCCTGGTCCCAGACCGCGTGCCCCGGTAGGTAGGCTCGGCTGAGGTAGAGGATCATCCCGGCCCGGCCGCTGAACAGACCCGGCTGGATGTAGAACCGGGCTTGGGCCGCCTTGCGGATTGCGGCGGCGGCCCCCGCGAACTCGTCATCGACCTGGTGCATGAGGTACTCGTCGAGAATCATGCCGATCCCCGCGCTGCCCCGGTCCAGGTAGGGCATGGCTCGCCAGCCCTCGTTGACCATCATCGAGCCGTCCTCACGCCGTTGGCAGCGACGCAGGTCCTGACGTAGCGCAGTCTTGGACAGTTCGAGGAATTCGCGATCACCGGTGTGCTCATAGAGCCGCAGGAACATCAGCGCAGGGCCCGAGGAACCATGCATCAGCCCGGCATAGGGATGATCTCCGCCACTGATCGTGCCGACGGACTCCGGCCCGCCGAGCCGATCGGCGACGATGTCGGCGACGCGCAGCGCGTGGTCGAACAGCGTGGGTTCCCCGGCCAGGCCCGCGAAGTGGGCCAGGTTGAGCGCGATGCCGGCGAGACCACCGGAAAGGTCCATCCCGAGTTGCTCGGATGGCTCGGTAAGGCAGAACTCGATCAGGTCGAGCGCGGCTTGGCGGTACCCCAGCTCTGCGAGCACATACGCCACGCCGTGCAGCCCGTCGTACAGGCCTAACCGCGTTCCGCGGGCCGCCGCGGCAGCCCGCTCGAGCAGCCAGTGCTCTCCGGCGAGGTACTGCGGCGCCCGGGTGACCGACAGCGCGTAGAGCACGCCGGCCGCGCCGTGGGCAATATTGAGACCGCCGGTGCTGAACTGTGCGATGTCCCCCGGGAACAGCCGATCAGCGCGTTTGGGTGTGGCACTGGCCAAGATCCCCGCGACGATCGAATCCCGGGCGGCCAGCCATCCGGTCGTCCCGTCCGGTAGCGCCGGAAGAGGTCGAGCGCGCCGCCGGGGTGCATCCCCATTAGCGCCGCCACCACCGGTGATAGTTCGCACCGCCTCGTCCAGGAAGGCAGGCGGCACCGGGAAGTGCTCGGCGATGACCTCGGCGAAATCCATCGGCTTTCCGGCGTCGAGCCGGATGATTGCGGTCAACGGAAGGAACAGTGCCAACCTCAGGCACGCCAGCGAGTACCGGTCGATGTCGAACCCGGTCCGGTCCCGCGGGGCCGCGAAGCCGGGGTTGCCCAGGGTGGGGCG
>DASYMC010000066.1:0-5077 GCA_036009255.1 Pseudonocardiaceae bacterium
ACTTCTGTGTCCTGGGGACAAACCGCAGTAATCAGGGCCTATATATGCCATCTGTCCCGAGAAGCCAGCAATGCGCGAAGGAAGAAGGCGACGTTGCTGGGGCGTTCGGCAAGCCGTCGGGTGAGATAGGCGTACCAATCCGAGCCGTAGGGTAAATACACCCGGACGGTGTAACCGGCCCGAGCCAGCCGTCGCTGCTCGACGGGACGCACCCCGTAGAGCATCTGGTACTCGAAACTGTCCGGAGGGCGCCCGTACCAATGGGCCCGCTCGCTCACAATGTCGATCAGGCGCGGGTCGTGCGTGGCGAACATGGGATAGCAGGGCGCTGCCAGCAGAAGGTTGGCGCAGCGCACAAAGCTATGCGCAACTTCGTCTGAGGTTGCAAACGCGAGCTCAGGCGGTTCGGCGTAGGCGCCCTTGCATAGCCGCACCCTGGCACCCGCCAGAGCCAGCGCCCGGCAGTCCTCCAGAGTGCGGCGCAGGTGCGCCTGCACCACCGCCCCGGTCCTGGGCCAGTTGTGGCGCAGTTCCGCGTGTACTCGCAGGGTGGAATCAGTGAGGGTGTGGTCTTCGGCGTCCAGGGTTACGGTCGTGCCGGATTGTTCTGCGGCGGCGCAGATCCGGGATGCGTGATGCAGCGCCAGTGCTTCGTCCAGTCGCTGACCTACCGCGGACAGCTTCAAGCTGACCTCCGCCCACCTGGTCAGGCCCTCCGTTGCCAAGCAGGCCAATAGTTCGAGGTAGGCGGCTACGGTCGATTCCGCGCCCGCTTCATCTGCGACGCTCTCCCCTAGATGATCGAGGGTCACCGTCAGACCGTCGGACACCAGCACTGAACTAACGGCCACCGCCCGCGCCGCGCTCACCCCCGCCACGAAGCGGTCGACCACATAGCGGCTGACCGGGGCTGTGGCCACGAGCTTGCGGACGGCCGGGCTGTCCGCCGCAGCCAGGATCAACGATCGCAGCACAACGGAGCACGCTAGCGCGCGTTATGACACGGCCAGCAAACAGCCGTCCATATCCGCTGCGCTGAGCAGGCCACGCTGAGCAGCAGGCTTCCCGCACTGCTGCCGATGCTGCCGGAGCTCAGTACGGGGTCAGCCAGGTTCGAGCGCGCCCGAGGTCAGTTCGCCTCCGTCGAGCCGACCTCGCTGAGCTGCTGTGCTGGCTGAGGCTCACTGGCACATGCCGGTGCTTCCGTAGTGGTCACGGTTTCGGCACCTTGCTCCGAGTCGGAAGCGCTACGCTGCCGGATGTCTCGGACGGCGAATCGCACGGCCGCGGCGAGGATGACGATGCCGACAACGATTTCGATCACAATGATTGCGTTCATGACAAGCCACTCCTTCGATCAGTGCTGATATGCCCCGCTGCATCGAGTGACCATCTCGTCACTACAGGTGGAGGCGGGCAAAGAGTAGCGCCTCGATCAAGAGGGCTCGACGCTCCGGGCGGGTACGAGCTTTCCGGGTGCTCACTTCGAGTACCACGGTGCCGCTGAAGCCCTCTTTTGCCAGCGCCAGGCACACTTCAGCGCAGGGTTGGCTGCCCCGACCGGGCACCAGATGCTCATCGCGCGGCGCACCGGTGCCATCAGAAAGATGCAGGTGCGCCAGCCGCTTCCCCATCCGCTGCGCCATCGACACCGCATCGGCTCTAGCCGCGGAGGTGTGGGACAGGTCCAGTGTGTAGTGCGAGTACCCGACATCGGTGGGATCCGGTGAGGGCACATAGCCGGACATCTCCAGGCCGCCACGTCGCAGCGGAAACATGTTCTCCACCGCGATCACGAGCCCCGATGAGGCCTCCAGCGCGGCGACCTGCTCGCTGAAGCCCGCGGCATAGTCTCGCTGCCAGCGAAACGGCGGATGTACCACCACGGTGCCGGCGCCCAGTTCGGCGGCCGCGCGCACGGTCAGATCCAATCTGACTGCTGGGTCTGCCGCCCATACCCGCTGCGTGATCAGCAAGCAGGGAGCGTGCAGGGCAAGCACCGGCATCCGGTAACGCGTCGCAAGCGCTGCGACGGCTGCGGGGTTCTGGCTGGTTGGGTCAACCCAGACCATCACCTCGACACCGTCGTAGCCGAGTTCAGCAGCCAGCTCGAAGGCCACCGAGATCGATTCAGGCCACACCGAGGCGGTGGAAAGGGCCACCCGGGTCGAGTCGGCCGCAGCCACCGGCTATCGGCCGACAAGCAGCAGCGCCGCCGGGGAGACCGTGACGAAAAGACCGACGAGCACTGCGATCACCGTCGTCTGCAGATCCTCCGCGCGCCGAACCCGTCGCACGATCCAGACCAGCCCGGTGATCACAGCGAGTGCGACGACAAGCGCCAGCACCGGGATACGTTGCCAAAGCCACTCACATATCAGCCACAACGTGGCACCGCCGACCACACCGATCCCGATCTGACTCACCATCGCGGCCCATTCCCACAGCGGAGAAGCCGCCTGCGCATCCTCGATCTCGTCATCGAAGTCGGAGTTCGCCTTCTGCTCAGGTACGGCCCGGGTCGCTGCACCTAGGCCGGCCGGAGGCTGGGCGCTCGCCGGTGGGGCGCTCGCCGGAGGGGCGCTCCGCGCCGGGGACCTCACCGCAGGACGGCTCGGCCAGGACGCGCTGTACGCAGGCACCGGATCAAACCGGGGTAGCTGGTCAGTGCCAGACCCGTCGGGAAACGCGGTCCTTGTGAGCGGCGCTCGTCTCGCGACCGCTGGAGAGGCAAGCGGCGCACTTGTTGTCGCAACCGACGGCGTGCCCACCGCAGGGGCCCAGTCGCGGCGGGTGCCACCGTTGAGATTCGGCTGGGTCGATGTCGACTCACTCTGGGTCGCATCACGCCGCGTCGCCGGAGCCCACGTCGGCTCAGGTCCAGGTGAACGGTGACGGACAGGTGCGTCTGTAGCTAGCAGCGGACCTGACTGTCGGAGAGTCGGCTCGCGACGGTCGGCACCGTTCGGCGGCACGTCCGGCTGGGCAGCGGTGTCCGCAATGATGCCGACGTCATCGGCCGCGCGGCGGTGCCGCCGCCCAGCGGTCGGCGCCGGATCACCGTATCGGGCCAGCAGCTCAGCCACGGTGAACTGCGCCCGCTCCTCAGGCTCGCTACTACGCCTCATCGTTCCCTACCGTGCACCTCGGGCCGCCGCGCGTCCAGTCCGCCGAGGTGGGCGGCGGGTCAGCTGCGCCGTCCGGTCGATTCCAGCCAACCCGTCCAGCAAGTCCAGCTGTCGCAGGATGACACCTTCCCGCAACGCCCACGGGCACAGGTCCATCTCCTCGACGTTCAGGGCACGCATCGCGGCCTGGACCACGAGGGCTCCGGCGACGAGCTGGTGGGATCGGCTGGCGCTGACTCCTTCCAATTCGGCCAGGTCCTCGGCACTCATTCGGGAGATGAATGCGATCACCTGGCGCAGCCCGGCGTCGGTGAGCGTCCGTCGAACCCGCGGACCGGCTGAGGATGGCGCGGCACCGCTGAGCCTGGCCAGCGACCGGATCGTCTTCGAGGTGCCCACTACCCGGTCCGGAATGCCGGGCTCAAGCAGCTTCCGGGCCGGTTTCTCGAGTTGATCGGCAATGTGCTCGCGTAGGGCTTCCAACTCGCGGCGGCGAGGCGGGTCATGGCTCAGCCAGGACCGGGTGAGCCGGCCGGCGCCCAGCGGCAGGGACACCGCCACCTCGGGCTCCTCGTCCATCCCGCTCGCGATCTCCAGTGATCCCCCGCCGACGTCCACCATGAGCACCCGGCCGGCCGACCAGCCGCACCATCGACGGACCGCGAGGAACGTGAGGATGGCCTCTTCCTCGCCGGAGAGGACTACCAGCTTGACTCCGGTCTCGGCGTGCACCCGATTCAGCACCGCGACGGCGTTGGAGGCATCGCGCACGGCTGAGGTGGCGAAGGCCATCAGATCCTCGCAACCCATCGCCGACGCCGACGCAACGGCGTCGCGCACGGTACGGATCAGATGATCGGCGCCCTCGCGGGTGATCTTCCCGCGGGAGTCCATCTGCTCGGCCAGCCTCAGCACCGATTTCTCCGAGACCTGAGGCAATGGGTGGGCGCCATGATGGGCGTCCACCACCAGCAGGTGGACGGTGTTGGAACCCACGTCGAGCACGCCGAGCCGCATAAGAGGCCAGGCTACGCGGGGGGCGAGGTCAGGTGTCGTACTTGTACCCAAGGCCGCGAACGGTGAGCAGGTGCCTGGGCGAGGAGGGATCCTGCTCGATCTTCGAGCGCAGCCGCTTGACGTGAACGTCCAGCGTTTTGGTGTCGCCGACGTAGTCCGCCCCCCAGACTCGATCGATGAGCTGTCCGCGGGTGAGCACCCGCCCCACGTTGCGCAGGAGATACTCCAGCAGGTCGAACTCCTTGAGGGGTAGGCCAACCTCGTGCCCTGCCACGGTGACGATGTGCCGCTCGACATCCATCCGAACGGGTCCGGCCTCCAACACCGAAGGCCCGAGGGTAGCGATGCTGGAGACCTGACCGTCGGGTCCTTCCGCACCGCGACGCAGCACCGCACGGATCCGCGCGATCAACTCACGGGCTGAGTAAGGCTTGGTGACGTAGTCGTCCGCCCCGAGCTCCAGCCCCACAACCTTGTCGATCTCGCTGTCCCGGGCGGTGACCATGATCACCGGGACTGCGGAACGCGCACGCAGTTGCTTGCAGACGTCGGTGCCGCTCATCCCGGGCAGCATCAAGTCAAGCAGCACGATGTCGGCGCCGTTGCGGTCGAACTCCTCCAGTGCCTCTGATCCCGTGGCGGCCACCGCCGGTGAGAAGCCCTCCTTGCGCAGCAAGAAGGCCAGCGGGTCAGCGAAGTCTTCCTCGTCCTCGACGATCAACACTCTGATCATGATGACCCTCCCACGTACTCGGGTGTGGCTAGCGGGCGCAACGCTGCTGGTGGGTTGTCGGGGTGGGCGGGGATGCGCAGGGTGAAGGTGGAGCCGGTGCCGGGTTTGCTCCAGAGTTGGACGTGGCCGCCGTGGTTGGCGGCGACGTGTTTGACGATGGCCAGGCCTAGGCCGGTGCCGCCGGTGGAGCGGCTGCGGG
>DASYMC010000067.1:0-2899 GCA_036009255.1 Pseudonocardiaceae bacterium
GAGGTTGTTCGCCGAGCGCAGGGTGTCGGGGTGGTCATCGCCCAGCATCCGGTGCCGGCGGGTCAGGGTGTCCTCTATCAATTGCTGGCCCCACCGGCCCAGTTCCTCGCCCGGCACACGATCAGCGTGCCACGACGCCGATCGACCGCCCCAGTGTTGAACCGGCTACCGCGGTTCACCCCGCCTTCGGTTCACAAGCAGACACAGCGGCAAAGGGACCACATCACTGCGCCATGGCAACGGCCGCGACGACGCAGCCCCTTATTGGTCGCCACGGTCCCTCGGCTGGTCAGCGCGAATGGCGTGACGGGTTCGTACAGTCCGTTCTTCGCGGGAACGTAGCCGCAGGTCAACAGCATGCAGCGGCACTCGCGGACGAATCAAGGGACGACCGCTCAGCGTTCGGGACTAAGAGTCACCCACGCGGTAGGCCCCGGATCATCCACCCGGTGACCAGCCGCCCACCCCGCCACTCCGGGCGTCTGCGTCGGTGTCCGCGGTCTCGGCGTCCTGCTCGGCTACGTGTTCCTGCGCGGCCCGCTCTCGGGAACTCATGCCGCGCAGCGGTCGGACGAACTTGTAACCCACGCTCCGCACCGTGCCGATGAGCTGCTCGTGCTCTGGACCGAGCTTGGCCCGCAGCCGCCGCACATGGACATCGACAGTGCGGGTGCCGCCGAGGAAGTCATAGCCCCACACCTCCTGCAGCAACTGCGCGCGGGTGAACACCCGGCCGGCATGCTGCGCGAGATACTTCAGCAGCTCGAACTCCATGTACGTGAGATCCAGCGGTCGGCCCTTGACCCGGACGGTGTAAGTCGCCTCATCGATCACCAGCTCACCCTGCATCAGCGCGCCGCTTCGGCCAGCGCCCTGTTGCTCCCCGGAGCGCCGGGCGATCAGCAGCCGAAGCCGGGCATCGACCTCGCCTGGGCCCGCGGTAGGCAGCAGGATCTCGTCGCAGCCCCAGTCCGCGGACAGCGCCACCAGCCCGCCCTCACTGATCACGACCACCACTGGCACCTCCAGCCCGGTGGATCCCAGCAACCGGCACAGGCTGCGCGAACCGGCCAGATCCGAGCAGGCATCAACCAGCACCGCGTCGCACGAGTCGGCGTCCAGCAGAGCAGCGACCTCCGGGGCGGCCGACCGCACGCCGTGCCCTAACAAGGACAGTGCAGGTAGCACCGAACCCGGTCCGGGGTCGGCGGTGAGCAGCAGCAGTTCCATACCCGCTCCCTCCTGCCGCTGGAGGATGACGACCGCGACCTACGGCATGTTCAGGGAAGACACCGATTGTAGTCACACTTGCCGGTCACGATGCGCCGCCTCACGCCGAGCACGACGAACGGTCGGTGCAGCGGCACAGCGGCTACTGATGGGCCTTCAGCGGGAACGTGGTGCTGGCCTTGCCTGAAGCCGACGCCGGGATGACCGGCAGTACCAGTGCCGACGAGTGCTGGGCGTCGTGCAGCACGGTCTGGTGGGCGATCTGTGTCGTCGTGCTTTCCCCCAGCCACGACCCGGTGTTGGGGTTCGGGTCGAACTGAGGGAAGTCGCTGGAGGAGATCTCCAAGCGGATCCGGTGGCCGGCGAGGAACAGGTTGCTCGTCGGCCAGACGGTGATCGTGTACTGGTAGACCGTGCCCGCCACAATCGGCGTCGGCGCACTGCTCGACTCCCGGAAGCTGGCGCGTTGGATGCCGTTGTTGAGGTTGACCGCAGTGCCGTCCGGGTGCACGTCGACCACCTTGGCGGTCCAGTCAGTGTCCGGTGCCGACGAGCTGGCATAGAGCGTCACGCTGATCGGTCCCGTCACCTCCGTGTCGGTGGCCAGTGGCGGTGTCGTGTACACCAGTACGTCTGGTCGCTTTTCGATGGGCTGCTGGTCATAGGGCCCCTGTGAACCGCCTAGCGCAGCGCAGCAGGAGTGACCGCCCACGCTGGGCACGGGGTTGCGGGGGTCGTAGTCGTAGGTGTCGGGTTGCTGCCCGGTGGTCGGCGGGCTGGTGACCAGCTGGCCGTCACCCATCACGGACGAGGCGTGTCCGGCGCTGGATAGGTAGTAGTTCGTCCACTGGGTGCCGGGTAGCGGCCAGGCTGACGCGGTTTTCCAGACGTTGGCGCTCATCTCGAAGTAGTTGACTGTCGGGCCGTTGCTCACGCCGTTGTCGATGCCCTTGAGGAAGTGGTCCCACCACGCCAGCATCAGTTCGTTGATCGGGCTGTTGCCGACTGGTCCGATTTGCTTGAGCATCGGTGCTGCGGGGCTGTCGGGCCGACCCCAGCTGATGTGGTCCCAGGGGCCGATCACGATTCGCTGGTTGGTGCGGGCCAACGCTGATCCGCCGGAGCTGACCATGCCAGTGAAGTTGTGCACGCCACCGGTGAGGAACGCGTCGTACCAACCCTCGACGTTCAATACCGGAATATTAATCTTGGGGTAGTGCTGTTGGGGCGCCCACTGCTGCCAGTACGGGCCGTCGGTGCGGTGCGCGATCCAGTCGTAGAAGTACGGTGCCACCGCGCCGTCACCGGGGTGAAACGGCGGGAAGCTGCGATACGGGGTGTACCGCAGCCAGGTGGTGATGTGCTGGTGGTCCTGGGTGAGCTGCTGGGCGCCCTTGGTGTCACCCCGGTTTTTGGCCGCGGACAACGCGATCGTGTCCATCGCCCACGGTTCGATGAAGTTCAGCCGGAACGCGCCGTTCTCGTAGGTCCAGCCGTCGTAGTAGTCCGACGCGGTGTTGGCCGGCACGATCGTGCTCAGGTGAGGGGGAGCGGTCTCGGCGGCCAGCCACTGGGTCGCACCGACGTAGGACGAGCCGTACATGCCGACCTTGCCCGACGATCCGGGTAGTTTCGCAGCCCACTCGACGCTGTCATAGCCATCGTCGCG
>DASYMC010000068.1:0-9131 GCA_036009255.1 Pseudonocardiaceae bacterium
AGACGAGCTGATCGCCCGTATCCATCGTGCGGCCGACTGGCCGCCGCCGGCCTACTGGCGCCGATCGGTCCGCCCCGACCCAGACCGGCCGAGGATGACGTGGCCGGCGCACGTCGACGAGCCGGCCGGGGTCACCAGCTCGCGGATATGGTCCGCGACGGCCGCGAGTGATCGTCTTCGCTGAGAACCCTGCCGAGGGACGACATCGTTGTTTGTTTCTCGTGCACTACGGGCGGTTGCGCCAGACGCAATTCGCCGGGGTACAACTCCCCTACTGGGGATAAACGTCCTCACCACATTGTTAATGCGCTCGCTGTTTCCTGCTCGCGGACGCGTCTCACTCGGGGTGGGATGAGCTGGCGGCGAGTGGGAGTTGGATCTCGAAGCGGCAGCCTGCGCCGTGGTTGCGGGCCCCGATGCGGCCGGAATGAGCCTCGACGAGCCCCGCGCCAGCTCCGGGTCACTGCCGTGCACGATCGGCCAGTCACTGCCGGCGTCAGCCTGCAGCCGGACGGCCTTACGTTCGGCGATCGCGGCTTCGGCGGCCAGAGCCTCGGAGACAACATCGCCCAGCGGGACCGACAGCGACAAGCGCTGAGGCACTGCGCTCACCCCGCACTTCGCCGGGTCGAGGCGAGGCGCACCGTCAAGACCGCCCCGGAGATCGCGAAGAGGAACGCGGTGACCGCGAGCCAATGCCGCAGCAGCGGCGGCGGGGGTAGCCCGGAGGCATCCTGGATCACCGTGGGCAGCCCGAGGATCAACGGAAGCCACACCAACAACAGCACACCGGAAACCACGGCAGGGACCCGCAAGTAGTTCAGCCATCGGACACCGCCCACGGTGGCCAACTCCGGGAAGCGGCGCAACAGCACGACCAGCGCGGCGTCCAACCCGGCGTACAGCGGGAACAGCAGCAGGTCGTGACCGACGGCGCTACCGACGAACCAGGTAGCGACACCGACCGGGTTGCCGGCCAGCAATCGGATCCCGGCATAGCCGGCCACCACGAAACTGGCCAGCAGCGCCAGCAATTGGACGGATTCGCGGCGGGTCATGGCGCTGATCCGGCGAGGAATGTCATGCGGGTGACCCACTTGGTGTTGTGCACGCCGGGCAGAGCAGGCACCACGACCCGGGCGGGGAATCCGTGGTCGAGGGTCAAGTCCGCACCATTGACCCGCAATGCCAGGAGAGCATCGGTGGCCCTCACCTGCTCGGCGGACAGAGTGGCCGAGCCGAAACCGCCACCGCGCTGGAGCGATTCGACGAACAACCGGGCACCGGGCATCGCATCGGCCAGGGCCGCGAGATCAGCCAGCCGTACCCCGGTCCAGGTCTGTACGCCGGTGGACCACCCCTCTACGCAGGCAATCGGCAATCGGGCAGTGTGCTGCGGCAACGCCAGCAGCTGCGCACGTGAGAAGGATCGGCTCGCCGGGCCTTTGAGCTCTAAGCGCCAGGTGTCATCGACCGGGTCGATCCTGGCCACGGCGGCGGTCTTGTTCACCGGGAAGTCTGTCTGGCGTACTGGGAGGCCTGTCCCCGGCTGCTGCCCGCGCGGTGCCAGCAGCGCAGTGGACCGGGCCGCCCCACCGATGGCTTGGCCCACGCTGAGCCCCAGCAGTGCGAGCGAGCTGGCCGCGACCATGCCCAGCGCGCCACGCCTCGAGATGGTCGGCGGCGCGGGATCGGCGGAGACCAGATGATCAGGGTCGGGCGGCTCGGCGGTGGTCTGTTCCAGCGGAGTGCGCAGCTCACGCAGCACGCTGCGAGATCGCAGCGCGGTGACCACCCGGCGCAGCCGGAACGCCACGTGCACGACGAACGCGGCGATGAACACCCACGCCCCGTAGTAATGCGCCTGGTAGAACTGGAACGGCCAGGCGTAGAAGTACTGGATGTTCATCACGCCGGTGACCAGCTCGAACACTGCACCACCGACGAGCAACAGCAGCGAGGCGCGCTCCACCAGATGAGTCAGCGAGCGGGCCGGCGGCCACTCGAACAGCTTGGGCAGCACCGACCACAGCTTGGCCAGCACGATCGGGATGAGCACCAGGCCGAGCGCGACGTGTACGCCCTGGGTGACCCAATACAGCCAGGACGGCCCGGCTGGCCAGCCGGGCAGCCACGATCCGAGCAATCCCTTGTCCGGTGTGGTGTCGTTGCCGGGAGCCAGGTTGGGATTGTAGGCGGCGTAGGACGCCAACCCGGTGAGGAACATCAGCGTGATGCCGGGCAACAGCGCCACGCTGAGCACCGCGGTGAACCACGGGCCGCGCAGCGGGCTGCGCCAGAAGCCGGCCCGGAACGGACCCGGTGGGGGATGCTCGGTTGCCCGTCGGACCCACCGGGCCAGCACCGTCATGGTCCTTAACGCTAGCTGCCCAGCGGCGTTCCAGGGATTACCGTCCGCGGACGTGCTGCAGCTCGACGAAACAACGGTCAGCGCAGTGGCGGTCCCCCACGCCGAGCCCGGCCAGCGCGGCGAGCGCAGCCAGCACCGGCAGCTCGGCGACCGCCCACGGAAACCAGGGGCCCGAGGCGCCGCCGGCTAGCTGGAGCCGGGCAGTTCCCCGCCAGAGCCCAGCTCGAGGAGGCTCTGCCTCGACCAGCATGGTGCCCCCGCTTCGGAGTAGGGCTGCGCAGCGGCGCAGCAACCGCACCGGGTCCCCACCGATGCCGATGTTGCCGTCGGCGAGCAGCACGGGCCAGCCAGCGCTGTGGCGCCACCGGAAGTATCCGCCCGTCCTCGCCCACGAGCTGGACCGGCCGCCCGGCCAAGATGGGATCGAAGACGACTGTGTGTCGGGCAATCACCGGCAGCCGTCCAGGGCGGCCACCACGGCGGCAAACCGGCCGTAAGGCGCCTGAGTGGCCACCGTGACAGCGTCGTCCCAGGTGTCCACATCCGATAACTCAGGCAACCCGACGACGTGGCAGCTAGCGGCTTGCAGCGCCGCCATGGTCTTGGCCCCGGTATCTGCACGCGAAGTCGGGACATCGGCGATCAGTCCAGCCAGCTCGGGTCGCCGCACGCCCAGAACCCACCAACCGCCATCGGTGGCCATCCCGAGTGCGGCGTCCACGCCGTCGCCCTCGAGCCGCTCCAGGCAGTGGCTGAGCAGCTGCGCATCAACCTGCGGGGTGTCCATCCCGATCTGTAGCACCGGCCGGTGACCGACCACCGCGGCGGTATCGGCATACGCGGCGGCGATGCGCTGCCCCAGGGTCGTCCCCCGCTGCGGCAGCACCGTGGTGCCGCGTAACCGCACGCTCAACGCCGCGCTGTCGACCGCCCGCGCAAGATCGCCGGTCAGGGCGACCACCGGCACGACGTCGGGCACCGCCAGCACCGCGTCCAAGGTGTCCTGAAAGGCTGCCGCCGCAATGCGGGCGGCTTGAACGGTGGTGATCGGCGGACACAGCCGGGTCTTCACCTCGCCGGGCACGGGTGCCTTCGCCAGCACCAGCAACGCGGCGCGCGGGCCGCTCAGCTCCGCATCCCAGTCTCCTGCACCGCCAACCCCCGCATATCACACCACATCTTCCCCTCCCTGATGCTCCGTAATCATTGCCTCTCGGTGACATCCGTACCCGCCCCAGGGCAGGGTTCGGAGGATCTCGTCGGTGAGGTCCGTGGGTGTGTCTGCGAGGTTGACGGTGATGCCGGGTTCGTCGGGAGCCAGCGGTTCCAGCGTGGCGTATTGGCTTGCCAGCAGCTCTCGGGGCATGAAGTGACCGCGACGAGTGGCCAGCCGTTGCGCGACCAGTTCATATGGACCCGCCAGGTGCACCATCCAGACATCCCGGCCCGCGCCGCGTAACACGTCTCGGTAGGCCCGCCGCAGCGCGGAGCAGCTCACCACGGCGCACTCCCCCCGAGTGGCGCGTTCGGCGAGCCAGGCTGCGATCGCCGCCAGCCACGGCGCTCGGACCATGTCATCGAGGGGGCGTCCAGCGGCCATCCTGGCGATGCTCGCCGCGGTGTGGAAGTCGTCGCCCTCAGCGAGCGCGCAGCCGGTCCGACCGGCGATCATTGCGGCCACGGTGCTCTTTCCGGAGCCGGACACGCCCATCACGACGAGCTGCATCGATCTCCTTCCCGCGTCAACTCACCCCGAAGATCCTCCCGCCGAGGGAGGAGATCTCAGGTGTATCACTCCTAGTCTGCTGGCATGGGAAAGCCGACCGCAGCATCACCAACGACTCCCACTACCCGACCGGCACCGGACCGTAACCTTGCGCTGGACCTTCTGCGAGTCACCGAAGCCGCCGCTATGGCGGGGGGCCGGTGGGTCGGCCGCCGGGACAAGGACGGTGCCGACTCCGCCGCCGTGGCGGCGATGCGGGCGATGATGGGAACCGTCGCAATGGATGGCGTTGTCGTCATCGGTGAGGGCGAGAAGGACGACGCCCCCATGCTCTACAACGGCGAACGCGTCGGCGCCGGCACCGGCACCGCCTGCGATGTGGCCGTCGATCCGATCGATGGCACCACGCTCACCTCCAAGGGCATGGGCAATGCGGTGTCGGTACTCGCCGTCGCGCCTCGTGGCGCCATGTATGACCCCTCCGCGGTGTTCTACATGGACAAGCTGGTCGCCGGTCCCGACGCCGTCGGTGTGGTCGACATCCGGCAGTCCCCGGAGGACAACATCGCCGCCCTGGCTCGCGCCAAGGAGTGCACCCCTGAAGACATCACGGTCTGCATGCTGGACCGGCCCCGGCATGACGAGCTGGCCCGTCGGGTCACCACGACGGGCGCCCGGATCAAGTTCATCACCGACGGCGACGTCGCCGCGGCGGTGCAGGCAGCGACCCCCGATTCGGGCGTCGACCTGCTGCTTGGAATCGGCGGCACTCCCGAGGGGGTGATCACCGCGTGTGCGATCCAGTGCCTCGGTGGCGTGCTGCAGGGACGGCTGCACCCCCGCAGTGACGAGGAGAAGCGGCGGGCCGATGAAGCCAACCTCGATCTCGACGAGGTGCTCACGGTCGACGATCTGGTCACCGGCGACGATGCGTTCTTCGTCATGACCGGCATCACGGACGGGGAGTTGCTGCACGGGGTGCGCTACGGCCGTAACCGGGCCATCACCGAGTCACTGGTGATGCGGTCCCGCAGCGGCACCGTCCGGCAGGTCCGCAGCACCCACCATCTCGACCGCCTGGCGCTCTACAGCATCGTGGATTACCGCCACGCGGGCCAGAGCACGCCGGAAGGTCCGCCTGCAACGGACGACGCCTAACGCCCCCCGCGCCTGGGTGACTTGCCCCCGCCTTCGATGCCCGGATGCCGCACGTGCCAGCCATGCTCGTCCCGGCACCGGAACGGCTCCAGCTGCCGCCCGGACGCCTTCACCAGACGATTGGCCCCGGTCAGCGTCAAGACGGCCCGATGATCGCAGCGGGGGCACCTGGGTGCCATGCTGTAACGCAGACCGATCACCTCGGCAGCGTAGCGCTCAGGCCCGCGCCAGCCGTCCACGAGTTGGCCGGCCTCGCCGTACACCCACGACGCGGTGCCGGCAATGAACTCGGCTGGAAAGCCCAGCAACGATCGTGCCATGATCCAGGCGATGGCCACCTGGGCCGGGCTGACGCCGAGTTCGGCGGCGATCTCGGTGACCAGGACGGCTACCTTGCGCTCCCGGTCCCCGACCGACTCGGCGGCGACCCGGGTCGGCCCTGTGGGTGGGGCGCCGGCGGTGAACTTGCCGGACAGCACACCGCCGGCCAGCGGTCCCCAGGCGGCAACGCTCAAGCCGAGCCCAGCCGCCATCGGCAGCAGCTCGCGTTCGATATCCCGCTGAGCAGGCTGTGGGGCACCTGTAACCCGACAGCTGGCCGAGGACCTCCTCGCTCGCCCCATCCCGGTAGTTCACCGCCGTGCCGATCACGTTGCCACCGGCGTCGGAGTAAGCGTCGATCATGCCCCCTGGGCTGTTAACAGGTGACTGATCAGGCGAAGCCGACGTGGCCCAACCAGAAGTCCAGCAACTCCCCGTCCCCGGCGATCTCGATTCCGTTGCTGCGCACGGGCTTGCGCAGATAGATCGCCAGCAGGAGATCCTTCAGCGAGGCCCGCACCGTGACGGCGGCCTTCTCCTGCGCGCGCCGCCAGGTGATGACGCCTCCGGTGAGGTCGACGAACCATGCCGCGGGGGTGTCGGTGGCTTCGAACCCGAGGGTCCGGGCAGGTCCGAGGAGGTTCCGCTTCTGCGGTCTGTACTCGAAGTGCTTCGGTAGCGAGTCAAGCTCCATCCACTCGTCGACGGCATCGAGCGCGACGTCCTCGGCGACCGTGAACTCCGTACCCGCCGCCAGCGTGGCGTCGGCACGGTGGATCAGGGTCTCGTTTGCGAAGCGTCGGGCCCAGAACGACGTCGTGCCGTCGAGATCGAGAGGAGTCCAGATCTTCGTGTCCGGGCCGGCCGTGCGTAGGGTGTCCGCCAAGCGGGTGGCGCCCTCCATGAGCCAGGTTGCAGGGACATCGGCCGAGTCGTCACCGTCGAGCTTGCGGATCCGGTCGTCCGGCAGGAACCCCGTCGCGCGGGTCCGGACCCTCTCCTCCGCCCAGCGGTGCCCGCCGCCGACGTGCCGCAACAACATCCCCAGGGTCCAGTCCGGGCAGGAGGGCACGGGTGCGCGCAGATCCGCGCCCTCGATGCCGGTGGTGAGCAGCTCGGCCTGGGTGACGATCTCGGTGCAGTGGCGGTCGTAGTCCATGCCGTCCTTTCTCGTGCCTTCGACTCATTCAGGGACCGGCACCTGTCGACCAAGGCGCCGAGACCGCCCTGGGTCAGGGGTGATTGCTCGGTAGGAGCCGAAGGTGTGTCCCTGGATCAGCGCTATGACCGGCCAGCTGAGCTGCCAGGACGGTGTTCATCGTCGCCGACTACGACCTCGAAGCCGTCATCCGGGTCGACCAGCGTATTTCACGACGTCTGAGCTTACCGGCCGCCGCGCGCGCTCAACGGCGCCGATCGCACCTCGTCGCGCTGTCCGCTCGCCGCGGCCGGTGTACGTCGTCACAGCGTCCAGCGCGGGTAAGTAGCCGTTTCGGTACCCGGTCTGGGTCGGGTGATACAGCCCCCCGGAGGTGGGCCCGCTCGGGCCGTTGATCCACGGGTCGGCCGAGCACACCTCGTGAGAGGCAAACCGCTCGCGCACGTCGCCGAAGGTGAACCCGAACCGCTGGCTAACAGATTTGATGACGCCATCGAGCAGGTCGGCGCCCTGATTGAGTTTGCTCCGCCGCTTCACGTTCGGCGCCTGCGCGTCGGTGCAACTCGGTGCCAGGTCGAACAGCCGTGGGTAACCCAGCACGACTACTTGGGCGTGTGGCGCGGCGTGGCGGATCGCGGCGTAGGCCTGGGCCAGCCGGATTGGCAACGCGAACAGCACGAAGACCTCCGCGGCATCGACCATGGAGGTGCAAGTGTGGTCGCTCGTCGCGGTCGTGCAGATCTGCAGCACAGGGGCAAATCCCGCGTCGTTACCGCCGATGGTGATCGTCACCAGGTCAGCGCTGGGGCGCAGGGCCGAGATCTGCGTGCTGAGCACGTCGGCGATCCTGGCTCCGGAGCAGGCCGCGAATGTGAAGCTGGCGGGGTGGTGTTCGGTGACCCACAGCGGCGGGTAGGACCGTGGGCTGCGGGCACAGTCCCCGCTCGCCGGGTCGTAGACGCCGGTGCCCACTCCGGAGGAGTAAGAGTCGCCCAAAGCGACGTAGTTCCCCGCGGTAGCCAACGGCGCCGCGCGTTCAATGCTGCCGCCCGGGATCGCAGCCTGGCTGGTGGCCGCCGTCGACACCGCAGCTATCAACACGGTGACCACCACACCCACCAGCGCGAGTACGGACAGCGATCCGCGGCGTGCCCTCCGAGTCTTTCGACCGATCCACCGCAGCTCGATCATGGGCTACCTTCTCGATCTCATCGTTGCGTTGGACAGGCGGTGTTGGACGCTGCGCCCTCAAGATGGACAGCGCACGACTGCCAGCCGAGCAAGGGACGGCCACCAACCGCACAAATACGTGCCTGACCCGGCCATGTGGACCCCGCCGAGCACGCCCTGGCCGAAGTCCTCGACCACCGTGGCCTCGTGGTGGCGGGGATGCTGCTGTCGCTCGCGGCCGCCGCGCCGGCGCTGGCCGGCCAGGACGCTGGCTCAGGGCGAGAGTGCCGTGACGTGCAGGTGCCGGTCGCGCTGGCGCAGGGGCAGCCGGCCGATGAGCGCATCTACGGCAAGCTGTGCATACCGTCCGGGCAGTCGCCGGACACTATCCGGCTCCTCGTGCACGGTCTTGTCTACACAGGCGACTACTGGGAGTTCCCCACCCGAGTGGCGGGACCGACCGGTACAACTACGCTGCCGCGGCGAATAAGGCCGGGTTCGCCACGCTGGCCATCGACCGGATCGGCTCCGGGCGCTCCTCACATCCGCTGTCGACGAAGATCACCATCCATAGCAACGCCTGCACTATGCACCAGGTCGTGCAGGCCATCCGCCGTGGTGAGATCACCTCGCCCGGCGGCGAGCAGTTCCATGAAGTGGTCTACGTCGGGCACTCCTACGGCACCTTGGTGGGCTGGAATCTGGCCACCGGCGCCGACTGCAGCTCGCCCGAGGCGCTGATCGAAGACGAGCGGGCACACCTAGGCCCCACGTTCCCTCGGTGGACGCGTTCATCCTGCCCGATGCGCCATACGATTCGACTCCGTTCCTACCGCCGGCCGTGCGCAGGTGCCGGCACAGGCGAGTGCGGCAAAGCTTCAGCCGCGAGGACGCTCGAAGGTGACGAGCACGCCATCCACCCCACCAGGCCCGACCCGGCCCTTGACCTCGACTGCGGTGATGGCCTTGAGCTGCCACCCATCGTCCGCTTGATCGTTAAGGATCTTCTCAAGCTTGTCACCGGACATCTTGCCCCCGAGCAAGCCCTCGCGAAGCTCGACCACCTTGTACTCGTAACCGGCCACCATGCCGCCTCCTGATTCCCATTTCTTCTTACATCCAGGGGCATGCTCGCACCCCGGTGTCCCCGGGGACCACGAGTTTCAACCCGCAAGTCGAACAGGCTGTGACGCGCCCAGCGCGACGGGCACGAACATGATCAGCAT
>DASYMC010000069.1:0-2601 GCA_036009255.1 Pseudonocardiaceae bacterium
CTCCCCAGGATCCACAGCCGCGGCAACACTGTCATCGGAAACGACGTATGGATCGGCCGGGAAGCCGTCGTCATGCCCGGCGTCACCATCGGCGATGGCGCCATCATCGCGGCTAGAGCAGTAGTCGTCTCGGATGTGACAAGAGACAGCTAAGCACCGCTGTCGTCACCAGGGCGAACGTGCGGCGGGCGTCCACTCGCAACTCCCCTGCCCAGGGCGTCCTTAGGCGGCGCGTGACTTTGTCCGACTTGACCGCGGCCGGGACCAGCATGGGGCCGAGGTCTGTGAGTCGGTGGGTGGCGTCACCTTTGGGCTGTATTTGAACCCGCCCGAGGGTGCAGTGGTGGTCTGCATCGATGAGAAGTCCCAGATCCAGGCGCTGGACCGGACCGCCCGATGCTGCCGATGCGCCCCGGACAAGTCGAGCGCCGAACCTACGACTACACCCGTCATGGCACCACCACCCTGTTCGCCGCGCTGGAGATCGCCACCGGCAAGGTCACCGACGCCTGCAAGCCCCGCCACCGGCACACCGAGTCGCCCGCGGTGTTCGGCGTTCCTCCGCCCAATAACACAGAATACGCGGAATAGTGCGCGCTCTCGTCACAGTCGGGTGATTTCAGTGCTGCGATTCAAGTGGCCACAGCAACCATCTCCTAATAGAACAAGGCGGGAACAATCACGTCACCGCTCCTTTTGGTACGTTTGCCGGCTTCTTCCCCAACCTGGCGTCGTTCTAGCCCGGCCCGAAGCTGGGCCAGAGCTCGTGCTCGGGTAGGTCCGATGCCTCCGGTCGGCATTTGGTAGATGCGGGCAACCCTGGTGTAGGGAACAGGGTGTCGGTAAATAGTGCCCGCAACAGAATCTGCTGGCGAGGCGATAACTCGCTGACGCAGCTCCACAGTATCCGTGCAGTGTCAGCGTCTACGACGCGCTGTTCGGGGCCTTCAGATAAACCGACGACCGTCTCGGCCACCACATCGAAGTTGTCGAAGGTGGGTTTGGTTTGGCGTAAGATTTGCAGGCATGCGCGCCGTGCGGTGGTGATTAACGAACTACCTAGCCGTTCCGGTTCCCGTATCTGGTGGGCGTGTTCTGCCAGCCGTAGCCAGGTTGTCTGCACAGCGTCGTGCGCGTCAGCGTCCTGCAGTCGAAATGAGCGCACCGTCGAGGCGATGAGTTTGCCGTATCGATGCATGATCTCGTCCCAGACTGCCGGGTCTCCGTCACCGATTCCTAGCAGCAAGTCGGTGATGCTTCGGGAAGAGCTGGTGGAGATGTAGCCGTGGTTAGTGATTGTCGCCGCCATTGCTGCCCCTTAGTCTTTGCCGAGCGACCCTCAGTGGCCGCAGTGAACACCTCCTTTGGGCGAACCCACCCGCGACCAGCGTCGCCACTCGCTGCAGCGCAGCCTGCTCCCGGGCCACCGCCTCCGTTTCGCGCGCCGGCCGACGCGCCCGGCCAGTGTGCTGACCACGAACGCGGTAACCCCCGAGATCACCAGGATCGCCGCGGCGCCGCGCACAGCCAGCAAGATCCCGAGGACCGTCATGATCACGGCGATTGCGGCGTCGAGAACCCGCCAGGCGACCAGTCGCGCGAACGCCGGCCGCAGCAGGTAGGCGCCGTAACCGAGTGCGGAGAACCAGAGCAGGCTGGCCAGCCCCGCGCCTGCGGCGAACTCCCAGCGGTAGGGGCCATAGGTCGACGACACCGAGCCGAGCAGCACCATGGTGTCCAGGTAGACGTGCGGGTTCAGGCAGGTCAGGGCCAGGCCGGTGGTGACGGTCACCGCGAGGCCGTTTCGGGCGCCGGCTGCTTCGTGCCGCAGCACCCCCGGCCGCAGCGCACGCCGCGCGGCGTGGAAGCCGTAGGTCAGCAGGAACGCTGCGCCTGCGGAGCAGACCACCGAGATCAGCCACGGGACCCGCGAGAGTGCCGCGCCGGCCCCGAGCACGCCCACCGCGATCAGGGCGAGATCCGACGCCGTGCACACAACCACCGCAGCGGTCACGTGTTCGAGCCGCAGTCCCTGACGCAGCACGAACGCGTTCTGCGCACCAATGGCCACGATCAGCCCCAGCCCCAACGCCAACCCGGAGACGGCAGCGAGTAGAGAAGCAGCGGAGAGCATGCCTCGACGATAGGAGCCGGCCGACCGCCAGCCTAGCTAATTGTTCTTAAGGATCGTTAGGATTGCTGTTCGTGGAGCTGGACCTTGCACAACTAAGTGCCCTGGACACCACCGTCCGCGCGGGCACCCTCGAGGCAGCCGCCCGCGCCCTGCACGTCACCCCGTCGGCGATCAGCCAGCGGCTGCGCGCGCTGGAGATTGCCACAGGCCGGGTGCTGCTCGTGCGGACCAAGCCGGTCCAGGTCACCGAGTCCGGCCAGGCGGTGCTACGCCTGGCCCGGCAGGTTGACCTGCTCACCGCCGACACCGCACGCCAGCTGGGCGGCGACGGTGCGGGCGGGCGGCCGCCCAGCGTGCCGATCGCGGTAAACGCCGATTCGATGGCGACCTGGGTGCTGCCCGCCCTGGTGCCGCTTGCCGGCGACTACGCGATCGACCTGCACCGCGAGGACCAAGAGCACACCAGC